>NZ_JBHZGK010000004.1:0-347209 GCF_051900425.1 Frateuria sp. GZRR33
GCCTGCTTGAGGATCGAGACGATCTGCGTCTCGGTGAACTTCGACTTCTTCATGGAACCTCCTGGCTCGGGAACGATGCCAGAAAGTTCTACTTTCGAGATGTCTGCCTAACGGGGGAGCTTACGGTCATGCTGTGCGCCAGAACCACGACCGCTCTGAAGGCAAAATTGGTAGCCGCTCCACGCCGCCGCAAACCTACCCTCGCCCCAACTCCCGAGCGCCCGCGGTAAAGCGGCGGCAGCTCCTCTAAGAGCGAGCGACCAACCCATCAAAGCGAGGCGGCACCTAGCTCTTATCTCTCACCGGGATTAGCAGGCCATTTCTTTTGGTTACTTTCCTTTGGGCCGGCAAAGAAAAGTGACCCGAGCGCCGGCAGGCGATCGGAAGCCCGCGGCAGGCGAGCCAAGTTGCGGTGAGAGCACGCACGAACGACAGGCAAAACACCGCTCTCGCAGGCATCCCCGCGAGCCCCGGCCCCTCACCCCAACCCTCTCGCCGGAGGGGAGAGGGCGCGGGGGCAGTGGTATTCTTGTGCATTGCCGCAGCATGGCGGCCCACTTTTCGTAGCGACCCATGAACGACGCCATTCCCCAGCAACCACGGCCCGCCGGCCCGGCAACGCGCCGCCCGAGCGTAGGCGTACGCGTGGGCAAGGTCATGGTGGGCGGCGGTGCGCCGGTAGTGGTGCAGTCGATGACCAACACCGACACCGAAGACCCCGCCAGCACCGCGAAGCAGATCGCCGAACTGGCCCGCGCAGGCTCCGAAGTCGTGCGCATTACCGTGAACACCCCGGCGGCTGCCGCGGCAGTGCCGCGCATCGCCGAAAAGCTGGCCATGATGGGCGTGGACGTCCCGATCGTGGGCGACTTCCACTACAACGGGCATCAGTTGCTCGAAGCCGAACCGGCCTGCGCCGAGGTGCTCGCCAAGTACCGCATCAACCCGGGCAACGTCGGCTTCGGCAAGAAGAAAGACAGCCAGTTCGCATCGATCATCGAGAAGGCCATCCAGTACGGCAAGCCCGTGCGCATCGGCGCCAACTGGGGCTCGCTCGACCAGGGCATGGTCGCCACGCTGATGGACGAGAACGCGCAACGCGCCCAGCCGTGGGACGCCGGCGTGGTCGCGCGCGAGGCGCTGATCCGTTCCGCGCTCGATTCGGCCGCCCGCGCCGAGCAGATCGGCCTGCCGCGCGATCGCATCATCCTCTCCTGCAAGGTGTCCGGCGTACAGGAACTGATCGCGGTCTACCGCGACCTGGCCACCCGCTGCGATTACGCACTGCACCTGGGCCTCACCGAAGCCGGCATGGGCTCCAAGGGCATCACCGCCTCGGCGGCGGCGCTCGCGGTGCTGCTGCAGGAGGGCATCGGCGACACCATCCGCATCTCGCTCACGCCCGAGCCCGGTGGCTCGCGCACGCAGGAGGTGATCGTCGCGCAGGAGCTGCTGCAGACCATGGGGCTGCGCGCGTTCACGCCGCTGGTCACCGCCTGCCCGGGCTGCGGACGCACCACCAGCGAGTTCTTCCAGGAACTGGCCAAGACCGTGCAGGGACATGTGCGGGCCAAGATGCCGGAATGGCGCGTGATGTACGACGGCGTGGAAAACCTCACCCTCGCGGTGATGGGCTGCGTGGTCAACGGACCGGGCGAATCCAAACACGCCAACATCGGCATCTCGCTGCCGGGCAATGGCGAGGCGCCCTCGGCACCGGTGTTCATCGACGGCGAAAAGGCGATGACCCTGCGTGGCGACCACATCGCCGAGGAGTTCGTCGGCATCCTGGACGATTACGTGGCACGCAAGTACGCCACCCGGACGGCCTGACCCACGGCAGCCGCCAGGTTGCCGGGATGTGCGCTGGATCACGCGTTTCACATCCGGCTGTACAGGCTGGGGACAGTCTGTCGACAGTCCTCCTCATGGCAGGGAAGAATGCCGCCCGTGCCACCTGGTGCCTGGAGCCTGGCGTGTCGATCAGCCCGCAATTCCGAATCGCGTTTCTGTACGTCACGCTCGCCTGCCTGTGGATCTGGCTCTCGGATCGTGCGCTCGCGTCGCTGGTGCTGGACCCCGATGCACGGGTGTGGGCGCAGAGCGCCAAGGGCTGGTTCTTCGTGGTGATGACCGGCGCGATGTTGTACTGGATGATCGGCAAGGACGTGCGACGACTGGCCGCAATCAACCGCCAACTGATGCGCGGCCACGAACAGACGCTGCGCGTGCTGGTTTCGGCGATGGATATCCGCCACAAGGAAACCCGCGACCACTCCGACCGCGTCATGCGCATGGCGATGGGCCTGGCCCGTCTGGCCGGCATGCATGGGGAGGCGCTGCTTGCGGTCAAGTTCGGCGCGTTGCTGCACGACATTGGCAAGCTGGCGATTCCCGATGCCATCCTGATCAAGCCGGGCAAGCTGGACGACGCCGAGATGGCGCACATGCGCCGGCATCCGGAGATCGGGCGCGAGCTGATGGAACAGGTCGACTTCCTTCGAGGCGCGATCGACATTCCCTATGCGCATCACGAGCGCTGGGACGGTGGTGGTTATCCGCGTGGCTTGCGCGGCGAGGAGATTCCGCTCGCCGCGCGCGTCTTCAGCATCGTGGATGTGTGGGACGCGCTGAGCTTCCCGCGCGTCTACAAGCCGGCGTGGCCGGAGGAGGACGTGCTGGCCTACCTGCGCGAGGCGGCCGGCAGCCAGCTCGATCCGCAGCTGGTCGAACTGTTCCTCGCCCATTACGCGGACCTCAAGGCGCTCGGCATGGCCGAATCGCACCCGTCGCTGGAGCTGGCGCAGGCCTAGAGGCAGTCGGCCGCGGCTCGCGGGGCCACCTTGCGCCAGCGCAACGGATCGCACGGCTGCGCCGCCAGCGTGCGCACCTGCGCCAGGAACGCATCGCGCGGTAGTTCTCGCGCCCCAAGCCCCAGCAGGTGGGGGTTGCTGACCTGCGCATCGAGCAGCGGAAAGCCCCACTCGCGCAGCAGGGCCGCCAGTGCCACCAGCGCCAGCTTCGAGCCACCGCTGCGGGCGCTGAACATCGACTCGCCGCAGAACAGCCGTCCCACGCTCACGCCGTACACGCCGCCGACCAGCGCGTCGCCTTCCCACACTTCGACGCTGTGCGCATGGCCCTGCGTATGCAGCGAGGCGTAGGCGTCGATGATCGCCTGGCCGATCCAGGTTCCGTGCTGGCCGGGCCGCGGCGCGGCGCAGGCGCGCATCACGCGCACGAAGGCCTCGTCGACGGTCACCCGCCAGTCCTTGCCTGCCAGTGCACGACGCAGGCTGCGATTGGCGCGGCAGGTCGCCGTGTCGAACACGCAACGCGGATCGGGGGACCACCACAGGATCGGCTCGCCCGGGTTGAACCAGGGAAAGATGCCGCGCTCGTAAGCGGCCAGCAGCCGTCGCGGCGACAGGTCGCCGCCGAAGGCGAGCAGGCCGTTGGGCTCGGCCAGCGCATGGCGCGGGTCGGGGAAGCGCTCGGGCGCCATCGGATCGAGCAGCGGCAGGCGGATCACCGGCACGCCCCGGCGTAGGGCGCGTGCGCGCCCAGTTCGGCAACGTAATCGTCCATCGCCTGTGCTTCGTGGACCAGCGCTTCGCGCACGGCCCGGCGGAACTGCGGATGGGCCAGATAATGGCGCGAATGCGTGCGTACCGGCACGAAGCCGCGCGCGAGCTTGTGCTCGCCCTGCGCGCCAGGCTCGAAGCGTGCGAGGCCACGGGCGATCGCATGCTCGATGCCGCGGTAATAGCACAGTTCGAAATGCAACCCCGGCAGCTCCACCCGCGCGCCCCAGTAGCGTCCGTAGAGCGTCGTATCGCTTTGCAGGAACAGGGCCATGGCCTCGATGCGTTCGCCGTCCATCGCGCAGGCTACCTGCACGCCGCTGCCGAGATGGCCAAGTGCCTGGAAGAACGCGCGCGTCAGCGCGGCATGGTTGCCCTTGGCGTCGAAGGTCGCCGTGTAGAGCGCATGGATCTGGCGCCAGGCGTCTGCGTCCATGGTCGTGCCGTCGCGCATGCGGATGTCCAGGCCATATGCACTTACCTGCGCCCGTTCCTGCCGGATGTTCTTGCGCTTCTTGGACCTGAGCGTCGCCAGGAAGTCGTCGAAGTGCCCGTAGCCCTGGTTGTGCCAGTGGAACTGCACGTCCGAGCGCGCCAGCCAGTCGCTGCCGAACGCGTCCAGCTCCTGGTCCTCCAGGAAATTGGCGTGTACCGAGGACAGGCCCAGGCGATCGGCCTCCGCCCGCATCGCCTCCACCAGCGCCTGCCGCAGGCGCGGCGCGCGTGCATCGCGGCCGGCCAGCAGCCGCGGGCCCGGCACCGGCGAGTAAGGCACGGCATTGAGCAGCTTGGGGTAGTAGTCGCCCCCGGCGCGTTCCCAGGCACCGGCCCAGCTCCAGTCGAACACGAACTCGCCATGCGAGTTGCCCTTCAGGTACACCGGTGCGGCCGCGATCAGGCGGTCGTCCTCGTACAGCCCCAGGTGGTGCGCCTGCCAACCCCAGTCCGGACGGATGCAGCCCGTGCTTTCGAGCGTGTGCAGGAAGGCATGCGAGACGAACGGGTTGGCGCTCGCCCGCAGTGCATCCCAGGTCGCCGCGGGAAGCTCGGCGATGGCAGCGTGGAAGCGGGCAGTGAGCATTGGCTGGGAGGCGGTGAGCTGGCAAGGCACCTGGCAAGACTAGCGAACTTGCGCGGGCTGACCCAAGCCTTCCATCGCCGTATGTGGCCCCGCCGAAGAGAGCATTTGACGCCCGCATGTTGCACCGCGCCATAATGCCCGCTCATTCCATCAGGACACGCGCAGTGGGCAAGGTCTGGAACTTCAGTGCGGGGCCGGCGGCATTGCCGCAGGCGGTGCTCGAACAGGCGCAGCGCGAGTTGCTGGACTGGCAGGGCAGCGGTGTCTCGGTAATGGAGCAGTCGCACCGCGGCAAGCGCTTCATCGCGATGGCCGAGCGCACGGAAGCGGACCTGCGCGAACTGCTGGAGATCCCCGGCGACTACGCGGTGTTGTTCCTGCAGGGCGGTGCGACCCAGCACTTCGCGCAGATCCCGATGAACCTGGCTGGCCCGGACGACACGGCCGACTACATTGTGAGCGGGCACTGGAGCGAGAAGGCCGCTGGCGAGGCCAGCCCCTACCTGCGCGTGAACGTGGCCGCCAGCAGCCAGGCCGACGGCTACCTGCACCTGCCGTCCCGCCGCGGGTGGCAGCTCGACCCGCAGGCCGCTTACGTGCACTACACCCCCAACGAGACCATCCACGGCGTGGAGTTCCATGACGTGCCGGACGTCGGCGAGGTGCCGCTGGTGGCGGACATGTCCTCCAACATCCTGTCCGGGCCGCTGGACGTGCGCCGCTTCGGCCTGATCTACGCCGGCGCGCAGAAGAACATCGGACCGTCCGGCCTGGTGGTGATGATCGTCCGCCGTGACCTGCTGGCGCGGCCGGGTCGGCCGATGGCGCGCATCTTCCGCTACGCCGAGCACGCCGCGGCCGGGTCCATGCTCAACACGCCCAATACCTTCGGCTGGTACCTGGCCGGGCTGACGTTCCAGTGGCTCAAGGGGCAGGGCGGGCTGGCCGCCATGGGCGAGCGCAACCGCGCCAAGGCGGCGCTGCTGTACGGAGCGATCGACAGCTCGGGCGGCTTCTACCGCAACCCGATCGCCGCGGCGTCGCGTTCGCGCATGAACGTGCCGTTCACCCTGCACGAAGGCACCCTCGACGCGGCCTTCCTGGCCGAATCGGAGGCCGCCGGCCTGCTCGCGCTGAAGGGCCACAAGGCGCTGGGCGGCATGCGTGCCTCCCTCTACAACGCCGTGCCGCTGGAGGCGGTCGAGGCGCTGGTGGCGTTCATGCGCGACTTCGCACGGCGCCATGGCTGAGCGCTCGCCTGCTAACGTTTGGACTTCTTTACCGCTGGAACGCCAGATGACCGATCCCAAGGAATCGCTGGGCAAGGTGCGCGACCGCATCGACAGCATCGACCGTCAGATCCAGGAGCTGATCTCCGAGCGCGCCAACTGGGCGCAGGAGGTCGCGCGGGTCAAGGGCGAGGGCCTGTCGGCGATCGACTATTACCGGCCCGAGCGCGAGGCGCACGTGCTGCGCATGGTGGTCGATCGCAACCACGGCCCGCTGTCGGACACCGAGATGGTGCGGCTGTTCCGCGAGATCATGTCCTCGTGTCTGGCGCAGGAGGATCCGCTCAAGGTCGGTTTCCTCGGGCCCGAGGGCACCTTCAGCGAGCAGGCGGTGCGCAAGCACTTCGGCCACGCGGCCTATGGCCTGCCGCTGGGCAGCATCGAGGAGGTGTTCCAGGAGGTCGCTGCCGGGCATGCCGACTTCGGCGTGGTGCCGGTGGAGAACTCGGGACAGGGCATGATCCAGGTGACGCTGGACATGTTCCTCACCTCCGAGGCGCGCATCTGCGGCGAGATCGAGCTGCGCGTGCACCAGTGCCTGCTGTCGAAAGCCGCGTCGCCGGGTGACATCCGTCGCGTGTTCGCCCACGCGCAGTCGCTGCAGCAGTGCAAGACCTGGCTGCGGATCAACCTGCCGGATGTGGAGTGCGTGGCGGTCGGCAGCAATGCCGAGGCCGCCCGGCTGGTCCGGCACGCGGACGACACGGCGGCCATCGCGGGCAAGACCGCTGGCAAGGTCTATGGCCTCAAGCCGCTGGCCGAAGGCATTGAGGACCGCGCCGACAACACCACGCGCTTCCTGGTGATCGGCCGCTCGCTGTTTCCGCCCTCGGGCAACGATCGCACCTCGTTGCTCATCACGGTCAACGACAAGCCGGGCGCGCTCTACGATGTGCTGAGCCCGTTTGCCAAACACAACGTGAGCATGAACCGCATCGAATCGCGCCCGGCGCATACCGGCAAGTGGCAGTACGCGTTCTTCATCGACGTTTCCGGGCACATCGACGATGCGCCGCTGCAGGCGGCGCTCAAGGACATGGGACGGGTCGCCACGCAGGTCCGCGTGCTCGGCTCCTACCCGGTGGCGTTGCCGTGAGCGGTTGCGCAGACACGACCGGACGGCTGGACTGGGTCAGCCATCCGGCAGGGCCGCTGAGCGGCACGCTCACGGTGCCGGGCGACAAGTCGGTTTCCCATCGCGCCCTGATGCTGGCGGCGTTGGCAGGGGGTGACTCCCGCATCAGCGGCTTCCTCGAAGGTGAGGACACGCGTGCCACCGCCGCCGTGCTGGCGCAGCTGGGCGTGGCCATCGAGACGCCCGCGCCGGGCGAGCGACTGGTGCATGGCGTGGGACTGCATGGGTTGCGCGGCACCGACCGGCCGCTGGACTGTGGCAACGCCGGCACCGGCATGCGCCTGCTCACGGGCCTGCTGGCGGGGCAGGCGTTCGATGCCACGCTGGTCGGCGACGAATCGCTGTCGCGCCGGCCCATGCGGCGGGTCACCGAGCCGCTCGCCTCGATGGGCGCCCGCATCGGTTCGCGTGAAGGCCTGCCACCGCTGCACGTGCGCGGGGGGCAGCGGCTGCGGGGCATCCGTTATGAGTTGCCGGTCGCCAGTGCGCAGGTGAAGTCTGCGCTGCTGCTGGCTGGCCTGTATGCCGAGGGGGCAACCGAGGTGATCGAGCCGCACCCTACCCGCGACTACACCGAGCGCATGCTGGCCGCCTTTGGATGGCCAATCGAATTCGCACCAGGGCGGGCCCGGCTCACCGGCGGTCACGCGCTGCGAGCCACCGACGTGCAGGTGCCGGCGGATTTCTCCTCGGCGGCCTTCTTCCTGGTTGCCGCGAGCCTGGTACCCGGCTCCGACCTGCTGCTGCGCGCGGTAGGCCTCAACCCCCGACGCACCGGGCTGTTGCAGGCGCTGCGGTTGATGGGTGCGGACATCGAGGTGATCGACGAGCGCGAGAGCGGCGGCGAGCCGGTCGCCGACCTGCGCGTGCGCCATGCGCCACTGCACGGCATCGAGCTGCCTCAGGCGCTGGTGCCGGACATGATCGACGAATTCCCCGTCTTGTTCGTCGCAGCGGCGGCAGCGCGGGGCCACACCGTGGTCCGCGGTGCGGCAGAGCTCCGCGTGAAGGAATCCGACCGCATTGCCAGCATGGCGACGGGGCTTCGCGCGCTGGGGGTGCAGGTGGAGGAGGCTCCCGACGGCGCCCTCATCCACGGTGGCGGGTTGGCGGCAGGCGCGATCGAAAGTCACGGCGACCATCGCGTGGCGATGAGCTTTGCCGTCGCCGGCCTCGTGACGAAAGGCGGCGTGCGCATCGGGGACTGCCGCAATGTCGCCACTTCCTTTCCTGGCTTCATGGAACTGGCCAACGGCTGCGGCTTCGCCCTCGAGGGCATCTGACCCTCCTCTCGCTCCGGACGACGGGGTTGGCCGAGGGTTGTGGTCGGAGCGCAGACCACGCTCCATCCGAACCCGCCTTCGAGGGCCTTCTCCCAGCGCGAACGTGACCAGGCGGGCGCTCCTGCCCACCCGATGCTAGGCTCGCGGCTTTCCCGAGTTTGCCACGCCATGCCTGCCGTCCCGCCTTTCATCGTCGCCATCCCGGCGCGTTACGGTTCCACCCGCCTGCCGGCCAAGCCGCTGCGCCGCCTCGGCGGCGTGCCGATGGTCGTGCGTGTGGCGCAACGCGCGCTTCAGGCCGGCGCGGGTCAAGTCGTTGTGGCGGTGGATGACGCGCGCGTCGCCGAGGCGCTGGTCGGGCAGGGCGTCGACATCTGCATGACCCGCGCCGACCATGCCTCCGGCAGTGACCGCCTGGCCGAAGTGGCCGGCCATTACGGCTGGCCGGATGAGGCCATCGTGGTGAACCTGCAGGGCGACGAGCCGTTCGCGCCGGCAGCGGGCATCCGCGAGGTGGCCCGCGCGCTGGCCGAGGATGCCGCGCCGATGGCCACGCTCGCCACGCCGATCGCCGACGCGCACGAGTTGTTCGATCCGAACGTGGTCAAGCTGGTGCGTGGAGCGGACGGACGCGCGCTGTACTTCAGCCGGGCGCCGCTGCCCTGGGCGCGCGATGCCTTCGCGGCCAACCGCGAGGCGCTGCCCGACGGCGTGCCGTTCCTGCGCCACATCGGCATCTACGCCTACCGCGCCGGCTTCCTGAACCGCTACACCGGCCTTTCCCGCACGCCGCTGGAGCAGGCCGAGTCGCTCGAACAGCTGCGGGTACTGGAACACGGCTTCCCGATCGCCGTGCGGCTGACGCCCGAGCCGTTCCCGCCGGGCATCGACACCGAGGCGGACGTGGAACGCGCCGAGCGCTGGCTCGCCGGCCAGCCGTAAGCCGTAGGGTGGGCTTCAGCCCACCGGTTTTCCCGGCGAGGGGCGGTGGGCTGAAGCCCACCCTACGACAGGCTGCAGCCTGTTCGGCCACCGGTCACGGCGCCGCTTGCCGGAACGGCTAGAATCGCGTCCATGCAGTCGCCCCAGACGCCGCCGTTCGACGGCAAGGCCTTCGTCCAGACCCTGACCACCTCGCCCGGCGTCTACCGATACTTCGACGCCGACGGCGAGCTGTTGTACGTGGGCAAGGCGGGCAGCCTCAAGAAGCGCGTCGGCAGCTATTTCCTCAAGCCGCGGATGGAGCCGCGCATCAACGCGATGGTGTCGCAGATCGCGCGCTGCGAGGTCACCGTCACGCGGACCGAGGGCGAGGCGCTGCTGCTCGAGTCGCAGCTGATCAAATCGCTCAAGCCGCGCTACAACATCCTGCTGCGCGACGACAAGAGCTACCCGTACATCTACCTCTCCGGTGGCGAGGACTATCCGCGCCTGGCCTTCCATCGCGGCGCCAAGAACCTCAAAGGCCGCTTCTTCGGGCCCTACCCGAGCGCCTTCGCCGTGCGCGAAAGCCTCAACCTGATGCAGAAGCTGTTCAAGGTGCGCCAGTGCGAGGACAGCTACTTCCGCAACCGCTCGCGCCCGTGCCTGCAACACCAGATCGGCCGTTGCGCGGCGCCGTGCGTGGGGCTGGTATCGGTCGAGCACTACCGCAACGACGTGCGCCATGCCGAGATGTTCCTGGAAGGGCGCAGCAGCGCCGTGATCGACGAACTGGCCACGTCGATGGAGAAGGCTGCCGCCGAGCTCGATTTCGAACGAGCGGCCGCGTTGCGCGACCAGGTCGCCGCCTTGCGCAAGCTGCAGGCGCAGCACCACGTGCAGGGCGCCAGCGCCGACATGGACGTGGTCGCCTGCCGCATCGAGGGCGGCATGGCGTGCGTCAGCGTGCTGTTCTTCCGCAACGGCATCAGTCTGGGCACGCGCGACTTCTTCCCACGCCTGCCGCTGGATGCCGAGCCAGCGGACGTGCTGGCGCAGTTCATCGCCCAGTACTACCTGGAACGACCGGTGCCGCGCGAGATCATCCTGTGCGACACGATCCCCGACCAGGCCCTGCTCGCACAGGTGCTGTGCGAGCAAGCGGGCCATTCGGTGGAGATCAAATCCAGCGTGCGTGGCGAACGAGCGCGCTTCCTGCAGATGGCCGAGCGCAACGCGCAGGCCTCGTTGACCTCGCGCCTGGCGAGTCGGCAGACCCTGGGCGCGCGCTTCGACGACCTGCAGAAGCTGCTGGAACTGGCCGAGCCGCCGCGGCGCATCGAGTGCTTCGACATCAGCCACACCATGGGCGAGGCGACGGTCGCTTCGTGCGTGGTGTTTGGCCCTGAAGGGCCGGAGAAGTCGCACTACCGCCGCTTCAACATCGCCGGCATCACGCCCGGCGACGATTACGCCGCGATGCACCAGGCGCTCACCCGGCGTTTCCGCAAGGTGGCGGCGGGCGAGGGTGCCAAGCCCGACGTGCTGCTGATCGACGGTGGCGGCGGGCAGGTCGCGCAGGCGCTGGACGTGCTGGCCGAACTGGGCGTGGCCGGCATCCAGGTGGTTGGCGTGGCCAAGGGGCCGGGTCGGCGCGCGGGCGAGGAAACCCTCGTGCTCGCCAACTCCGGCCGTGAAATCCACCCCGGCTCGGCCTCGCCCGCGCTGCATCTGGTGGCCGCCGTGCGCGACGAAGCCCACCGCTTCGCGATCAGCGGGCACCGCAAGCGGCGCGAGAAGGCGCGCGAGCGCAGCGTGCTCGAAGACGTGCCGGGCATCGGTGCGCGGCGGCGCGCGGCGCTGCTCAAGGCGTTCGGCGGCCTGGCCGGGGTCGAGGCCGCCGGCGTGGAAGAGCTGGCCTCGATCAAGGGCATCGATCGTGGCCTGGCCGAACGCATCTACAACACGTTGCACGGCTGAAACGCAGACTGCCGTGCGACACTGATGATCGACAACCGACGGAAAGGACGATGCGCATCAACCTACCCACCTGGCTGACCCTGTTCCGCGTGGCGCTGCTGCCGGTGATGGTGGTGGTGTTCTACCTGCCGTTCCGCGGGCACAACTTCACGGCCGCCATCGTCTTCGTGCTGGCCGCCGTCACCGACTGGCTGGACGGCTACCTGGCGCGACGGCTGAACCAGACCTCGGCGTTCGGTGCCTTCCTCGATCCCGTCGCGGACAAGCTCATGGTCGCGGTGACGCTGTTCCTGCTGGTCGAATCCCATCGCGGCGGCTGGCCGGGCATCCTGATGGCGGTGACCGCGGCGGTCATCGTGGGCCGCGAAATCAGTATTTCCGCCTTGCGCGAGTGGATGGCCGAAATCGGCATGCGCGCCACGGTGAAGGTGGCGTTTGTCGGCAAGCTCAAGACCGTGATGCAGATGATCGCGCTGGTCGTGCTCATCGTGCAGCACGAGAAGGAAGCGGAGGCGCTGCGGCTGTACCACATCGGCGAAGGGCTGCTGGTGATCGCCGGTGGGCTGACCATCTGGTCGGGCATGCACTACCTGCGCGCTGCCTGGCCGATGCTCCGCGGCGAGCCGCCGAAGCAGCCTGGCACCAGCAAGCGTGCCGAGGCTTGACGAGTCTGTTTTCGCCGCTAAAATGCGCGGCTCCGATGCGGGAATAGCTCAGTTGGTAGAGCACGACCTTGCCAAGGTCGGGGTCGCGAGTTCGAGTCTCGTTTCCCGCTCCAGTTTCTCCAGAAGCCCCGGCCATGCCGGGGCTTCGTCGTTTCGGCGGCCGCTACGGAAACATGCAAAAGGCGCGTGCGGGGCCTTCACATCCGGCCCGGTTCTGCTATCCTTTCCGACTCTGACGCGGGAATAGCTCAGTTGGTAGAGCACGACCTTGCCAAGGTCGGGGTCGCGAGTTCGAGTCTCGTTTCCCGCTCCAGTTTCCAGAAACCTCGGACTACCGGGGTTTTGTTTTTTTAAGCGGACCGCAACCATGCGTTCCGCGCGCGATGGCCAGGTGGCAGAGTGGTCATGCAGCGGCCTGCAAAGCCGTGTACGCCGGTTCGATTCCGACCCTGGCCTCCATTGCGCGATCGTTGAAGGCCCGCCACCGGCGGGCCTTTTCGTTTGGCGCGCCTCGAACCTGCAGGCGCCTGCTTTGCGAGCGACGCCTTCTCGCGCCCACGGCGGGCATCGCCCGCAAGCGGGCTCCGACAACGGCGGGCGGGTGCTACGATCCGTGCCTTATGCCCGGATGGCGAAACTGGTAGACGCAAGGGACTTAAAATCCCTCACCCTCGCGGGTATGCGGGTTCGAACCCCGCTCCGGGCACCACCGACGATTCGCATCCATGTCCAATCCGCATATCAAAAATGTCACGGGCCACCACGAGGCTGCCCCTCCGGCCGGTCGCGAGCCCGGGCCTGCGGACGGAAATTCTGGCGCCCAAGGGCCGTGGACGGTTCTGCTGGTCGAGGACGACGTGCTCATTCGGATGGATGCCGCCGACATGCTGCGGGAACTCGGGTACGAGGTCCTGGAGGCCGAATACGGACCGGATGCGCTGATGCAGCTCCGCGAACGGCCCATCGACGTCCTGGTGACCGACGTGGGACTGCCGGGCATGTCGGGTACCGAACTTGCCGAACGTGCCCGGCAACTGCAGCCGCACATCGGGCTGGTCTTTGCCACCGGCGATACGGAACTGGAAAGCCGGGAAGGGCGGCCGCGCGCTGCGATCCTCTGCAAGCCCTACGACAGCGCGAGCCTCGCCGAAAGCGTACGCGGCGCGCTGGCGCGGCCCTGAGGGACAAAGAAAACCGGCACCGCGCTTGCACGTCGGTGCCGGCTGCCTTGGCATCGCCTGGATGCCGTATTGGTGGAGGTGGCGGGAGTCGAACCCGCGTCCGAAGGCGCTTGACGCCCGGTACTACATGCTTAGCTCACCGTTGGATCTCGTCCCGCGACAGCACGATGTGCGAAGCGCATCGAAGGACCAGCCTGCTTGATTTGACCCTGGCCGACAGGCGGCGGCTTCGGGCGATCCCGTGATAATGACCCTACATCCACGAGCACAGGCACAAGTGGGTTCGGGGCTAGGCCTTAAGCGGCCAGAGCGTAGTTGTCGTCGTTGGCAACTATGAGTTTGCGGCTGGATTAACGAGGAAAGCTGCCCCCTCGGCATGCACCAAGCCATCTCACTACCCCCGTCGAAGCCAGGACACCCCCGGGGAAATCAGAGCTGGTCAGTCGTACAAGTATATGGGGCCGGTACGGCACGCTTCAATGTGCACGCCGGTGACTGTTCAGGCCTCGCGGTTATGCGCGCGCATGGTGCGCTGCTTCTCGCGCTGCCAGTCGCGTTCCTTCTCCGCATCGCGCTTGTCGTGCGCCTGCTTGCCGCGGGCCAGGCCGATCTCGACCTTGACCTTGTTGCCTTTCCAGTACATCGCGATCGGGACCAGTGTGTAACCCTTGCGCTCGACCGCGCCGATCAGCTGGTCGATCTCCTGCTTGTGGAGCAGCAGCTTGCGCGTGCGCCGGTCCTCGGCAATCACATGCGTGGAGGCGCTGATGAGCGGCGGGATCGACGTACCTACCAGGAAGATTTCGCCCTTGAGCACGACCGCATACCCGTCGCCGAAATTGATCCGGCCGGCACGCAACGCCTTCAGCTCCCAGCCCTGAAGCGCGATGCCGGCCTCGTAGCGCTGGTCGATGTGGTACTCGTGGCGGGCGCGCTTGTTGAGCGCGATCGTCCCGCCAGCGTGCTTGTCCTTGTCCTTCGCTTTTGCCATGTCCGCTAGACTTGCGCCTTTGCGGTGCGCCGGAAGCCGTCGCACCCGAATGATGGAAGAGGTAGCCGTGATCGAAATCCGACGAAGCGCCCTGGTCAATTACACGCCGGCGCAAATGTTCGATCTGGTCAACGACGTGGAAGCATACCCAAAGCGCTTCGCCTGGTGTGCCGGCGCGCAGGTGCTCGAGCGCGAGGGCGACACGCTGGTAGCGCGGCTGGACCTCAGGTACGCCGGCCTCAAGCAGAGCTTCACCACCCGCAACACCACCGAAGCGCCGCGGCGCCTGCACATGCAACTGGTGGAAGGGCCGTTCCGCAGCCTGGACGGGCTCTGGGAATTCATTCCGCTCGGCGACCAGGGTTGCAAGATCGCTTTCGCGCTGGATTTCGACTATGTGGGCCTGGGTGCCACGGCGATCAAGCTCGGCTTTCAGGCGCTGGCGAGCAAGATGGTCGATGATTTTGGCCGCGAGGCCCGGCGCGCGTATGGCTGAGATCGCGGTGGAAGTGGTGCTCGCGCTGCCTGGGCGCACGCTGCTCAAGCGACTGGTGCTGGACTTGGGCTCGACCGTAGGCGACGCGATCGCGGCGGCTCAGCTGGGCCAGGACAGCGTCCGGGTCGATCTGCAGCGGGTCGGCGTGTTCGGCCGGCGCGTACCACCGGAGCATCGGTTGCGCGATGGCGACCGGGTGGAAATCTATCGCGCGCTGGTGGTCGACCCCAAGGAGGCGCGGCGTCGCCGCGCCCGCTGACATCAGCGCGTGCCGTCGTCGGGCGGCGTCGAGCCGCTGTCCTCGGTACCGCCGTTGTTCTTGTCGCCCTGGGTTTCGTCGACCGGGTAGGTAACGTGGTACTTCTTGCTGTCCTCGAGCATCTTCTGCGGATCCTGCGCAAAGAAGTCGCCGTCGGTGCGCACCAGCGTGTCGTTGTTGAAGGTCAGCGTGAACGTGCGGATCTTGATCTTGCCGCCCCGGTGCTGCTGGGTGGACACGTAATCCCAGCGGTTCTGGTTGAACGGGGTGTGCACCGAAGGCGAGCCCAGCAGCACCAGCACCTGGTGCTTGGTCATGCCCGGCTTGAGCTGATCGACGTCCTTCTTGTCGAGAAAGTTGCCCTGCTGCACGTCGGGAACATAGACCAGTCCGCAGCCCACCAGCGAGAGCGCCAGCATGGCGGAACCGAGCGTGCGAATCAGCTTGTGCATGCGTGTTTGCGTCCGGATCGTGAAGGTGTCGATGATACACTAACGGCCTTGGTACGCCGTGCGTGGAGCTTGCTATGGAACAGGAAACCAGAGAGCTGCGCCGGGTCGGCCTGAAGGTCACCCACCCGCGCATGCGGATCCTGCAGATCTTCGAGGAGGAGGGCGTCCAGCACCTCACTGCCGAAGACGTCTACAAGAAGCTGCTGGCCGAACAGGAAGACATCGGCCTGGCAACGGTCTATCGCGTGCTCACCCAGTTCGAGGCCGCGGGCATCGTGGTCAAGCACAACTTCGAAGGCGGCCAGGCCGTCTACGAGCTCGACCGCGGCAAGCACCACGACCACATGATCGACGTAGACAGCGGCAAGGTCATCGAGTTCGTCAGTGAGGAGATCGAGCGGCTGCAGAAGGAAATTGCCGCCAAGCACGGCTACGTGCTGGAGGATCACAGCCTGGTGCTGTACGTGCGGCCGAAAGGCAAGGCGCGTTGATCCCGCGAACCCTGCACGAGCCCGCTTGCGGGCGACGCCATTTGGCAGGGTCGGAGGAGCTTCGCCCACGAGGGGCTCCTAGAAACGGCATGTGAGCGAGGCAAAAAAAAGCCGCGGGAGGACTCCTGTCCACCCACGGCTGATCCGTTACCACATAGCGCCTCGGCAGTGCGAATTGCTCGCTGGCCGGATTGCGCCGTTGGTACCGGCGGAACGGCTTCCTGCCGTTCTTCGTGGCCACCGTCCCCACGGTGACCACGGCACGCCATCTTGCGATGGCGGCTCCCCCACATCGATGGACCGATGCTAACGAGCTGTTCACGATTGCGGTATTGGAAAAATTCCTATGCCAATCGACCGGGTTCACGGCTTGGCATGCTGCCCCGCAGCAAAACCCGCAGGTGCACGCCCTGGCGGTCGGGCCGCAGCCGGAACAGGCCGCCCAGCGAGGTAACCCGGTCGCGCATGCCTTGCAGGCCGCGGCCCCCGCGGGGCAGCCGGCTGGGCAGGCCCACGCCATCGTCACGGATGTCGAGCAGTGCCAGCACCACCCCATGCCGCTCGCCGATCCGCAGGCGCAAGCGGAATTCGCTGGCCTGGGCGTGCTTGACCGCGTTGGTGGCGCTTTCCTGCACCAGTCGGTACACCGCGATGCGGGTGTCTTCGTCGAGCAGCCGCGGATCGCCGCGCATGTCGGTGTGGAAGACGATGCCTGCGGTGGTCAGCAGGTCGCGGATCGGGCCCTCGTCCAGCGCGCGCAGCAGGCCGAACTCGTCCAGCACGGCCGGGCGCAGGTCGTCCAGCAGGCGGTGCAGCGCGCGGCGCATGTATCCGAGAATGGTGTTGATCGAGACGCTGATGTCATCCAGCCCGGCCTGGCGCAGCCGCACCTGCGCCAGCTTCATATGGGTCTGGATGGCGGTGATGTTCTGCCCCAGCTCGTCGTGCAGTTCGGAGGCCATGTGCCGGCGCTGGTTTTCCTCCGCCTGTAGGTTGCCGCGCGCCGCGTCGCGCAACTGGCGCGCGAGCTGGTCCAGGCGGCGGTTGACCGCGCCCAGGTAGACGTTCTGCTCGGCCACCCGCTCACTGCTGCGGCGCAGGGCGTCGGTCGCCGCCCCCAGCATCAGGGCGCCGGTGCCGGCGACGGCCAGGAACAGGTAGCCGGCCGCGCTCTGCACATGACCGGGCTGATGGTCGACCGCGGTCATGCCCAGGCAAGAGATCAGCATGGCCAGCGTCGCGCCCCGCCAGCCGTGGCGAAAGGCGAAGAACAATACCGGTGCCAGCGACAACACGCGGGCGAATTCCGGCTGCGGCGCGGCGTGTTCGGAGAGCATCAGCAGCAATGCCATCGCCGGCAACATCACCAGCAAGCCGTCCATCACCAGGCTGGCCACCATTTTCCGGTTCGGCCGCGCGCGCAGCAGCATGATCGACAGCGGCGCCACCAGCAGCACGCCGAGGTAATTGCCCAGCAGCTCGCGGCCGAGTGCGCGCACCATCGCCGCGGGCGCGGCGTTTTGGTGGAGCAGGGCCAGCAGCACCGCATCGGTCGCCGCCACCGCGCCGACCACCAGCACGGCCGAGAGCAGCAGGCGGGTGGCTTCTTCCGGGTCGCGCAGGCTGGCGTGCAGGTTGACCCGGCGCAGCAGCCACAGGCCGGTTGCCATGACCAACGGTTCGGGCAGGTCGCCGATCACGAAGGTCTCCCAGCCCATCGGGAGCCCCGAACGCAGGTCCAGGATGACCGTCGCGGCCAGTTCCAGCCCCAACGGCCAGAACCACTGCCGCACCGGCACGATCAGCAACGCGGCGAAGCGCAGGCCGAAAGGCAGCATCCAGTACGGCTGCTGCGTCGGCAGCAATGCCAGCCACAGCAGCACGTAGATGACGCCCAGCAGCGGGCCGGAGTCAGGCAGGGAAAGGGGCTTCGATCGCATGCCGGCGATGGTACATGCGACTTTCGCCTGCCCAGCACGCGGGGCGCGTTCGGGCAGGGGCGGCCGGAGTCTTATAGACTCGGAAGGGTAGGGCCGGACGCGGGGGCGTCCGAAGCGGTCGAGCCGCACCGCGGCGCACCGCCCGAAAACAGAAAGTCAGCGGGGCAGCATGTACAGCATCGTTCTGGTCGACGACCACGCCATCGTCCGTGAGGGATTCAAGCGGCTCATCGAACTGGAGCCGGACCTGGAAGTGATTGCCGAGTGCCGGTGCGCCGACGACGCGGTGGACGCGATCAACCAGCGCCGTCCCGACCTGGTCGCACTGGATCTCTCGCTCCCCGACGGGAGCGGCCTGCCGCTGATCGAGCATCTGCACAGCCTGGCCCCGGACACGCATATCGTGGTACTGAGCATGCATGACGGCGAGCCTTACGTGTCCGAAGCGTTGCGCCGCGGCGCCAGTGGCTACGTCACCAAGGGTGCCGCGCCGGAAGAACTGGTGGCGGGCCTGCGTCAGGTGATGCAGGGCGAGACGTTCCTCAGTTCGGACCTGCGCCAGCGCCGTGCCGAGCGGCCCAGCGAGGCGCTCGATCCGGTCAACCGGCTGACCGCGCGCGAGCGCGAGGTGTTCCTGCTGCTCGCGGCCGGCAAGGCGCCCAAGCAGGTCGCCGCGGCGCTCGGGGTGGGACAGAAGACGATTTATATCCACCGCGCCAGCCTGATGGGCAAGCTTGGCGCGGGCTCGGAACTGGATCTTTACCGCATGGCCAGCGAGCGCGGGCTGTTGTCCGAGCGGAGGAACTGACCCGCAGGAGGCTTCAACCCACCGGGCCGACACCCGGGATGGACTGAAGCCACTGCGTGAAACCACGTCAGGCGCTTTGCGCGCGCTCCAGCATCTGCTTGGCGTGGGCGCGTGTTTCGCGGGAAATTTCCACGCCGCCGAGCATGCGCGCCAGCTCGTCGCGGCGTCCGGCGGCGTCCAGCTTCTCGATCTGCGTGCGGGTGGTATCGCCGTCGCTGTGCTTGCTCACCCGCAGGTGGGCGTGGCCCTGTGCGGCGACCTGCGGCAGATGGGTGACGCACAGCACCTGGCGCTCGCCGCCAAGCGCCCGCAGCTTCTGCCCGACCACCTCGGCCACCGCGCCGCCGATGCCGGTATCGACCTCGTCGAACACCATGCAACCGATCGTGTCCTTGCCCAGCGTGGCCACCTCGATGGCCAGGCTGATGCGCGCCAGTTCGCCGCCTGAAGCGACCTTGCGCAGGGCGCGCGGGGGCTGCCCGGGGTTGGCACTGACCAGCAGCTCGCAGCGCTCGCGGCCCTGCGCGTCGGGCTCGTCGCTCTCGACCGGCTCGAGTTCGACGACCAGCCGGCCACCTGCCATGCCCAGTTCACCCATCAGGGCGCTGACTTCCTCGCCCAGGCGAGCGGCCGCCGTGCGGCGGGCGAGGCCCAGGGCATCGGCAGCCTTGGCGTAATCGCGCTCCAGTCCCGTGCGTTGCGCCGCGAGCCGCTCGAGCGCGTCACCGGCGCCTTCCAGCTCGGCCAGTTCGGTCTGCAGCGCGCCCAGCCGTTCGTGCAGATCGGCGACCGGCAGGCGGTGCCGGCGCGCCAGTTCATGCAGGCGGGTGAGGTGAACGTCCACCTCGGCGTAGCGTTCGGGGTCGAGGTCGACGTCCTGGGCGTAGCGCGAGAGGCCGTCGGAGGCTTCGCCAAGCTGGATTTCGGCGTTGTCGAGCAGTTCGAGCAGGGGCGCGAGGCGCGGATCAAGCGCAGCCAGTTTGCCCAGCTCGCCATGCGCGCGTCCGAGCGCCCGGCGCAAGGCGAATTCGCTGTCGCCATCGAGCAGTTCCACCACGCCCGAGGCGCCCTCGGCCAGCCGCCCGGCGTTGGCCAGGCGTTTGTGGCTCGCCTCGAGTTCGGCCAGCTCTGCCGGCGGCAATGCCCAGCGTTCGAGATCGGCCGCTTCGTGACGCAGCAGTTCCAGCCGCTGGTCGCGGTCGTCGCCGCCGCTCAGTTTGCGGATGCGCGCGCCCAGCTCCCGCCACTGCGTGGCCAGCGCGCGCACCTGCGCGACCTGTTCCTCGTTCCCGGCGTAGGCGTCGAGCAGGTCCAACTGGTGGCTGCGCGAGAGCAGTGCCTGGTGCTCGTGCTGGCCATGGATCTCCACCAGCAGCGTGGCCAGTTCGCCGAGCTGGCTGGCGTTGGCCGGGCGGCCGTTGATCCACGCGCGCGAGCTGCCCTCGGCGCGGACCACGCGGCGAAGCTGGCAGGCCCCTTCGTCGTCCAGTTCCTCCCGGGCCAGCCAAGCGCGTGCCTCGGGCAGGGCGGACAGGTCGAATTCGGCGATGAGTTCGGCGCGATCGCAGCCTTCGCGCACCATGCCGCTGTCGGCGCGCGCGCCGGCCAGCAGCATCAGCGCGTCGACCAGCAGCGACTTGCCGGCGCCGGTTTCGCCGCTGACCACGGTCAGGCCCGGGCCGAAGGCGACTTCGGCTTCTTCGACGACGGCGAAATGGCGGACATACAGGGAGGTGAGCATGGCGTGGAATTGTACGGGCAGAAGTGGCGCGCGGGCGCGGCTACCGTCGCGACCGGCGTTCTTGCAAACTCGGCGGCGACACCTTATTTCTGTCCCGTCTCACCGTTTGTTACAGCGAATGACCCGACCCCACGACCTCGATGCCCGCGCCCGCCGCCTGCTGCGCACCCTGATCGCGCAGTACCTGGCCGATGGCGAGCCTGTCGGGTCGCGCACGCTGTCCCGGTCGTCCGGGCTGGACGTTAGCCCGGCGACGATCCGCAACATCATGGCGGACCTGGAGGAAGCGGGGTTGGTCGCCTCGCCGCACACGTCCGCCGGACGCGTGCCCACGCCCCGTGGCCTGCGTCTGTTCGTCGACAGCCTGATCGAGCTGCAGCCGTTGCCGCGCGAGGAGATGGCGCGCCTCAAGCGCGAGCTGCCGCCCGGCCCGACGACCACGCGTGACCTGCTCGGCAACGTGTCCACGCTGCTTTCGGCGATGACTCACTTCGCCGGCGTGGTGACGGTGCCGCGCCAGGGCGATTTCCCGTTGCGCCACATCGACTTCGTGCCGCTGCCGGACGCGCGCGTGCTGGTGATCCTGGTGTTCTCCGACAACCAGGTGCAGAACCGCATCGTGCAACTGGCCAAGCCGCTGGACAGCCGCGAGCTGGAGCAGGCCGCCAACTACCTCAACACGCACTTCGCCGGCCTGCGCGTGGACGACATCCGCGCCCATCTGCTGCGCGAACTGCGCGAAGCGGGCAGCGAGCTCAACCGGCTGGTTGCCAGCGCGACAGAGCTTGCCGCTGCTTCCTTCGCGCCGCAGGGTGGTGGGGATGACGTCCTGGTCAGTGGCCAGACCAACCTGATGGGCTACGCGGAGCTGGCCGACCTGGATCGCCTGCGCGAGCTGTTCGAGGCCTTTCAGAAGAAGAACGAGCTGCTCCAGTTGATGGAGGTGTGCGCCCGGGCCCCGGGCGTGCGCCTGTTCATCGGCGAGGAATCGGGTTTCGCGGCGCTGGATGGCTGCAGCGTGGTGACCGCCAGCTACGGCGTACAGGGCCGTGTGCTGGGCGCGGTGGGCGTGATCGGCCCGACCCGCATGGCCTACGACCGGGTGATTCCGGTGGTGCAGGCGACGGCCGGATTGCTCAGCGACGCCTTGAATCGCGCCGCGACGTCCCTATAACCGCCCCCGGAGGGCGGGTTTCCCGCATTTTTGTGGCGGTCGGCACGGAGGTGTCGGCCCGGACATTCGTTTGGAGTAACGCATGCAGAACAACGATCAGACGCCGGACCAGGTGCAGGAGCCCGGTTCCTCGGGGGCGCAGGGGGCCGAGGCCCTGCAGGCGCGGATCGCCGAGCTGGAAGCGAGCAACGCCGAGTTGCGCGAATCCGTGCTGCGCGAGCACGCGGAACTGGAGAACCAGCGCCGGCGCCTGCATCGCGACCTGGAGCAGGCGCGCCGCTTTGCCAATGAAAAGCTGCTCAACGAATTGCTGCCGGTCTACGACAGCCTGGAGCGCGGCCTGGCCATCGAGAGCGGTGATGCCGCCGCCGTGCGCGAAGGCCTGGCGCTGACCTTGAAGGCGCTGCTGAAGGTGGCCGAGAGCCACGGGCTGGTGCAGGTCGATCCGGTCGATCAGCCGTTGGACCCGGAGCGCCACCACGCCGTGAGCATGGTCGAGGCGCCCGGCAAGGCGCCCGGAACCGTGGTGAACGTGCTGCAGAAGGGCTACGTGCTCAACGACCGGCTGCTGCGTCCCGCGCTGGTCGCGGTCGCCAGGGATTGACGCATCGCTCGCTGAACACACAGGCGCCCCGCGGCATTGAATCGTCCGACGCGGGCCACCATCTGGAAAACCATCGCGGCCGCGGGGGCCGCCTAGAAAGCATTGGAGCTAGACACTATGGGCAAGATCATCGGCATTGACCTGGGTACCACCAATTCCTGCGTCGCCGTGATGGACGGCAGCAGCGCGAAGGTGATCGAGAACGCCGAGGGCGATCGCACCACGCCGTCCATCGTCGCCTTCAGCAAGGACAACGAGGTCCTGGTGGGCGCGCCGGCCAAGCGCCAGAGCGTGACCAACCCGAAGAACACCTTCTATGCGGTCAAGCGCCTGATCGGCCGCAAGTTCACCGACGCCGAGGTCCAGAAGGACCTGCACATCGTGCCTTACGGCATCGTCGCGCACGAGAACGGCGACGCCTGGGTGGAGACGTCCGACGGCAAGAAGATGGCGCCGCAGGAGATCTCCGCAAAGGTGCTGATGAAGATGAAGAAGACCGCCGAGGACTATCTCGGCGAGCCCGTCACCGAAGCGGTGATCACGGTGCCGGCCTACTTCAACGACAGCCAGCGCCAGGCGACCAAGGACGCCGGCCGCATCGCGGGCCTGGAGGTCAAGCGCATCATCAACGAGCCGACCGCGGCCGCGCTGGCCTACGGCCTGGACAAGAAGGGCGGCGACCGCAAGATCGCGGTGTACGACCTCGGCGGCGGTACGTTCGACGTCTCGATCATCGAGATCGCCGAAGTCGACGGCGAGAAGCAGTTCGAGGTGCTGGCCACCAATGGCGACACCTTCCTCGGCGGCGAGGACTTCGACAAGCGCGTCATCGACTATCTGGTCGATGAATTCCAGAAGGACCAGGGCATCGACCTGCGCAAGGATCCGCTGGCGCTGCAGCGCCTGAAGGACGCGGCCGAGCGCGCCAAGATCGAGCTGTCCTCGGCGCACCAGACCGAGGTGAACCTGCCGTACGTGACGGCCGACGCCTCCGGTCCGAAGCACCTGAACATCAAGCTGACCCGTGCCAAGCTCGAGGCGCTGGTCGAGGACCTGGTCAAGCGCACCATCGAGCCGTGCCGCATCGCGCTCAATGACGCCGGCCTGCGCGTTTCCGACATCAACGAGGTGATCCTCGTCGGTGGCCAGACCCGCATGCCGAAGGTGCAGGAGTCGGTCAAGGACTTCTTCGGCAAGGAGCCGCGCAAGGACGTCAACCCGGACGAGGCTGTCGCCGTGGGCGCGGCGATCCAGGGCGGCGTGCTCGGCGGTTCGGTCAAGGACGTGCTGCTGCTGGACGTCACTCCGCTGTCGCTGGGCATCGAGACGATGGGCGGCGTGATGACCAAGCTGATCGAGAAGAACACTACCGTGCCGACCAAGGCCGCGCAGACCTTCTCCACCGCCGACGACAACCAGACCGCGGTGACCGTGCACGTGCTGCAGGGTGAGCGCGAGCGCGCCAGCGCGAACAAGTCGCTGGGCCGCTTCGACCTGTCGGGCATCGATCCGGCGCCGCGCGGCATGCCGCAGATCGAGGTCACCTTCGACATCGACGCCAACGGCATCCTGCACGTGTCGGCCAAGGACAAGAAGACCGGCAAGGAACAGAAGATCGAGATCAAGGCCGGCTCGGGCCTGTCCGAGGAAGAAATCCAGCGGATGGTCGCCGACGCCGAGGCGAACAAGGAAGAAGACAAGAAGTTCCACGAACTGGTCGCCACCCGCAACAAGGCCGACCAGCTGGTGCACTCCACCCGCAGCGCGCTCAAGGAGCACGGCGGCAAGGTCGGCGGTCAGATCGGCTCGATCGAGGAAGCGCTGTCCGAGCTGGAGAAGGTCAAGGACGGCGACGACAAGGCACAGATCGAGGCCAAGATGCAGAAGCTCGAGCAGGCCGCGCAGGCGCTCTACGCAGCGGCCCAGGGCGGCGGCGCGGAGGCCGGCCCGCAGGCCGCACCGGGCGGCGGCTCGGCACAGCCTGACGACGTGGTCGATGCCGAGTTCACCGAGGTCAAGGACGAGAAGAAGTAATTCCGGGAAGTCGGCGCCGCCGATCCGAGCAGCCCGCGCCGGCTATCATGGCCGACGCGGGCTGTTTGTTGACCGACAGGCCCGCGGATCGACGCAGGACAGAGCAGGGGTGTGGTTGAAGTCATGAATGCAGCAACGGGAAAGCGCGATTACTACGAGGTGCTCGGTGTCGAGCGCACCGTCACCGAGGTCGAGCTGAAGAAATCCTTCCGCCGCCTGGCGATGAAGTACCACCCGGACCGCTGCCCGGACGATCCCACCGCGCAGGAGAAATTCAAGGAGGCCAAGGAGGCCTACGAGGTCCTCTCCGACGCGCAGAAACGCGCCATGTACGACCAGCACGGCCACGCCGCCTTCGAGGGCGGCATGGGCGGCCGCGGTGGCTTCGGCGACATGGGTGACATCTTCGGGGACATTTTCGGCGACATCTTCGGCATGGGGGGCGGTGGCCGCGGCCGGCCACGCCGTGGCGCGGACTTGCGCTATGTGATGGAGCTGGATCTGGAGGAAGCGGTCTTCGGTGTCGAGAAGACGATCGAGATCCCGACCCAGGTCAATTGCCACCACTGCAACGGCAGCGGCTCGGCCGACGGCAAGACCACCCAGTGCAAGACCTGCCACGGCCACGGCCGCGTGCGCATGCAGAACGGCATCTTCTCGATCCAGCAGGCGTGCCCGCATTGCGGCGGCAGCGGCCAGACGATCGAAAAGCCCTGCAAGGCCTGCCGCGGCGAAGGTCTGCTGGAGGAGCGGCGCGCGCTGTCGGTACACATCCCGGCCGGCGTGGACAACGGCGACCGCATCCGCCTCTCCGGGCAGGGCGAGGCCGGTCCGGCGGGTGCCGAACCGGGCGACCTGTACGTGGATGTGCGCGTGCGTGAGCACGCAATTTTCCAGCGCGAGGGCAACGATCTGCACTGCGAAGTGCCGATCCGTTTTTCGCAAGCGGCGCTGGGCGCGGAGCTCAAGGTCCCCACACTGGAAGGCGAGGTGCCGGTATCGATCCCGCCTGAAACCCAGACCGGCCAGACCTTCCGCCTGCGCGGGCGCGGCGTGAAATCGGTTCGCTCCGGTCGCGTGGGCGACCTGATCTGCCGCGTCATGGTGGAAACGCCCGTGCGCCTGACCCGCGAACAGCGCGAACTGCTGGAGCAGCTCGAGGCCACCTTCAGCGAAGGCGACGCCGATGCCCATACGCCGCGCGCCAAGAGCTGGGTCGACGGCGTCAAGGACTTCCTCTCCCGCGTCACCTCGTAAGCTTCGAACGAATGCCCTGCGCCCTGGCCCGCTCTCCCGTCTCGGGAGAGCGGCGGAGCCCGCGGGAGAGTCTGTTTCCTTGCATCTGCGGCATTGGCTCTTGGTGGCAAGGGTCGGACCCCGGCTCTGGCAAGTCCTGTGGCGAGCCCCGGCCACTCATCCAGGCCCTCCCGCCGGCGCGGAGAGTGAGCAAGGCAGCGCGAATGCGCATCCTTGCCCTCCCGGGTACGCTACGCGTTCCAGTACGCACGGACCCACGCGATGACCCCACCGCTACGCCTCGCCGTCAACGGCGCCACCGGCCGCATGGGACGCGTGTTGCTCGATCTGCTGCGTGACGACGCCCGCTTCGAGGTCATCGCGGCACTCACCGGGCCGGGCGTGCCGCAGCTGGGCGAGCGTGCCTGGCACGACCGCGCCGCGCCCCGCTTCCAGGCGCAGTGGCCGCCGGATCGGCTGGACGTGGTGATCGACTTCAGCGGCCCGGGCGGACTGGCCTCCGCGCTGGATTACTGCACGGCCCACGGCGTGGCGCTGGTCAGTGGCACCACCGGCGTGGATACCGCGCTCAAGGCGCGCGTGGCGCAGGCTGCCTCGCGCATTCCGCTGATGCATGCGAGCAACTTCAGCCTCGGCGTGGCCGTCCTCACGCGGCTGATCCGCCAGGCCGCCGCGGCCTTGCCTCAATGGGACCTGGAGATTGTCGAGGCGCACCACCACCGCAAGACGGACGCGCCCTCGGGCACCGCGCTGTCGCTCGGGGAGGCCGCGGCGGCTGCGCGCGGCACCACGCTTGCGCAGGATGGCGTGACCGGTTCGCGCGAGGGGATGCGTCGCGCCGGCAGCATCGGTTTCGCCGTGGTGCGCGGCGGCGATATCGTGGGCGAACACACAGCGATGCTGATCGGGGCCGGCGAACGGGTGGAGCTGGGCCATCGTGCGACCGACCGCAGCATCTTTGCGCGCGGTGCGATCGAGGCCGCTCACTGGCTGCACGACCAGCCTCCCGGCGCCTACGACCTCGAAGCACTGCTGGCCGCACGATTGGCCCCTGGTCCATAGGGCGGACTTCAGCCGGCCACGCCAGGTCCGATTGGCGTGCAACCACCCTGCGTCGGCGATGCTTGTCCCACCTGCGCCGCGCCGCTACCATTTCGCCCGTTGTCATTGGGGAGTAGCCATCCTCACCCGCGAAGGCGCTGCGCCTTCGTTCCCCGAGGAATCCGCGTCAACAGACTTGGAGCCAACGCTCCATGGCGTGGATGGCCGCGCCGCCGGAACCCGGCGGGGCGCGTGCCCGGCGAGACCTTTGGCCACGATGCGCTCGAACCCTTGCCGGGCGAGCCGCATCGTCGCGCCATCGGTTTTTTCCGCTCGCCCGGCCGGATACGTGTTGATGCTCACCGCCTTGTGGTTCCTGCTCTCCGCCGGCGCGATCTATGCCGCCTGCGAGTACTTCGTCAACGGCATCGAGTGGCTGGGCCGCAAATGCCGGCTCGATGCCACGGCAACCGGGACCGTGCTCGCTGCATTCGGCACCGCACTGCCGGAGAGCGCGGTCACCTTCATAGCCGTGGTGTTCGGACAGACGCCCGAACAGAAGGGCATCGGTGTCGGCGCCGCCCTGGGCGGACCGCTGGTGCTGGGCACCATCGCCTATGCCGTGGTCGGCATCGCGCTGTGGGGCAACCGACACCGACTGCGACGGCCCGACGCGGTGGTGAAGGTCGACCACGCGCGGCTCGCGCGCGACCAGCGCTGGTTCCTTTCCATCTTCGTGGTCAAGTGCGCACTGGGCCTGGTCGCGTTTGCGCTGAAGCCGTGGCTCGGCGTGTTGTTCATCGGCGCCTACGGCCTGTACGTCTGGCGTGAGCTCAGGGCCGGCGACATGGCGGCGGACGAGGAGGAACTCGAACCGCTGAAGTTCCAGCCCCGCGCGGACGAACCGGCGATGTGGCGCGTGATCGCCCAGAGCGGGCTTGCGCTGGTGGTGATCGCCATCGCCTCACGCATCTTCGTGACCCAGATCGAGGTGATCGGGCTGGCCTTTGGCCTGTCGGCGCACGTGGTGGCGCTGGTCCTGAGCCCGGTCGCGACCGAACTTCCCGAGACGGTCAATGCGCTGATCTGGGTGCGTCAGGGCAAGGAGCGGCTCGCGCTGGCGAACATCTCCGGCGCCATGATGATCCAGGCGACGATTCCCAGTTCACTGGCGCTGTTCTTCACGCCCTGGCTGTTCGACCTGCCGCTGATCGTGGCCGGCGTGCTGACCACGCTGGCGGTGGGCTACCTGTGGTGGCTCTTCCAGCGCGGGCGCGTCAACGCCCGCTGGCTGGTGCCGGTCGGTCTGCTCTACGGCGTGTTCGCCGTGTTCGTGGCCTGGCACCTGGCCTGAAGGATCAGTCCCGGTGCGCGGCGTTGCGCGCGCGCCGGGCGCCGAAGCGGCGATCCAGTACGCCGACCAGTTTCTTGAAGCCACGCGAGAACTTGCCCCGTCGGGTCTTGCGCAGCTTTTCTTCCTCGCTGGTCAGCCAGGCGACCTGGATGACCCGGCGCTCGCCCTCGAAGGGCAGGTGGCCGTGGAAGGAGTTCTCGCAACGCTTGAACACGGCAAACTCGCCATACAGGGGCGTCAGTTCCGGCGCAACCAGATCGTCGATGTCGTCGATGCGGCGCAGGAAGCGCAGACAACCATCGCTGGTATCGGGCCACTGGTGATTGAGGTAGAGCAGGGCGGTGGCGACCTTCGACTTGCTGTCGGTATGGATCGTGCCATGGCGCTTGTTGAGGTGGCGGCACAGCGTGACCAGCGTGGGGTACTGGCCCAGGTCCGCGATGCCCAGCCGCTCGCCGATCGCCCTGGCGAAGGCGGGCGCCGTCAGGTCGGCCACCAGTGCGTTGATCGACGGGCCGCAATCGGCCGGATCGTACGGAAAGAAGCCCGCGCTGGTATAGCGCGGAAAGTCACGCTCCAGCTCGTTGCGTGCGTCGTCCGGCAACTGGCCATGGGCGATCAGGAACGGAAAGGGTTCCTGCCGCACAACGGTGTCGGGACGGTCGAGGCGGGCGGGGTCGAGCAGCACGGTGGCTTTCATGGACGGCTTCGTGGACCGGACGGCGGCCAGTTTAGCGTGCGCCGAGCACACGCAGAGGCCCGTGTGGATGCCGTGTTCACGCTTTACGCGGTGGACAGAATCGGCCCCCGCACCTATCATTGCGACCCGCCCGAGACTTCTTCCGACCCAAGGTCCACAAGCCTGCTAGCAGCGGCTTGCGGACTTTGCTGCACCTAAAGGCGGACCCCCAATGCCCATTCCCGCTCTGCTTGCCCTCGAAGACGGCAGCGTGTTCCACGGCCACGCCGTGGGCGCGACTGGCGAAACCGTCGGCGAGGTGGTTTTCAATACGGCGATGACGGGCTACCAGGAGATCCTCACCGATCCCTCCTATGCCCGCCAGATCGTCACCCTGACCTATCCGCATGTCGGCAACACCGGCGTGAATCCCCCCGACGCCGAATCCATGCGCGTCCAGGCTGCCGGCCTGATCGTGCGCGACGTGCCGCGGCGGCCGAGCAACTGGCGCAGCACCGAAAGCCTGCCCGAGTACCTGGCGCGCCAGAACATCGTGGCGATTGCCGGGATCGACACGCGCCGCCTGACCCGCATCCTGCTCGACAGGGGCGCGCTGAATGGCTGCATCCTGGCCGGCGAGGGTATCGACGCCGAGACGGCGTTGGCAAAGGCGCGCGCCTTCCCGGGCCTGAATGGCATGGATCTGGCCAAGGTGGTCAGCGTGCGCGAGCCCTACCACTGGACCGAGGGCGTGTACGACCTCGACCGCGCTGCGTTCACTCAGCCGGCTACCCGCTACAAGGTGGTCGCGTACGACTACGGCACCAAGCTGAACATCCTGCGGCTGCTGGCCAGCCACGGCTGTGACATCACCGTGGTACCGGCGCAGACGCCCGCTGCCGAGGTGCTGGCGATGAAGCCCGATGGCGTATTCCTGTCCAACGGCCCGGGCGACCCGGCCGCGTGCGGCTACGCCATCGCGGCGACGAAGGCTTTCCTTGACGCGAAGATCCCGTTGTTCGGCATTTGCCTGGGCCACCAGTTGATGGGCCTGGCGCTTGGCGCGAAGACCATCAAGATGAAGTTCGGCCACCATGGCGCCAACCATCCGGTCAAGGACCACGACGACGGCCGCGTGCTGATCACCAGCCAGAACCACGGCTTTGCGGTGGATCCGAAGACGCTGCCGGGCAATGTGCGCGTTACCCACACTTCGCTGTTCGACGGCTCGCTGCAGGGCTTCGCGCTGACCGATCGCCCGGCGTTCTGCTTCCAGGGCCACCCGGAAGCGGCGCCCGGCCCACATGACGTCGGCTATCTCTTCGCGCGCTTCGCGCAGCTCATGCAGGAGGCCCGCTAATGCCCAAGCGCACCGACATCAAGAGCGTGCTGATCATCGGCGCCGGGCCGATCGTGATCGGCCAGGCCTGCGAGTTCGACTATTCCGGCGCGCAGGCGTGCAAGGCGCTGCGGGAAGAGGGCTACCGGGTCATCCTGGTCAACTCCAACCCGGCCACGATCATGACCGACCCGGAGATGGCCGACGCAGTCTACATCGAGCCGATCAACTGGCAGACGGTCGAGCGCATCATCGCCAAGGAAAAGCCCGACGCGGTGCTGCCGACGATGGGCGGCCAGACCGCGCTCAACTGCGCGCTGGATCTGGCCGACAACGGGGTGCTCGAGAAGCATGGTGTCGAGTTGATCGGCGCCTCGCGCGATGCCATCCGCATGGCCGAAGACCGCGAGCTGTTCAAGCAGGCGATGGCCGACATCGGCCTGGAGTGCCCGAAGGCGGAAGTGGCGCGCAACTACGAACAGGCTGTCGACATCCAGACGAGAGTCGGCTTCCCCACCATCATCCGCCCAAGCTTTACGCTCGGCGGCTCCGGCGGTGGCATCGCCTACAACGTCGAGGAGTTCGAGGAGATCGTCAAGCGCGGTCTGGAGCTCTCGCCGGTGCACGAGGTACTGGTCGAGGAATCGGTCCTCGGCTGGAAGGAATTCGAGATGGAAGTGGTCCGCGACAAGGCGGACAACTGCATCATCGTCTGCTCGATCGAGAACCTCGATCCGATGGGCGTGCATACCGGCGACTCGATCACCGTGGCGCCGGCGCAGACGCTCACCGACAAGGAATACCAGCGCCTGCGCGACGCCTCCATCGCCGTGCTGCGCAAGATCGGCGTGGACACCGGCGGCTCCAACGTGCAGTTCGGCATCAACGCCGAGAACGGCCGCGTGGTGGTTATCGAGATGAACCCGCGCGTGTCGCGTTCATCGGCGCTGGCGTCCAAGGCGACCGGCTTCCCGATCGCCAAGGTCGCCGCCAAGCTCGCCGTCGGCTATACGCTGGACGAACTGAAGAACGACATCACCGGCGGGCTGACGCCGGCTTCGTTCGAGCCGACCATCGACTACGTGGTCACCAAGATCCCGCGCTTCGCCTTCGAGAAGTTCCCCTCGGCCGATGCGCGCCTGACCACGCAGATGAAGTCGGTGGGCGAGGTGATGGCCATGGGCCGCACCTTCCACGAATCGCTGCAGAAGGCGCTGCGCGGGCTGGAGATCGGCAAGACGGGCCTCAACCCGACGGGCCTGGATCTGGCCAGCGCCGAGGGCCAGGCGAGGGTCCGGCGCGAGCTGCGCGAGCCGCGGCCCGAGCGCGTGTTCTATGTAGCCGACGCCTTCCGCGCTGGCCTGTCGCTGGAAGAGATCTACGACTGCAGCCGCATCGATCCGTGGTTCCTGGCCGCCTTCGAGGACATCGTCCTCACCGAGAAGGAGGTCAAGGCACAGGGTATGACCGCGCTCAACGCGCCGCGCATGCGCGAGCTCAAGCGCATGGGCTTTGCCGACGCGCGCATCGCCCAGCTGCTCAACACCGACGAGGCGGCCGTGCGCCACCTGCGCCATACGCTGGGCGTGCGCCCGGTGTACAAGCGCGTGGATTCCTGCGCGGCGGAGTTCGCCACCAGCACGGCCTACATGTACTCGACCTACGAGGAAGAGTGCGAGGCCAATCCGTCCAACCGCGAGAAGATCGTGGTGCTGGGCGGCGGTCCGAACCGCATCGGCCAGGGCATCGAATTCGACTACTGCTGCGTGCACGCTGCGCTGGCGCTGCGCGAGGACGGGTTCGAGACCATCATGGTCAACTGCAACCCGGAAACCGTCTCGACCGACTACGACACCTCCGATCGCCTGTACTTCGAGCCGCTGACGCTCGAGGACGTTCTTGAGATCGTCGAACTGGAGAAGCCCAAGGGCGTGATCGTGCAGTACGGCGGCCAGACGCCGCTCAAGCTCGCGCGCGCGCTGGAGGCCGCTGGCGTGCCGGTGATCGGCACCTCGCCCGACTCGATCGACCTGGCGGAAGATCGCGAGCGCTTCCAGCAGATGATCCACAAGCTGGGCTTGCGTCAGCCGCCCAACCGCACCGCGCGCAACGCCGACGAGGCGCTCGCGCTGGCGCGCGAGATCGGCTACCCGATGGTGGTGCGCCCCAGTTACGTGCTCGGCGGCCGCGCCATGGAAGTGGTCTACGACGACGCCGACCTGTCGCGCTACATCCGCGAGGCGGTGCAGGTGTCCAACGACTCTCCCGTGCTGCTGGACCGCTTCCTTGATCACGCGGTCGAGGTCGACGTGGACGTCATCGCCGATGCCGAGGGCAACGTGCTGGTCGGCGGCATCATGGAACACATCGAGGAGGCCGGCGTTCACTCGGGCGACTCGTCCTGCTCGCTGCCGCCGTACTCCCTCTCGGCCGAGATCCAGGACGAGCTGCGCCGCCAGGTCGCCGCGATGGCCAAGGAGCTCAAGGTGATCGGCCTGATGAACACGCAGTTCGCGATCCAGGGCGACACCGTGTACATCCTCGAAGTGAACCCGCGCGCCTCCCGCACGGTGCCGTTCGTCTCCAAGGCCACCGGCATGCCGCTGGCCAAGATCGCCGCCCGCTGCATGGCCGGCCGCTCGCTGGCAAGCCAGGGCGCCGCGCGGGAAATCATTCCCGACTACTACTCGGTCAAGGAAGCGATCTTCCCGTTCCTGAAGTTCCAGAACGTGGATCCGATCCTCGGTCCGGAGATGCGTTCCACCGGCGAAGTGATGGGTGTGGGCCGCACGTTCGGCGCCGCCTTCGCGCGCGGCCACGAGGCCGCGGGCATCAAGGCGCCAGCCACGGGCAAGGTGTTCCTTTCGGTGCGTGACGCCGACAAGGAGCGCCTGCTGCCGGTCGCCAAGGAAGTGCTGGCGCGCGGCTTCAGCCTGGTCGCCACCGGCGGCACGGCGGCCTTCCTCGACGAACACGGCGTGCCCTGCGAGCGCATCAACAAGGTACTCGAGGGCCGGCCGCACATCGTCGACCTGATCAAGAACGGCGAGATCGTCTATATCGTCAACACCACCGAGGGCAAGCAGGCGATCGCCGACTCGTTCTCGATCCGGCGCGAGGCCCTGCAGCACCGCGTCACCTACTCGACCACCGTGGCAGGCGCGCGTGCGCTCGTCCACTCGCTGGATTTCCACGGCGAGGCGGACGTGCACAGCCTGCAGGAACTGCACAAGGAGCTGAGCGCATGAGTCGCGCCCCCATGACCAAGGCCGGTTCGGAGCGCCTGCGCGGCGAGCTGGACCGCCTCAAGTCGGTCGAGCGTCCGCGCATCATCGCGGCGATCGCCGAAGCCCGCGCCCATGGCGACCTGAAGGAGAACGCCGAGTATCACGCCGCGCGCGAGCAGCAGAGCTTCATCGAAGGACGCATCGGCGAGCTGGAGGCCGTCCTGTCGACCGCCGAGGTGATCGACGTGTCCCGGCTCGGCGCCGGCAGCAAGGTGGTGTTCGGCGCCACCGTCGACCTGGAGGACGAGGATTCCGGCGAAGCGGTGACCTACCAGATCGTGGGCGACCTGGAGGCGGACATCAAGCAGCGGCTGATTGCCGTGTCTTCGCCGATCGCCCGTGCGCTGATCGGCAAGAGCGAAGGCGACAGTTTCGAGTTCAGGGCGCCCAATGGCGTCAAGCGCTACGAGATCACGGGCGTTCGCTACGAATGAACCACCATGGCCGGGCAGGGCGACCTCGGTCCGCCGTGTCCGCGCCGGCGTCGGCCCGCGTAGCGGATCGACAAAACGCAGGCAACAAAAAAGGCCGCTTCGAGCGGCCTTTTTGCGTCAACCCGGACAGCTCAGCGCTGGCGCGCCTTGAAACGCGGGTTGCTCTTGCAGATCACGAAGACCTTGCCGCGACGGCGCACGACCTTGCAGTCACGGTGCCGCTGCTTGGCGGACTTCAGAGAGGAAAGCACCTTCACGGCCAGCTCCTGGAAACAATTCGGGAAAATTCAAGCCGCTAAGTGTAGCCACAGTCGGCTGGCTTCACAAGTCCGCATCTTCCACGCCCTTGACGATCTGGAGGAACTTCGCCAGCACCGGGGAAGGGTTGTCCCTGCGGCTGGCAACCGCCAGCAGCAGGTAGGCGTCCGGATCCTCCAGCGAGACGTAGCTGACCCCGCCCAGCTGGACTGCGCGCATGCTGGCTGGCACCAGTGCCAATCCGATGCCGGCCGCGACCAGTGCCAGCAGACCGTTGATCTGCTGGGCCTGCTGGCCGATCAGCGGATGGAAGCCGGCCTTGCCCGCCAGTTGCACCAGGCGGTCGTAAAGCGTCGCCGCCAGTTCGCGCGGCTGGCTGACGAAGACCTCGTTGGCCAACGCGCCGAAGTGCACGCTGTCCTGCCCGGATAAAGCATGGCCGCTGGGTACGGCCAGCACCAGCGGCTCGTAGTCGATCACGTCGATCCGCAACATGCGAGAGTCGGACTCGTGGCGGGGCTCGTCGCGCACGAAGCCGACGTCGATCTGGTCTGCGCGCAAGGCGGTGAACTGCGGTTCGCTGTACATCTCCTGCAGCTGCATGCGCACCCTCGGAGCGTGCTGCCGAAAGCGCAGCAGCGTCTGCGGCAGCGCCCGGTGGAAGGTGACCGAGATGGTGTACGCCAGCCGCAATGCCCCGCTGAAGCCCGCCGCCGCGTCGCTGACGTGGGCGCGGGCCTGCTCGGCCTGGGCCAGGATCTGCCGCGCCTGTTCCAGCAGGATGCGCCCGGGCTCGGTCAGGGCGACGTTACGCTTGTCGCGGTCGAACAGGCGGGTGCCCAGATCCTGTTCCAGCGCCTGGATCTGCTGCGATAGCGGCGGCTGGGAAATGTGCAGGCGCTGGGCGGCGCGGGTGAAGCTCAGCTCCTCGGCGACGGCCACAAAATAGCGAAGCTGGCGGAAGTCGAACATAGTCGAATCCCAAATAAATCGGGAGCCAAATATATATTGGATAGGCCTTTGTGACGACGGTATCGTTTGTCTCGTCCCGCCACCTTCCCCCTCCCCCCAGGTGGCGGTGACCCTCGCTCCGCAGCGACGCTATCCCCGCGGTCCCGGTCTTCCTCCCCCAGAGCCGGCACCGACGCGTCGTTCGCGGGGCGCTTTCTTTCTCCGGGCTTGCTACAGCGCCGCGGCCAGGCGCGTACCCTGGGCGATCGCGCGCTTCGCGTCGAGCTCGGCCGCCACGTCGGCACCGCCGATGACGTGCGGCCTGAAGCCGGCCTCCAGCAGCGCATCGGCCAGGCCGCGAGCCGGTTCCTGGCCCGCACAGACCACCACGTTGTCGACCGGCAGCACCTGTGGCTGGCCAGCCAGCAGGATATGCAGGCCTGCGTCGTCGAAGCGCTCGTATTGCACGCTGCCGAGCATCCGGACCTGGTGCGCCTTGAGCGTGGCCCGGTGCACCCAGCCGGTGGTCTTGTTGAGGCGCGCGCCCGGACGGCCTTCGCTCCGCTGCAGCAGCCAGACCTGCCGTGCGGGTGATTCCGGCCTCGGAGCCGTCAGGCCGCCGCGCGCGGTCAACGTACGATCCACGCCCCAGGCCTGCGCCCAGCGCACGGGATCCAGCGCAGGGGAGGGCGGCTGCCCGGCCAGGAATTCGGCCACATCGAAGCCGATGCCCCCGGCGCCGATGATCGCCACCCGCGGCCCCACCGGGTGATCGTGCGCGAGCACGTCCAGATAGCCGAGCACGCGCGGGTCCTCGCTGCCCGGGAAGCGGATCCGGCGCGGCAAGACGCCGGTGGCGACCACGATTTCGTCGAAGCCGCGCAACGCCCCCGCGTCGGCCCGGCAGCCCAGCCGTTGCTCCACGCCCAACTCGCCCAGGCGATGGCGGTAGTAGCGCAGCGTCTCGTGGAACTCCTCCTTGCCAGGAATGCGCTTGGCGTAGTTGAACTGCCCGCCGATGTCGCTCGCCTGCTCGAACAGCGTCACCAGGTGGCCGCGTTCGGCGAGCGTGGTGGCACAGGCCAGCCCGGCGGGGCCGGCGCCGACCACGGCGATGCGCTTGTGCTGCGTGGCCGGCAAGACGACCAGTTCGGTCTCGTGGCACGCGCGCGGGTTGACCAGGCAACTGGCGCGCTTGTTCTGGAACACGTGATCCAGACACGCCTGGTTGCAGGCGATGCAGGTGTTGATCGCGGCGCCGCGTCCCGAACGCGCCTTGGTTGCCCAGTCCGGATCGGCCAGGAGCGGGCGGGCCATCGAGACCATGTCGGCCTCGCCGGTGACCAGCACACGCTCGGCCACTTCGGGCATGTTGATGCGGTTGGTGGCCACCAGCGGCAGCCCGACCTCACGCTTGAGCCGCTGGGTGACCCAGGCAAAGCCGGCGCGCGGCACCGAAGTGACGATGGTCGGCACGCGCGCCTCGTGCCAGCCGATGCCGGTGTTGATGATGCTGGCGCCCGCCGCTTCGATGGCCTTGGCCAGCATGACGATCTCATCCCAGGACTGGCCACCCTCGACCAGTTCCAGCATGGACAAGCGATAGATGATGATGAAGTCGTGCCCGAGCGCCTCGCGCGTGCGCCGCACGATCTCGACCGGAAAGCGCATGCGGCGGTTGGCATCGCCGCCCCAGGCATCCTCCCGCCGATTGGTACGAGGGGCCAGGAACTGGTTGATGAGGTAGCCCTCCGAGCCCATGACCTCGACGCCGTCATAGCCGGCTTCGCGGGCGAGCCGCGCGCAGCGCACGAAATCGGCGATCGTGCGCTCGACGCCGCGGGCGGAGAGAGCCCGCGGGGTGAACGGGGTGATGGGCGACTTGATCTTCGAGGGTGCCACCGACAGCGGGTGATAGCCGTAGCGGCCTGCATGCAGGATCTGCAGGCAGATGTGTCCGCCCTCGGCATGCACCGCCCGGGTCAGCTTGCGATGCCGCGCCACATGCCATGGCATCGACAGCCGGCCACCGAAGGGCTTCAGCCAACCCTGGATGCTGGGCGCGATGCCGCCTGTCACCATCAGGCCCACGCCACCCCGCGCGCGTTCGGCGAAGTAGGCTGCAAGCTTGTCGTAGTCCGCCGCACGGTCCTCCAGCCCCGTATGCATCGAACCCATCAGGATGCGGTTCGGCAAGGTGACGTGGCCCAGGTCCAGCGGGGCGAACAGGTGCGGATAGTGCATGCCGGCGTCCATTCAAACGATCGTATGAATGTGCCGGGTGGGCGCGACGAAAGCAAGCCGGGCGGCCGGTTTCCTGTTTTTGCCAGCGGCGGGCTGGGGAGCGGGGCGTATGTCAGATCGGGACCCGCCCCGCCCGAACCGCCTCGCAAAGGGCAGCGCTGAAGTCCGGGGCGGTCAGGCGAGCAGCTGGCGCACCAGCGCGATGTAGCGGCGCATCGCTTCGTCCTGCGACGTGCCACCCAGCTGCGCCCAGGCCTCGTGCTTGGCAGTGCCGACGAAATCGAAGAAGCCGGGGGGATGGGCCTGGATGTCGCCCAGCGAACCCTGCTTGTACAGGGCGTAGAGCCTGAGCAGGGTGTCGTTGTCAGGTCGGGTGCCGAGCCGCTTGACGTTCTCGGCAGCTTGTTCGAACTCGCGGCGAAGATCGGTCATGGGGAGGGCACGCGACGACGGTGCGCGGCTGGATAGCACGCGCCCCGGGGGTGGTCAACGCGCTAACATGGGCTTTTTGCAGAGTCCGGGAGACCCATGAGCCGCACGCAGCCGGTCCCAGTCCTCACCATCGACGGGCCGTCCGGGTCGGGCAAGGGCACCATCAGCCGCCTGGTCGCCGAACAACTGGGCTGGCGCCTGCTCGATTCAGGCGCGCTGTACCGGGCGGTCGGTTATGCAGCCGGCGCCGAGGGCCTGGACCTGTCCGACGCGGACGCGGTGACCCGTTGCGCCCAGACCACGAAGATCCGCTTCCAGGCGGCCGCCGATGGGGGCGACACGCGGGTGATCGTCAATGGCCACGACGCCACCGACGAGCTGCGCACGGAGACCGCGGGTGCGGCGGCTTCGGCGATCGCCTCGATCCCCTCGGTGCGGCAAGCCCTGGTCGACCTGCAACTGGGCTTCCGCAAGAGCCCGGGCCTGGTCGCCGACGGGCGGGACATGGGGACGGTGATCTTCCCGGACGCGCCCTTCAAGGTGTTCCTCACGGCCAGCGCCGCCGAGCGGGCGAAAAGGCGCTATAAGCAGTTGAAGGAAAAGGGGCTGAACGTTACACTTGCAGCCCTTCAGCGCGAGATCGAGGCGCGCGACGAACGCGATGCGTCGCGCAAGGTCGCCCCGCTTCGCCCGGCCGAAGATGCGGTTCTGGTGGATACCACCGGCATGCCCATCGAGGTCGTCGTCGCGAAAGTATTCGCCGTCGTGCAGCCCCGATAAGGCTGCACGCGGCTTTAGGCGCCTCCGCCGCGGCGGGGGTTTTGGTCAACGGTGCCGACAGGGCGGTCCGTCACAGGGCGCGTTTTCTGCGACACCCACAACCGGTGGGCCGGTTAGCCCGTGCGCATTTGATCCGACGGCGCGCACAGGGGGCTACGGCCTTTTCTCATTTCTGGAATCAACATGACTGAAAGTTTTGCCGAGCTGTTTGAACAGAGCCAGCAGGCCATTGCCAAGCTGAAGCCGGGCGCCATCGTCACCGGTATCGTTGTGGAAATCCGCAACGACGTCGTCGTGATCAACGCCGGTCTCAAGAGCGAAGGCATCGTCCCGATCGAGCAGTTCCGGGACGAAGAGGGCACGCTGGAAGTGCAGGTAGGCGACGAGGTGAAGGTTGCCCTCGACGCCCTGGAAGACGGCTTCGGCGAGACCAAGCTCTCCCGCGAGAAGGCCAAGCGTTCGATGGTGTGGGACGACCTCGAGCAGGCTTTCGACAAGGAAGAGACCATCACCGGCAAGATCTCCGGCAAGGTCAAGGGCGGCTTCACCGTCGACATCAAGGACGTCCGCGCGTTCCTGCCGGGCTCGCTGGTCGATGTGCGCCCGGTGCGTGACCCGGTGTACCTCGAGGGCAAGGACCTCGAGTTCAAGATCATCAAGCTGGACCGCAAGCGCAACAACGTGGTCGTCAGCCGCCGCGCCGTCGTCGAGACCGAGTTCTCCGAGGAGCGCGAGAAGCTGCTGGAGCGCCTGACCGAGGGCGCGGTGGTCAAGGGCACGGTCAAGAACCTCACCGACTACGGCGCGTTCGTGGACCTGGGCGGCATCGACGGCCTGCTGCACATCACCGACATGGCGTGGAAGCGCGTGCGCCATCCGTCCGAGGTGGTCAACGTCGGCGACGAGCTGGACGTGCGCGTGCTCAAGTACGACCGCGAGCGCAACCGCGTGTCGCTGGGCCTCAAGCAGCTGGGCGACGATCCGTGGGTTGCGATTTCGCGTCGCTATCCGGTCGGCAGCCGCATCTTCGGCAAGGTCTCCAACGTCACCGATTACGGCTGCTTCGTCGAGATCGAGCCGGGCGTGGAAGGCCTGGTCCACGTGTCCGAGATGGACTGGACCAACAAGAACGTCAATCCGGCCAAGGTGGTGCAGGTCGGCGACGAGACCGAAGTGATGGTGCTGGACGTGGATGAAGAGCGTCGTCGCATCTCGCTGGGCATCAAGCAGACCCGCTCCAACCCGTGGGAAGCCTTCGCCGCGATGCACAAGAAGGGCGACAAGGTCTCCGGCCAGATCAAGTCGATCACCGACTTCGGCATCTTCATCGGCCTGGATGGCGGCATCGATGGTCTGGTGCACCTGTCCGATATCTCCTGGCAGGCGTCCGGCGAAGACCTCGTGCGCAACTTCAAGAAGGGCGACGAGATCGAGGCAGTGGTGCTGGCGGTCGATCCGGAGCGTGAGCGCATCTCCCTCGGCATCAAGCAGATGGAACAGGATCCGTTCGGCCAGTTCATGGCCAACAACCCGCGCGGCACGATCGTCAACGGCACCGTGAAGGAAGTGGACGCCAAGGGTGCGGTGATCGACCTGGGCGAGGGCGTGGAGGGTTACCTGCGCGCCAACGACATCGCCAAGGAGCGTGTCGAGGACGCCACTCAGTACCTGAAGGTGGGTGACAAGGTCGAAGCCAAGTTCACCGGCATGGATCGCAAGGGTCGCCAGCTGGCACTCTCGATCCGCGCCAAGGACGAGGAAGACCTGCAGGACGCGATGGCCGAGTACGGCTCCGCGGCCGGCGGCACCACCAAGCTGGGCGCGCTGCTCAAGGAGCAGCTCAACAAGTCCGAGTAATTCCTTTAGAATTACAATGACTTGAGTACGAAGCGGGGCGGCCCAGGCCGCCCCGTCGTTTGAACGTCACGGACATTGGGGACCCATGACCAAATCCGAACTGATCGAAGCGCTTGCCAGGCGCCAGACCCACCTTGCCTTCAGCGACGTGGAGCTCGCGGTCAAGAGCGTGATCGAGCAGATGAGCCACGCCCTGGCACAGGGCGAGCGCATCGAGGTCCGCGGCTTTGGCAGCTTCGCGCTGCATTACCGGCCGCCACGGATGGGGCGCAACCCCAAGACCGGCGACGCGGTGGCCCTGCCGGGCAAGCACGTGCCGCATTTCAAGCCGGGCAAGGAACTGCGCGAGCGGGTGAACCTGTCGCTGCAGGCGGAAACCGAAGCGGCCTGATACGCGGCTGGTCCCAAAATACAGGATGGTGCAAGGCAGGCGGCGCGAGCTGTCCTGCCTTTTTTGTCGGCCTCGCAGGCAACCGCCGTTGGGCCTCTCCCGTGCGCACGAAAGGTTCAAAACGTCCCGTGCCTGTTCAAGCGGATTCCGGTAAAGTTGCGCGATGCGATTGATTGCCTTGCTCATCCTTGCGCTGTTCGTGGTCGTCGGCGTGGTCGTCGGCGCGCTCAATGCCGATCCGGTGAGCTACGACCTGGCGTTTTTCCGGGTAACGCTGCCCAAGGGGGGCGGGCTACTGGTCGCGCTGGTGATCGGCTGGCTGGCGGGCGGTTTGACCGCCTGGCTCGGCATGAGCCTGCGCCATCGCCGCGTGCTGCGCCGCGTGCGCCCATCCAGCGGGAAGACGCCGGCCCGCGCATGAGCATCCTCTATGTGCTGGTCCTGCTGGTGCCGGCCGCTTTCGCCAGCGGGTGGTTCGCGGCCCGCCGGGCGGCAGTGCACCGTTCGGGCATGCGCGTCAGCGAGCTGTCATCCGACTACTTCCGCGGCCTCAACTACCTGCTCAACGAAGAGCAGGACAAGGCGATCGAAGTCTTCCTGAAACTCGCCGAGTACAACCGCGACACGGTCGAAACCCACCTTGCCCTGGGCAACCTGTTCCGGCGCCGCGGCGAGGTGGATCGGGCCATCCGCCTGCACCAGCACCTGGTCTCGCGCCCGGGCCTGACCGAAGCGATGAAGACGGTCGCACTGCTCGAACTGGGCGAGGACTACATGCGTGCCGGCCTGCTCGACCGCGCCGAAGCGCTGTTTTCCGACCTGGTCGCCATGAACGCGCATGCGCCATCGGCGCTGCGGCACCTGGTGGCCATCTACCAGCACGAACGCGACTGGCACAAGGCGATCGACCACGCGCGCCGGCTCGAAGCGATGACCGGCGACGACGAGTCGCCGATGATCGCGCAGTTCTATTGCGAACTGGCCGAGCAGGCCCGCCAGCACGGCGCTCGTTCGGAAGCGCGCGACTACCTGCGGCAGGCCTTCGAGTGCCAGGCCGACTGCGTGCGTGCATTCATGCTCACTGGCCGCCTGCATGCCGAGGCGGGCGAGCATGCCGAAGCGGTCGAGGCCTATGAGGCGGCCGTCGGCGCGGACATCGCCTTCGTCCCCGAAATCCTGCCTCCGCTGCTCAACAGCTACGCGCGCACCGGCCAGATGGAGCGCGCCGAGCATTTCCTGCGCGACATCCTGGCGCGCTACAACGGGATCTCGCCGGTGCTGGCGTTGACCAAGCTCTACAATCAGCGCGACGGCGAGCGCGCCGGCATCGAGTTCCTTACCTCGCAACTGCGCCAGCGCCCCTCGGTCCGCGGGCTGATGGCCTTGATCGACGCCACGATGGACAAGATCGAGGGCGAAGCCCGCGAGAACTTCCTGATCCTGCGCGACCTTACCCGCAAGCTGCTCGAAGGCCAGGCGATGTACCGCTGCAGCCGCTGTGGCTTCGGCGCCAAGGCACACCACTGGCAGTGCCCCAGCTGCAAGGGCTGGAGCACGATCCGCCCGATCCACGGCGTCGCCAACGAGTGACCCGGGCGGAATTGACGACCGTGCTGGGATGGAGCCTGGTCGCGCTGGTGATCGCGGCGCTGGCGGCACGCGGCGCCATCGCCTACGCACATCGCCGCGGCATGCTGGACCAGCCTGGCCAGCGCCGCTCGCATACGCTTCCGACCCCTCGGGGCGGAGGCATCGGCATCGTCCTGGGTTGCCTCGTCGCCATGCCCGGTGTGTTCCTGAGCCTGCCAGGCCCTTGGTCTGCCTGGACGGTCGCGAGCCTGGCGCTGGCCTTGCTGCTGGTCGCGGCGATCGGCTGGTGGGACGACCATCGGCCGTTGCGGCAATGGCCGAGGCTGGGCGTCCAGTTGCTCGCGATTGCACTCTTCAGCGTGTCACTGCTCGCCGGCACGAGCCTCGCGTGGGCGTGGCTGCCGTTGCTGGTGCTGGCGGGCGGCTGGAGCATCAACCTGCACAATTTCATGGACGGCATTGACGCGTTGCTGGCACAGCAGGGCGTGTTCGTGGCCGTCGGCCTCGGCTGCCTCGCCGCCAGCATTGCGCAGCCCGCGCTGGCGGGTGCCGGCTTCGTGGTGGCCGCGGGATGCCTGGGGTTCTGGCTCTACAACCGGCCGCCGGCGCGCATCTTCATGGGCGACGTGGGCAGCGGCAGCGTGGGCCTGCTGCTGTTCGCCCTCGTTGCCATGCTGTGGCGCGTTGAACCGGGCATGCTCTGGCCGGCGCTCATCCTCGGGTCCGCTTTTGTTGCCGATGCCAGCTTGACGTTGCTGAACCGCTTCCTACGCGGCAGGCGCTGGTATGCTCCGCATCGCGAGCATCTGTACCAGTGGCTGGTACGATCCGGCCGCACGCATGCGCGCGCTGCCGCGTGGTACCTGGCTTGGAACCTGCTGGTCGCCGCACCTGCGGCGGTTGTCGCGAGGCAGCTCCCGGCCATGGCATTGCCCGCCTGTGTCGCCGTCTATACGGCGGCCGGCGCAACATGGATCGTTACCAAGCGCCGCTGCGTGCGGCGTGCATCATTGAAGGACCGTCATGTCGCCACGTAAATGGATCGCCCTCATCCATCCGCGCATCGCCGTCGTCGCGCACGATCTGGCGATGGCCGGCTTCGCCTGGTGGATCGCCAAGGCGCTGCGCTATGCCACGGTGCCGGGGCAGGACGGCAGCTTCGACGTCCTCGAGTTCCCCATCGTGCTGGCGATGCAGGGGTTGATGTTCACCTGGACCGGCCTGTACAAGGGCGTGTGGCGCTTCGCCAGCCTGCCTGACCTGTGGAACATCCTGAAGGCGGCCATCTTCGGCACGCTCGCCATCGGCCTGGCGCTGTTCCTCTATCAGCGCATGGAGGGCGTGCCCCGCTCGGTGTTGCTGCTTTACCCGGTTGCGCTGACCCTCCTGCTTGGCCTGCCTCGCCTGGCTTACCGGTTCTGGAAGGACAGCCGGCTGGATCTTTTCAACACGCGTTCCTCCAAGCGGGTGCTCATCGTCGGCGCCGACCGCGCTGGCGAGGCGCTTTCGCGCGACTTGCGCCACGACGGCCGCTTCAGCGTGATCGGTTTCGTCGACGACAAGGCCAGCCTGCGAGGCGCTTCGATCAATGGCCATCCCGTGCTGGGCTGCATCGACCACTTGCCGGAGCTGGCCCGCGAGGCGGCGGTCGAAATGCTGCTGATCGCGCTGCCGGGTGCCAGCACGGGCGAGATGCGCCGCGTGGTCGAGCTGTGCGACCAGACCGGCCTGCCTTATCGCACCGTGCCGCGGCTCGAGGACGTGGTGGCCGGTCGCGCGCAGTTCAACGAGATCAAGGAAGTGGCGATCGAGGATCTGCTTGGCCGCGACGCAGTCGAACTGGACTGGACCGCCATCCGCGAGACGCTTACCGGTCGCCGGGTGCTGATCACCGGGGGCGGTGGCTCGATCGGTTCGGAGTTGTGCCGCCAGGTTGCCCGGCTCGGTGCGCAGTCGCTGATCATTGTCGAACAGAGCGAATACAACCTCTATCGCATCGGCAAGGAACTGCGCAGCGACTACCCCGAGCTGTTGCTCGAATGCGTGCTCTGCGATTGCGGTGACCGTGTCGCCATGCAGAAGACGTTTGGCGAAACCAAGCCGCAGGTGGTGTTCCACGCGGCCGCCTACAAGCACGTCCCGATGCTGCAGAAGCAGTTGCGCGCGGGCTTTCGCAACAACGTGCTCGGGACGCGCACGGTGGCGGACCTCGCCAACGAGTTCCACGTCGAGTGCTTCGTGCTGATCTCTACCGACAAGGCCGTCAACCCCACGAGCGTCATGGGCGCCTGCAAGCGCGTGGCCGAGATCTACTGCCAGAACCTCAACGCCCATTCGGCAACACACTACATCACGGTGCGCTTCGGCAACGTACTCGATTCGGCCGGCTCGGTAGTGCCGCTGTTTCGCCAGCAGATCCGCGACGGCGGGCCGGTGACCATCACCCACCCGGAGATCACCCGCTACTTCATGACGATCCCGGAAGCCTGCCAGCTGATCCTGCAGGCGGCCTGTCTGGGGCAGGGCGGCGAGATCTTTGCGCTCGACATGGGCGAGCCGGTGAAGATCCGCGACCTCGCCGAACAGATGATCCGGCTGGCCGGCAAGAAGCCGGGCACCGAAGTGCCGATCGTCTACACCGGCCTGCGCGCCGGCGAGAAGCTGTTCGAAGAACTCTTCCACCAGCTCGAGAACTACAGCGCCACCGCGCATGCCAAGATCTTCCTTGCGCAGCACCGCGAGGTGTCGTGGGAGTTGCTGCAGGCCCTGCTCAACAAGGCGTGCGAAGCCACTACTGCCTTCAATGAAGACGAGCTGCGGCGCTGCGTCTCCAGTCTGCTGCCGTCGTTCCGGTGGAGCGAGACGGCGCAGCCGGACAACGTGGTGTCGATCCGCCGCGAGGTGGGCCGCATCGAACAGGGTCGTATCGAAACAGGAGAAAGTTGAGTGACCAAGCCGTTGCGCAAGGTGGTATTCCCGGTGGCCGGCCTGGGCACCCGTTTTCTGCCGGCGACCAAGGTCGTCGCGAAGGAAATGCTGCCGGTGCTGGACAAGCCGCTGATCCAGTACGCGGTCGATGAGGCGGTGGATGCGGGCGCCGACACCCTGGTGTTCGTCACCAACCGCTACAAGCACGCCATCGCCGACTACTTCGACAAGGCCTACGAACTGGAGGCCAAGCTGGAGGAAAAGGGCAAGGACGAACTGCTGGCGCTGGTGCAGGGCACGCTGCCGTCCAACGTACGCGCGATCTTCGTCACCCAGCCGGAGGCCTACGGCCTGGGCCACGCCGTCCTGTGCGCCAAGCCGGTGATTGGCGACGAGCCGTTCGGCATCATCCTGCCGGACGACCTGATCTGGAACCGCGGCAAGGGCGCGCTGGGCCAGATGGCCGCGCTGGCCGAATCGGAACATGCCGGCGTGATCGCGGTGGAAGAAGTGCCGCACGACCAGACCGACAAGTACGGCATCGTCGACGCCGAGCCGATCGACCAGCGCAGCGCGCGCATCCGCTACATGGTCGAGAAGCCCAAGCCCGCGGACGCGCCGTCGAACCTCGCCGTCGTGGGCCGCTACGTGTTGCCGGGTCGGATCTTCGAACTGCTGGAACAGACCGAACCGGGCGCCGGTGGCGAGATCCAGCTTACCGACGCCATCGAGGCACTGCTGATGGAGCAGGGCAAGGTGCTCGCCTACCGCTTCGAGGGCACCCGTTTCGACTGCGGCAACAAGGCCGGCCTGGTCCGCGCGACCATGCACATGGCCATGCAGGATCCCAAGCTCGCACCGGTCGTGCGCGAGTTCGTCGGCCAGCTTTGAGCCTCCACGTCCTGCAGTGAACCTGCAGGCGTCTGCTTGCGGCATGTCCCTGAGCCCAGGGGCATCGCCAGCAAGCAGACCCCCTGCCTTTCGCCGTGCCTGGAGCCGGCGTGTCATGGGCAGTTCGAACAGCGGCGTTCGCCGCGATATGCTCAGTCGTCCCGACTGGCCCGCCCCCCCATGACGCCGTCGCCCGCCATCTCCTACTACCGCGCCACGGCCACGCCGTACGCGCCCTATGCGCCGCTCGACGGCCGGCAGGAGGCGCGCGTGGCAGTGGTGGGCGGCGGTTTTGCGGGCCTCAATACCGCGTTGGGACTGGCGGAACGCGGGCTTCGGGACGTGGTGCTGCTGGAGCGCGAGCAGGTCGGGTTCGGGGCCTCCGGGCGCAACGGGGGATTCGTTTTCGCCGGTTATTCGCTGGGCGAGCAGGCGCTGCTCGATCAACTGGGCCCGACGCGGGCGCGCGCGCTGTTCCAACGCACCATCGAGGGCGTGCACCGCATCCGCCAGCGCGTCGCCACCTACGCGATTCCCTGTGATGCGGTGGACGCGGGCGTGATCTGGGCGAACTGGTTCCGCGACCCGGGCGTGCTGCGCACACGCCAGCAGATGCTGGCCGAGCGCTACGGCGTGCTCTGGGAGTGGATGCCGGAAGCCCAATTGCGCGAGCTCGTTCGTAGCCCGCGCTACCACGATGGCCTGTTCGAACGCGACGCGCTGCATCTTCACCCGCTCAACTACGCGATCGGCCTGGCCGGCGCCGCGGCCGGGCAGGGTGTGCGCATCCACGAGCACAGCGGCGTACGCCGGCTGCAGCGCGAGGGCAACCGCTGGCGGGTACAGACGGCCTCGGGCGAAGTGGTGGCCGACCAGGTGGTGCTGGCCTGCGGCGGTTATCTGGCCGGCCTCGAACACCAGATCGACCGGGCGATCCTGCCGATCGCCACGTACGTGATGGTGACCGAACCGCTGGGGGACCGCCTGGCGGAGTGCCTGGCCACGCGCGCGGCGATCTACGACACACGCTTCGCGTTCGATTACTACCGGCCCTTGCCAGATACCCGGCTACTCTGGGGCGGGCGCATCTCCGTGCTCGATCGTTCCCCGCGGGCCGTGCAGCGCCTGCTTCGCACGGACCTGCTTCGCGTCTTTCCGCAGATGGGCGAGGTGCGCGTCGACTACGCGTGGTCTGGCCTGATGAGCTACGCGCGTCACCAGATGCCGCAGATCGGTGGGCGGGAGGACGGGCTTTGGTGGGCGCAGGCGTTCGGCGGCCACGGGCTCAGCTCGACCTGCGCGGCTGGGGAACTGCTGGCTGCTGGCATTGCCGAGGGTGACCCGGCATGGCGCGAATTCACCGATTACGGGCTCGCCTCCACTTACCGCCCGCTGGGCTTCGTGGCTGCGCAGGCCAGCTACTGGCGGGCCGAACTGCAGGATTGGCTGAAGATGAGACTGGAAGGATGAGCGTGGAAGAGATCAGTTGGTCGGACTTCGAGAGGGTGCTGATCGTGGCTGGCACCATCGTGCGCGTGGAGCCGTTTCCCGAAGCGCGCAAACCGGCATGGAAGGTATGGGCCGACTTCGGACCCTACGGCGAGCGCAAGACCAGTGCGCAGATCGCAGCGCTTTATGCACCCGAGCAGCTGGTCGGCAGGCAGATCGTGGGCGTGCTCAATTTTCCGGAGAAGCAGATCGGCCCGTTTCGTTCCCAGTTCCTGCTGACCGGTTTCCACACCGACGCGGGCGTGGTCGTCACGACGGTTGAGCGGCCCGTGCCCAACGGCTCGCGGCTGGCGTAAGCACGCCGCGTCCGGCGTGTACCTCCGACGCCGCGGAGATTGCGCGACTGGCGGGGGAGCTGGGTTATCCGGTCGCTGCTGAAAGCATGGCCGAGCGACTGGAGGCGTGGCTCGAGGGCCCGCGCCAATGCGTGCTCGTGCTCGACGGGGACGCACGCATGGCCGGCTGGATCGCCGCCGAACGGCGCTTGAGCCTGGAGGTTGGCGAGCGCGTGGAGATCACCGCTCTGGTGGTCGACGGCACGGCCCGTCGCGGCGGTGTGGGGCGCGCGCTGGTCGGCGCGATCGAAGCGTGGGCGCGGGAGCAGGGCGTGGACCGGATGGTCGTTCGCTCCAACGTGCAGCGCCAGGCTTCGCATCCGTTCTATGAAGGCCTGGGCTTCGCGCGGCAGAAGAGCCAGCACGTCTACCGCAAACGCCTGTCCCCGTAGCTGGTTTTCAGCCCACCGTCGCCGGCTCCAGCAGGGCTGGCCTGAAGCCCACCCTACGCGGTCAACGCAAGCACCTGCACGCTGCCGGCACCGTGCGGGAGCTCGGCTTCCACACCGGAGGCCAGGTTGGCCTGCAAGTCGTCGTGCACTACCGCCAGCGCTTCGGCCGCACCATCGATCGCCACCACATCGAGCAACTGGATCGCGGTCTGGCCGTCCACGGCGAGCACGCTACCGGGCACCGGCACGCGTGACAGGCGAATGCGGTGCAGGTGGCGCTTGCTTCCGCCGCGATAATGCATGCGCGCGACGATCTCCTGACCCGGGTAGCACCCCTTGTCCAGCGCCGTGGCGCCCAGCGCGCCGAGGTTGAGCCAAGCCGGCAGCAGCTCGCCTGCGGTGGGGGACACAAGCCACGGCCAGCCTGCGCGCACTTGCGGCAGACGCCATTCGTCGTCGCCCCCCGCAGCGAGTTTGAGGCCGTGCGAACCACAACCCAGCACCAGCCAGTCGCCCTGTTGCGTGACGGTGTGCAGCGGCATCGCTTCGACGGTCGCCAGCTCTTGCGCCGGCAGAGCCAGGACACGCAGCCTGGCGCGGAACACGTACCGCTGCAATTCACTGGCCATCGCCCCCGCCAGGCCACCGCGCAGCAGCAGCAGCAGGCGCTGTCCGTCGACCCGGATCAGATGGAACAGGGCGCGCACGCGCCCCTGCGCATCGAGCCAGGCGCTGAATTGCCACTGGCCATCGGCGAGCGAGGCAAGGTTGCTGCTGAATTGCGATTGCGCGAACGCGATCGCGTCCGGCCCTTCGAGCGAAACAAGCTCGGCGGAATAGGTGGTCGGCATGGCGCATGAAATAAGGGAAGCATGGCACGAAGGCAAGGTCCGGACAGGTTTTCGCGTACCCGTCAAGGTTGTGCTGTCCGGTCAGCGCGTATTACGCTTCTGCGGCTTTACTTATGTCCGAGACCCTCTCCCAGACCGAACCCGCCCCTGCTTCCGCGCCCGCGGAGCAACCTGCCGTGCCTGCGCGGCCGGCACAGGGCGAGGCGCGACCGGAGCGGCCGGCGCCGGATCCCACCCGCTACGGCGACTGGGAAAAGAACGGACGCTGCATCGACTTCTGATTCCGCCGGGTCGGCGCGAGCCGGCACAGGCGATCGGGGAGCGGGCGACTCGGGCGAGACGCGAATCCACTACACGGACAGCCGCCATGGCAGACACGCGACGACCGCTCTCACCGCATCTTTCCGTCTACAAGTGGCAGGTGCAGATGGTGACCTCCATCCTGCACCGCGCCACCGGCATCGCCCTGTCCGTGGGCCTGCTGCTGGTTGCCTGGGGCCTGATCGCACTGGCTGGCGGCGAGGAGCGCTTCGGCCACTTCACCGCCTTCGTCGGCAGCCCGCTGGGCATGATCCTGCTGATCGGCTGGAGCTGGGCGCTGTTCTACCACCTGTGCAACGGTATCCGGCACCTGGTGCAGGACGGCGGCTACGGCTACGAGATCGTGCAGTTCGTGCGCTCGAGCTGGGCCTCGATCATCGTCAGCCTGTTGCTGACCGTGGCCGTATGGGCCTATGTACTGACCCTGGGAGCTGGAGCATGAGCGCCTATCCGAAGGAATACCGCAACCCGCTGAAGAAGGCTCGTGGCCTGGGCTCGGCCCAGCACGGCGTGAGCCACTGGTGGGTGCAGCGGGTCACCGCCATTGCACTGGTGGGGCTGGGCATCTGGCTGGTCGTGCTGGTGCTGCGCATGCTGCACGCCGACTACGCCACCGCCCGCGAGCTGATCGCCCGGCCGTGGAACGCGGTATTGCTGATCGCGTTCATCGTGGCGTCGTTCTGGCACGCCGTGCTCGGCCTGCAGGTGGTGATCGAGGACTACGTCCACACCCGCTGGAAGGAGGCCACGCTCCTGATGGCGATCAAGTTCATAGCCGTGCTGGCCACCCTGGCCGGCGTGCTCGCGGTGCTGCGCATCGCCCTGGGAGCGTGAGTTCGATGGAAGCCTACAAGGTTCAGCAACACAAGTACGACGTGATCGTGGTCGGCGCCGGCGGCGCGGGCCTGCGTGCCACCTTCGGCCTGGCCGAGAAGGGTCTCAAGGCCGCGTGTATCACCAAGGTCTTTCCGACCCGCTCGCACACCGTCGCGGCGCAGGGCGGCATTTCCGCCGCGCTGGGCAACATGGGCGAGGACGACTGGCGCTTCCACTACTACGACACCATCAAGGGCTCCGACTGGCTCGGCGACCAGGATGCGATCGAGTACATGTGCAAGGAGGCTCCGGCCGCGATCATCGAGCTGGAGCACTACGGCGTGCCGTTCTCGCGCACCGAGGAGGGCAAGATCTACCAGCGCCCGTTCGGCGGCATGACCACGCACTACGGCAAGGGCACCGCACAGCGCACCTGCGCCGCGGCGGACCGCACCGGCCACGCGATCCTGCACACGCTTTACCAGCAGGCGCTGGCGCATGACGCGGCGTTCTTCATCGAGTACTTCGCGATCGACCTGATCTTCGACGAGGCCGGGGTCTGCCGCGGGGTGCTCGCACTGGACATGAACGAGGGCACGCTGCACTTCTTCCGCGGCCATGCCGTGGTGTTGGCGACCGGCGGCTACGGCCGCGCCTACTTCAGCGCGACCTCGGCGCACACCTGCACCGGCGACGGCGGCGGCATGGTGCTGCGCGCGGGCCTGGCGCTGCAGGATATGGAGTTCGTGCAGTTCCATCCGACCGGCATCTACGGCGCTGGCTGCCTGATCACCGAGGGCGTGCGCGGCGAGGGTGGCTACCTCACCAACTCCGAGGGCGAGCGCTTCATGGAGCGCTACGCGCCCAGCGCCAAGGACCTGGCCTCCCGCGACGTGGTCAGCCGCGCGATGACCATCGAGATCCGCGAGGGCAGGGGCGTCGGTCCGGAAAAGGACCACATCCACCTGAACCTGATGCACCTGGGTGCCGACGTGATCCACGAGCGCCTGCCCGGCATCGCCGAGTCGGCGCGCATCTTCGCCGGCGTGGACGTGACCAAGGAGCCGATCCCGGTGATCCCGACCGTGCACTACAACATGGGCGGCATCCCGACCAACTACCACGGCGAAGTCGTGCAGAAGAAGGGCGACGATGTCGACGCCGTGGTGCCGGGCCTGTTCGCCATCGGCGAGGCGGCCTGCGTATCGGTCCATGGCGCCAACCGCCTGGGTTCCAACTCGCTGCTTGACCTGGTGGTGTTCGGTCGCGCCGTTGCCGGCCGCTGCGCCGAGCTGATCCAGCCCGGAACGCTGCACAAGGATCTGCCGAACAGCATCCTGGACAAGGCGCTCGGCCGCTTCGACGCGCTTCGCTACGCCAAGGGCAGCAGGCCCACCGCGCAGATCCGCGCCGAGATGCAGAAGACCATGCAGAAGGACGCGGCGGTGTTCCGCACCGGCGAGACGCTGGCCGAGGGCAAGCGCCGCATCTCCGAGGTGTTCGACTCCTTCCGGGACGTCAGCGTCACCGACCGGTCGCTGGTCTGGAATTCCGACTTGATCGAGACACTCGAATTGTCCAACCTGCTCGCCCAGGCCGTGGTCACCATGCACTCGGCCGAGCAGCGCATGGAAAGCCGCGGCGCCCATGCGCGCGAGGACTTCCCGGAGCGCGACGACGAGCACTGGATGAAGCACACCCTGGTCAGCCTGAGCGACACCGGCCAGACCAGCTTCGACTTCCGCCCCGTGCACATGTACACGCTGACCGACGAGGTCGACGTGGTGCCGCCGAAGAAGCGCGTTTACTGAGCAACCGGACCGGAGACACATCGTGGCAGAGTTCACGCTACCGAAGAATTCCAAGATCCAGTCCGGCAAGCATTTTCCGGCCAAGGGCGCCAAGAAGCCGCGCACCTTCAAGGTCTACCGCTGGAGCCCGGACGACGGCCAGAACCCGCGCGTCGACACCTACGAGGTCGACATGGCCACGTGTGGCCCGATGGTTCTGGACGCATTGCTGAAGATCAAGAACGAGATCGATTCCACGCTCACGCTGCGCCGCTCCTGCCGCGAAGGCATCTGCGGTTCGTGCGCGATGAACATCGACGGCACCAACACGCTGGCGTGCACCAAGGCCATCGACGACTGCAAGGGGGGCGAGGTGGCGATCTACCCGCTGCCGCACATGCCGGTGGTCAAGGACCTGGTGCCGGACCTGACGCACTTCTACGCGCAGTACGCCTCGATCAAGCCGTGGATCCGCACGCAGAGCCCGGCGCCGGCACGCGAGCGTCTGCAATCGCCGGAAGACCGCAAGCAACTGGACGGCTACTACGAGTGCATCCTGTGTGCCTGCTGCTCGACCAGCTGCCCGAGCTACTGGTGGAACGGTGATCGCTACCTGGGCCCGGCGATCCTGTTGCAGGCCTACCGCTGGATCGCCGACAGCCGCGACGAGGCGACCGGCGAGCGCCTGGACGATCTGGAAGACCCGTTCAAGCTCTACCGCTGTCACACCATCATGAACTGCGCGCGCACCTGCCCGAAGGGTCTTAACCCCGCCAAGGCCATCGCGGAAATCAAGAAGCTGATGGTGGAGCGGCGTTCGTAAGAGCCGAAGATCAAGCGCCCTCTCCCTCCGGGGAGAGGGCTGGGGTGAGGGGACACGCTTGCGACAAAGTTTCACCAAGGCCGTCGTGGCGCAGCCGGAAAAGAAGAAGCGCTCCACCCACGGACATCCGGTAAAGCGCGGTAATGCCGTGCGCAGCTTTTCTCACAAGACCCGCCCCTCAACCCAACCCTCTCCCCGAATGGGGGAGGGAGCCAAAGGCGATGCACCTGCATGAGCCTCTCCCGCCTGCGTTGGCGTGCCCGCCGCGGCACGCGCGAACTCGACGCCCTGCTGGGTGGCTGGCTGGACGAGCGTTACGAAGCGGCGGACCAGGCCACACGCCGGGCCTTCGACGAACTGCTGGACGCCCAGGACCCGGACCTGTGGGACTGGATCATGGGCCACGCGCAGTCCCCTCGCGCCGACTGGCAGGCGATCATCGATGACATCCGCGCCCGCCATCGGCTTTGATTACCGGCCGTCGCGCGTGCCAGGCCGAGTGCTGGCCATCATCACCGTGCTCGCCGTGGTCGCCATCGGATTGAGCGGCGCACCGCTCGGCCTCAAGCTGGTGCTCGCAGCCGGCGCTCTGATGTCGAGCGTCATCACCGCGCGCCGCTCGATGCGCCCGCGCATCGCCGGCGTGGGTTACGGTTCCGACGGCTGGACGCTCTACCAGGCCGACCGCAGCCAGCTTCCTGCGACGCTGCTTTCCCATCGCGTGATCGGCACCAGCGTCCTGCTGCGGTTGAAGACCGACTGCGGGGCCGAGACGCTGCTGCTGGCATCGGACAACAGCGATCCGGACATCCGCCGCCGCCTGCGCATGCGCCTGGCGGCGCACGTCGCCGACGCCCTGTAGGAGCGAACCTGCGCGCGACGGGAGGACGGTGGTCGCGCACAGCGGCGCTCCTGAAGTTCCGCGCGCGGCACTTTTCCTCGTGGGCACGGTCCGAGCGAATACCGGATAATGCACTGTCGGGCGGCCCGCCCATCGACTGGAAGAAGCGACCGCCCATGTTCCGACCGCTCGAACTGTTCATCGGCCTGCGCTACACCCGCGCCAAGCGCCGCAACCAGTTCATTTCCTTCATCTCCACCGTTTCCATCGTGTGCATCGCCATCAGCGTCACCGCGCTGATCACGGTGATGTCGGTGATGAACGGCTTCGACTCCGAGTTGCGCACGCGCATCCTGGGCGCCATTTCGCACGCCACCGTGTCCGGGCTGCCCGGCGAGGCCGTGAGCGACTGGCCGCGCGCAGTGAGGATCGCCGAGGCCAACCCGCATGTGAAAGGTGCTGCGCCCTATGTGGAGATGGAAGCCTTCCTGCAGGCGCGCCGCCCCAGCGGTGCGCTGGTGCGTGGTGTCGACCCGTCGCAGGAACCCAAGGTCTCCGACATCAACACGCACATGGTCGACGGCAGCCTGGACGCGCTCAAGCCGGACAGCTGGAACATCGTGCTGGGCAAGGAACTGGCGCTGACGCTCGGCGTGACCGTCGGCGACCGCGTGACCATGGCGGTGCCGGAGTTCCGCGCGACACCGATGGGCAGCGTGCCGCGCCTGCGTGGCTTCCACGTCGTGGGCATCTTCGAACTCGGCATGCAGGAGTTCGACTCGGGCCTGGCGCTGGTCAACATGCAGGACGCCGAGAAGCTCGGTAGCCTCGATGGCCCCAGCGGCATCCGCCTCAAGCTCGACGACATGTTCAACGCGAGGCCGGTCGCCAAAGAGTTGGCCAACGCACTGGGCCAGTTCTACGTCGTGCAGACCTGGATGGACAGCCACGCCAACTTCTTCTCTGCGATCTCGATGGAGAAGCACGTGATGTTCATCATCCTGTCGCTGATCATCCTGGTCGCGGTGATCAACCTGATCTCGATGCTGATGATGCTGGTGACGGACAAGCAGGCCGACATCGCAATCCTGCGCACGCTCGGTTCGACTCCGCGCAGCATCATGGGCATGTTCATGGTGCAGGGCGTGCTGGTGGGCGTGGTCGGAATCGGTTTCGGCGTGGGCCTGGGTTCGCTGCTGTCGTGGAAGCTGCCGGCAATCGTCAAATGGATCGAGCACATCACCGGAGTGACCTTCCTGTCGCCGGACGTCTATTACATCAGCGAAGTGCCGAGCAAGCTGGTCGCCAGCGACGTGGGTTGGGTCACGCTGGTCACCTTCATCTTTTCGCTGCTTGCCACGCTCTACCCGGCGTGGCGCGCCTCGCGCACGCAGCCGGCACAGGCGCTGCGCTATGAGTAAGCCTTCCACCATGGACAAGAACGTCGTATTGCGCGCCAGCGGCATCGCCAAGACCTACGAGGAAGGCGACCTGAAGACCGACGTGCTCACCGACGTCAACTTCACCCTCAAGCGCGGCGAGACGCTGGCCATCGTCGGTGCCTCCGGCTCGGGCAAGAGCACCTTGCTGCACATTATCGGCGGGCTGGACACGCTGACCCGTGGCGAAGTGGAGGTCGACGGCCGCGTCCTCTCCAGACTTTCGGATGCCGAGCGCGGGCGCGTGCGCAACCGGTCGCTGGGCTTCATCTACCAGTTCCACCACCTGCTGCCCGAATTCACCGCGCTGGAAAACGTATGCATGCCGCTACTGATCCGCGGCGTGTCCATCGCCGAGGCGGAGCGCCAGGCGCGCGTGCTTCTTGAGCGGGTGGGGCTGGGCAAGCGCGAGGCGCACAAGCCGGCCGAACTCTCCGGCGGCGAGCGCCAGCGCTGCGCGGTGGCGCGCGCGCTGGTCACGCGTCCGGCCTGCGTGCTCGGCGACGAGCCGACCGGCAACCTCGACGAAGGCAATGCGGCGCAAGTCTACGAGTTGATGCTCGAACTCAACCGCGAGGTAGGCACCAGCTTCATCCTGGTGACCCACGACCACCGGCTGGCGGCCAAGATGGACCGCACGCTCGAGCTGCACAACGGCGTATTGCAGGAAAAGGCCCGCGCGCCGCTGGCCTGAGCGCCGCGCAGGGCGGGCGTCCGCCCACCATCGCGGCGGCCCGAAGTGGGCCTGATGTGCGCCGTGTTCACGGCGCCGTACCCCTACACGCATTTCAGCCATCGCGCCGGAGCGTAGCCGGTAAGCTGGTTCCTCCGACGGGAGAATGGAATGCACGAGGCACGGATGCCCGGTGCGGCGGCAGCCGGCGTCGCCTTGCTGCTTGGCGTGGCGGCCGTGCAATGGCTGCCTGCCTTGCCACCGGCCGCGTGGGGTGCCCTTCCCGGCTTGTTCGTCCTGTGGGCCAGCCTGCACTGGCCACGGCTGCGCTTGCCGGCGCTCGTCTTGCTCGGTGCGGCCTGGGCGATCTGGCGCGGCACCCTCGCGCTCGACCTGCGCCTGCCGCGCGACCTGGAGCGGCGCGACTTCGACGTGGTCGGCACGTTGTCGGGATTGCCTCAGGTGCGCAGCGACGCCACCCGCTTCGTGTTCGATGTGGAACATGCCACCCTCGACGGAAAGCCGGTACCACTGCATGGGCACGTGCGCCTGAGCTGGTACGACGACGCCCCCGTGCTGCCGGCCTGCTCGCGCTGGCAACTGCACGTGCGGCTCCGGCGCCCGCGCAGCCTGCTCAATCCCGGTGGCTTCGACGGCGAGCGCAGCGCATTGGAAAAGCGCATCGCCGCCACCGGCTATGTACGCAAGGGCGGGACCCATCGCCTGCTGCAGCCCGGCCGCTGCGTCGACGGGATACGCGAGCGCATTTCGCATGGCATCGCCACGCGCGTTCGCGACCCGCACGATGCCGCGCTGTTGCAGGCGTTCTCCATCGGCGATACGCGCGGACTCGACCAGGACGACTGGGAAGTCGCCCGCGCCAACGGCGTCCCGCATCTCATCGCCATCTCCGGCTTCCACGTAGGCGTGGCCGCGTTGTTCGGCGTGGGACTGGTGCACCTGCTGTACCTGCTGTGGCCGGGGATGGCGCTGCGTGTGCCGCGTGTGCCCGCGCAGGCGGCTGCGGCGTTGCTCGCCGCTGGGCTGTACGGCGCGCTGGCCGGCCTCGGCCTGCCGACGGTGCGCACCTTGCTGATGATCGCCGTCGTTGCACTGGCCCGCTGCAGCCGCCGCGCGATCGGTGGCGCACAGACGCTGGGCCTGGCCTTGGTCGCGATGCTGCTGGCCGACCCGCTGGCGGTGCTGTCGGCGGGTTTCTGGCTGTCGTTCGTCGGCGTGGCCTTCCTGATGCTTTGCCTCGAGGCCCGTCCCCGCGGCCTGCGCGGATTCCTGCACGAGCTTTCCGCCGGTCAGTTGGTGATGACGGTGGCACTGTTGCCCTTGACCCTGTGGTTCTTCGGTGAGGCCTCGCTGGTCGGCGCGCTCTCCAACCTCGTTGCGGTACCTTTCGTCAGCTTCGTGATCGTGCCCTGTGCACTGCTGGGTGTGTTGCTCCTTCTCCTCGCGCCCGTGGCGGCGACCCCCGTGCTGAAGCTGGCCGCGGTGTTCGCCCATGCCCAATGGTGGCTGCTGGAACAGTTGGCTACCTGGCCGGGCGCGCACTGGTATCTGCCCGAGGTGGGACCGTGGGCGCTGCTGCTGGCCACGCTCGGCGCCTTGTGGCTGTTCGCCCCGCGCGGACTGCCGCTGCGGGGATTGGGTCTGCTGCTTTTTCTGCCGCTGGTCTGGCCGGCGGCGCGGTTGCCGGCGACTGGCGGCTTCCAGGCCTGGATACTGGACGTGGGGCAGGGGCTTTCGATCGTAGTGCGCACGCGCCGGCACGCGCTGGTCTACGACGCCGGTGCGCGCTATCCGTCCGGCTTCGACCTGGGCGAGGCGGTGGTGGTACCGGCACTCCACGCGCTGGACATCGACCGGCTGGATCTGCTGATGGTGAGCCACGCCGACAACGACCATGCCGGCGGGGCACCGGCAGTGGCGGAGGCCTTCCCGGACGCCTCACGCTACGCCGGTGAACCCCGCCGCATGCCCCTTCCCATGCGCCCTTGCCGGGCGGGGCAGGCGTGGCGCTGGGATGGGGTCGACTTCCGCGTGCTTTCGCCCGGCCCCCAAGCGGGCGGGCGGCGCAACGACCGCTCCTGCGTGCTGGCCGTGGATGGCGCGGGTGGGCGCCTGCTGCTCACCGGGGACATCAGTAGCCGGGTGGAACCCGCCGTGGCCTCGGCTGTCAGCCGGCCCCGGCCAACCGTGCTGGTGGTGCCCCACCATGGCAGCCGCTACTCGTCGGCCGCCTCCTTCATCGCGGCGATCGCGCCACGCCTGGCGCTGGTCTCCGCCGGATGGCACAACCGCTTCGGCCATCCGCACCCGCTCGTGCTCGCGCGCTACGCCCAGGCAGACGTGCCCTTGCTGAACACCGCCACCAGCGGTGCCATCGAAGTCGACGCACCACCCACGGCCGAGCCCGCCGTCGCGCTCACCTGGCGCCGTCGTCACCGCCGCTACTGGCGCGAATGAACAGGCGTTTTTGCAACTGCCAAGCGCACCGCGGAACGATGTGAAGGGACTGCTATGATTCGGCGTCCCCTGAGAAGTTGCCCTGGCGGGAGTTAGGCAGTGCTTGAAATTCTGATGGCTGGCGGGTGGGCGTTGGCCCCCATCCTGATCTGTTCGGCGGCGGCTCTGGCGATCGTGCTGGAGCGCTGGTGGTCCCTGCGCCGCAAGGCGGTCCTGCCCGATGGGCTGGGCGAGGAAGTGCGCAAGTGGGCGCGTAGCGGCCAGCTCGATCCGGCGCATCTGGACGCGCTCGCCGCCGGCTCGCCACTGGGGGAATTGCTGGCCGGCGCGCTGGCCGTGCGCAACCGCCCACGCGAGCAGATAAAGGAGCGCATCGAGGACACCGGTCGCCACGTCGTGCACCGCATGGAGCGTTACCTCAATACGCTCGGCACCATCGCCCTGATCGGCCCGCTGCTGGGTCTGCTGGGTACCGTGATCGGCCTGATCCGCATGTTCATGCAGGTGATGGCCGGCGGCATGGCCGACCCGACCAAGATGGCCGGCGGCATCGGCGAGGCGCTGATCTGCACGGCCATGGGTCTGGTGGTCGCGATCCCGGCCTATGTGCTGCATCGCTACTTCCGTTCGAAGGTGGCCGGCTACTGCATCGACATGGAGAAGCAGGCGACCGCACTGCTGGACGACCTGACCGGCACGCCGGCGCCGGCAGCCCGCCCGCGCCGCACGGCGACGACTGCCGCTACCAGCGCCTGAGGGTAAGCATGCGTATCGGTTCCGACCGTCGGCAGGACGACTTCGAGATCAACGTGATCTCGCTGATCGACGTGCTGCTGACGCTTCTGATGTTCTTCGTGCTGACCACGACCTTCGTGCAGCACTCGCGCCTGCAGGTCACGCTGCCGCAGGCCAGCGCCGAAGAGCGCGACATGCAGGGCCCTGCCTTGACCGTGATGATCGACCGCGATGGACATTTCTACGTCGGTAGCGACGCGGTGGTGGGCGAGGGCGTCCAACCGCTCAAGCAGGCCATCGCGCGCGTGGCGGGCGACGACCACGACCGCCCGATCACGATCCGCGCCGACGCACTGACGCCGCACCAGAACGTCGTCACGGCCATGGACGCGCTCGGCCAGCTCGGCTTCACCCGGCTGGCGATCGCGACCACGCCGACCCAGGAAGCCGCACGTTGACAGCCGCCCGAAAGGTGGCCATCTGGGACGCCGAAACCCTGCGCGTCTACAAGCGGCTGCTCGGCTACACGCGGCGCTGGTGGGTGATCGGTGCGATCGCCATTCTCGGCATGGCGGTCGACGGCGGCGCGTTGGCGGCCTTTACCCAGAAACTGCGGCCGATGATCGACGAGCTCTTCGCCAAGAAGGACCCGTACCTGATCTTCTGGATGCCGATCTGGATCGTGTTGATTTTTGCGGCGCGCGGCGTCGGCACCTTCGTCAGCAGTTACGGTATTTCGTACGTGGGCCGCAACGTCGTGCAGGCGATGCAGGCGGACGTGTTCGCCGCCTATCTGCGTCTGCCAGCGGCGTTCTTCGGCAATGAGCCCTCCGGCCAGCAGATCTCCCGCATCACCTACACCAGCGAGCAGGTGGCCTCGGCGTCCACTGATGCACTGAAGGTGGTCGTGACCGAAGGCGTCACGGTGATCGGGATGCTGTACGTGATGCTGACCAACAGCGCCTATCTCTCGCTCACACTGCTGATGATGGCCCCCGGCATCGCGCTGGTTGCCACGATGGTCAGCCGGCGCTACCGGGAGATCAGCCGGCGCATCCAGGGCTCGATGGGCTCGGTGACCGGCGCGGTGGACGAGTCGGTCCATGCGCACCGCGAAGTGCGCGTCTACGGCGGGCAGCAGCACGAGGCCGCGCGCTTCGCGGACGTTTCCCACCGCGCTCGCCGCCTCAACATGAAGATCGCCACCACCAGCGCGACCTCGAGCACGGCCATCCAGACCGTCGCAGCGCTCGCGCTCGCGCTGCTGGTGTACCTGGCCACCCGGCCCCAGGTCATCGATGGCATCTCGCCCGGCGTGTTTGTCACTGTGCTGACGGCCATGGGCGCCATGATGCCCTCGCTCAAGCGCCTGGCGAACGTGCAGGGCACGATCCAGCGCGGCATTTCGGCGGCCGAGGATCTGTTCGAAGTCATCGATCTGCCACCGGAGCAGGACACGGGGCGTCTCCAGCTCGAGCGCACCCGCGGCGACCTGCGTTTCGAGGGCGTCCGGTTGCGTTATCCACGCAGCGAGATCGAAACCCTGCGTGGCATCGACCTGCACTGCGCGCCCGGCACCGTTACCGCGCTGGTCGGTCGCTCCGGCAGCGGCAAGAGCAGCCTGGTCAGCCTGCTGCCGCGCTTCCAGGAGCCCAGCGCAGGGCGCATCGTGCTCGACGGGCAGGACTATCGCGAATACACCCTCGCCTCGTTGCGTCGCCAGATCGGCTGGGTGGGGCAGAGCGTGGTGCTGTTCGACGGCACTATTGCCCAGAACATTGCCTACGGCGAACTGGCCGGCGCCAGCGAGGCGGACATTACCGCGGCGGCGGAGGCGGCCAACGCGATGGAGTTCATCCAGCGGATGCCCGAGGGCATCCACACCCCGATCGGGCAGGGGGGCGGCATGCTTTCCGGTGGCCAGCGCCAGCGCCTGGCGATCGCCCGCGCCATCCTCAAGAACGCGCCGATCCTGGTGCTGGACGAGGCTACCAGCGCGCTCGATACCGAGTCCGAACGGCTGATCCAGCAGGCCCTGCAGCGCCTGATGCGCGACCGCACCACGCTGGTCATCGCACACCGGTTGTCCACCATCGAGCACGCCGATCAGATTGCCGTGATGGACCAGGGACGCATCGTTGAACGCGGCACTCACGCCGAGTTGGTAGCCTTGGGCGGTCAATACGCCGCGCTCCACCGTATGCAGTTCCACGAGCAGGAAGAAGGCTGAGGCGTCTCATGGCGCTAGCGCAGAAGCTGGAAGAAGCCTGGTACAGCGATGGCCGCACCCCGGTGTGGGTGCATCCGCTGTCCTGGCTTTATGCCGGCGTCAGCGGCCTGCGCCGTTTCCTCTACCGGCATGGCTGGCGACGCAGCGTGCGCCTGAGCGTGCCCGTGGTGGTGATCGGCAACATCACCGCCGGCGGTACCGGCAAGACGCCGCTGGCCATCGCCGTCGCCCAGGCGCTGCGCGAACGTGGTTTCACTCCCGGCGTGGTCAGTCGCGGCTACGGTGGCACCCAGCGCGAGCCGCTGCTGCTCGGTGACGCGCCCAACCCGCAGCGGGTCGGTGACGAGCCCAGCCTGATCCGCACGCAGGGTATTCCGGTGGCGGTGGGCCGCGACCGCCCCGCCGCCGCCCGTCTGCTGATTGGCGCAGGCTGCGATGTGGTCATCGCCGACGACGGCCTGCAGCACTACCGCCTCGCCCGCGACGTGGAAGTGTGCGTGATCGACGCCGTGCGCGGCTTCGGCAACGGGCGCCTGCTGCCAGCCGGCCCGCTGCGCGAGCCGCTGATGCGCCTGGCCACCGCGGACATCCGCGTGTGCAACGGCGGCGAACGCATGGGCGCCTATCCCATGCAACTGCGCGGCGGCGAAGCCTGCTCACTCACCGACGACACCTGCCAGCCGCTGACCGCCTTCACCGGCCAGCGGGTTCACGCCGTGGCCGCTATCGGTCATCCCGCCCGCTTTTTCGACAGCCTGCGCGCCTACGGCATCCTGCCGGTCGAACACGCCTTCCCCGATCACCACGCCTTCGTCCCCTCGGACTTCAACCTCGGCGAAGACCTGCCGGTGCTGATGACCGACAAGGACGCCATCAAGTGCCGGCGATTCGCGCAACCGGGATGGTGGCGGGTGCCGGTGCGGGCGGACTTGCCGGCGGAGTTCTTTGATGCATTGGCGAGCCGCATCCGGGCGGCCGTGGGGCCGGGACACTAGTTGTTCTCCACCACCATCTGGCGTTGCCGGCCGATCTCCAGGCGCGGAACGCTCGAAGCACCCAGCAGTCTCGGCACGAAATAGCTGTCCTCGTAGTATCGAATCTTGTTGCAGCGGATCGGGTGCGGCGTGCCTTCGATAAATACGATTTCTTTCTTCGGATCCAGCGCCTTCAACTCCTGCGGCAGCATCAGCGCACGTTTTTCCTCCACTTCGGCCAGCGATACGCTGCTGCCCTGGCCGAGGCCGCCCCTGGAACGCGTGCGCTGGCGCTTGCGCTGCGTGGTGTAGCCAAGCATCTCGCTGTACTCGTTGGCATCCCGTTGCTCGCGCGGCGTGTAGACCATCTGGCAGGCCAGGTTGGTGATCATGCTGCGCGCCTTTTCCGGCCCATAAACCGCATCCAGTTGGGAGAGCGACTGGATCACGCAGAACACGCGCACGTTGTAGCCGGCGAAATACGCCACACCGTCAACCATGACGTCCATCCGACCCAGGGCGGCGAACTCGTCCAGCATGAACAGGCATTGGTGCTTGAGGGATGCGTCCTTGTCCGGGGTGACGCCAACGTTGAGCTTGATCGCCTGGTTGAAGAACAGGTTCAGCAACCCGGAGGCTTCGGTGAGCTTGCTGGGCGAAATGCCCACGTAAATCGACTGCACCCGCCGGCGCAGGTCGGGTAACCAGAAATCGTTACCCGAGGTCGCCTTGTCCAGGATCGGGTTGGCCAGGATCAGCAGCGGGGCCTGCGTGCTGGCGATCACGGAGGTAAACGTCTGCTCGGCCAGCGCGGTGATGTTGGCAAAGGCCGTGCGGGTCTGACGACTGACGTGCGGGTACTCGAGCACGGACTTCAGGTGCGCCTTGAGATCGCTACCGTCGCCCGACAGCAGGCGGTAGACCGCGCCGAGCGTGGGGTAACCGTCGTCCCTGGCAAAGCCCTTGTCCAGGCCGTCGGTCCAGCAGTCGAACAACAGGCTGGCCGTCGCCACGAAGGTCGAGCGTGCCATGTTCGCCCAAAAGGGATCCTGATTGGGCGGGTCCTTGTACAGGCAGTCGGCGATGGCCTGCAGGTCCGATGTGCGATGAATCACGTCGGGGCGCACGTAGGCAAACGGGTTCCAGCGATGTGTGCGCAGGTCTTCCGCAAACGGATTGAAGAGGAAGGTGGGACCCAGCTTGGAGCGCCATTTCGACGTGATGTCGAAAGCTTCCTGTTTGATGTCCAGGACGACCATCGACCCCTGGTAGCTCAGCAGATTGGGGATCACCGCGCCGACGCCTTTGCCGCTTCGCGTTGGCGCCGCCAGCAGGGCGTGGCGCGTTCCGCGGAGCCGCAGGAAACTGCGGCCGTATCTGCCCACGACGATGCCGTTCGGGTCGTCGTCGAGGAGCCCGAGCCGGGCCAGGTCACCGCGGCTGGCGAACCGGGCGTCGCCATGGGTCGACCGTGCGCGGGGTCTGAACAGGAAGTACAACAGAGCGATCCAGGCGGCCAGTGGCAGGCCGAAACCCACGCTCCCTGACAACCTGATCTGGTGCACGTAGGGTTGAACTTCCGGCCTGGCGATCGCTGCTAGATAGCGCCCATAGGTACCAGGGCCGAGTGGCGCTCGCACATGCAAGAGGGCCAACACCAGCCAGCCGGATGCATATAGCCCGGCAAGTACTGCCGACATGAAGGCCAGGAAGGCGGCTAACGCCTTGTTGCGTGGAATCATGAGCTCACCTTCCGTGTGATGGGCCGCACCGGTTTCGCCCGTGGCTAGGGCACAGCGCCCCATAAGGCGATGATCGCGTTCAGCAGCGCGGCGTTGGTTGCGGTATTCGCACCCGGGCAGGTCATCAAGTAGGTCTTGCGCAACTGGGATGTAGCTGCTGCGTCGAAGGAGGGATCGAATACGACAAGGCTGAAGAAGTAGGTGGTTGCGGGCACACAGCCAGGGCCGCCACTCGCCCCCGCACCGGAGATGCCGGCCATGCAGGTGTAGACAGTGCAGGGATCGACGCTCTGGGCGTGGGCTGGCGTCATGTTCAGGCTGACGGCCGCGCCAAGCGCAAGGAGGGCAGGACGAATGGGTAGTTTCAAGGTGACCTTCCAGTAGGCACATGAAGCGGATTCCGCAAGCACGGGCACCGACGCATGATCAGCCCCTCTCTCGCGGTTGCGGGCGAACCGGGATGGCCTCGCCCTGGATGCCCGGTGGCGTGGACGTGGTTCGGCCACCGGAAAAGGGGTGAGGATTGCCGTGGGGACCAGGGCCGGCTTGCTGGAAGACGGGTTGTTTCGTGTGCGCAGGCGGCTGCGCGTGCGCACCACCATACGCACCGTAGGACCCCGGTGGTTGTCCCTGCGGACCGGGGCGGCTCCCGGGATTGAATGCCGAGTAGTGCATGAAGCTTCCCACGGTGCCTTGGAAGAATGCAGCTGCCAATGGGGGCACGCTTATGATCAGGACGGTCATAAGCAAGCCGATACCACCTTGTTGCAGTGCCTGATTGGAGAGGCCTTCCGCACCGAGGCTCGTCATCTCGTTGATCAGGTTCGCGGTCCAGAGCGCGGCGGCCACGCGCAACGTCAGCTGCAACACAAGGGAGCTGATGAAACTGAGCGCGGCCATGGAAAAGATGGTGCCGATGCCATAGAGCAGCCACTTGCGGAAAAGATCCTTGGTCTGGTCAAAGATCAGGCAAAGGATGAACAGCGGTCCCATGCCGATGAACAGGGCGATGGTGGCCTGGTAGAGCAACAACATGGCGCCGGCTGCCATCGGTGGGCTGGCCGTGCCCAGTCCGGCGAAGAGCATGGCGTGCGCCTTGCGCTCGGCGTTCTCGACGTCGCCGGGGGCGACTTGCACGACATCGATCGCGCCCAGCGCCAGCTGGGTCCAGGCGAGATTCTGGTCGATGGTCTGCGCCGCCGTGTCGTCGCTGCCGGTGAACAGCTGGTTGACGGCGGTACTCAGGTCGGTAGTGAACAACTGCTGCAGGTTGGAGCCAAAGACCGACATGGTGGTCGCGGCGCTGACGATGATGACGATGCGCGTCATGCTCATGACCATTGCCATCATCGACTCATGCGTTCGCCCCGTAATCAGCCGGTAGCCCTGGATCATGATCCACAGCGTGACCATGAGCAGCGCCAGTGCGCTTGCCCAGGTCATGAACGACGCCATGAGGTCCATTCCGAACGTGTTGATCTGTTTACTCAGATAGTCGTACACCAGCCTGAAGTAAACGAAGTCGGCGATGTTTGTTGGCATGGCGCCTGATTCCTTTCTTGCGCTAGGTGACGTCGTTCCCTAAGCCTCGGGACGTCACGCGGATGCATCAGTCGACCGAGAATGCCGCTTTCAACGCAGCTGCCTGCACTACCGTACCGATCACGCTGCTTTGTCCCTTGAGCGCTGCTTTTGCCAGGATGGACTGCTGCTGGTTGAGCGCCTGGATGACCGCTTGGTCTCCGGCAATGGCCGTCTGCCATTCCTGCATGGCATGAGCGGTGATCGCGCTGTAGGTGACGGCCTGCGTCGTAGCGCCGCTTGTCGTACCAAGCGTTTTCACTTCGTTGGTCAGCTTGTTTAGCTTTTGCAGTGTGCTGCCGTACTGGTCGAGCTTGCCGAGCATGGCCACCGTCCGGTTGTACTCATCAACCTGGAGCATCGTGATATTCGCGCAGATTTGCTGCTGGGCGACCGTAATTGGCATTTCGGGGCTGACTGCGGCTGCTGCGGACGTCACCAGACTGCCGATTACGGAACCGCCTGACGCACTTGGGCAATTCTGGTCGATGAGCGCGCTCGGGTCGTCAATAGGCTCAAGCTTGCTCGACGAAAGGGAAATATTGATGCCCAGACCTTTAATGCTCATGAGCAACTGCTGGTACTGCTCAACCTGCTGGTAATATTGCTCGAGTTGCTTTGCGTACTGCATTCCCTGCCTGGCGTATTGCGCGACGCTTTGCGCCAACTGCGACTTGAAACCTTCTTCGTTCGCGGCAATGGCGGTGGGATCGGTGACCAGCACCTGGGCCTTCGCCGCATCAACGGCGATGCCGAGCAAAGCCGCGATTAGCACGACCTGTCCCCAACGGCGAGGACGAGTCGGATCGAGCAACACGAGGGTCATACGCTTCCTCCGGCGAGAGACGTTGTATTAGCCTGCAGTCGCGCGAGCCGCGCGGGTAGCGGGCCGCGCACTGGAGCGGGCCTTCCCGCTGCCCTTGCGGGCTGCATAGAACAGATCGAGCCATTGTTCGGGGCGCAAGGCGTCCACGGGCATGCCTTCGACAGCGGCGCACTCGCGGAGGACGCGGTGCATGATTTCGATGTTGTCGGTCGATGCGGAGATCACCGCCAGGGCGTCGTCCATACCGCGCAGGTTGAGTTGGCATACGGCGCTGGCGTGGACTTGCTTGATCAGGAAGCAGCGCGAACGCTCGTCCAGGCTGACGACGACCTGGTACTCGGCGTCGGTCAGCTTGAGGCCGTTGATGTAGTCCTCGCGGCTCGCATTGGGATTGGGCAATAGGATCATCGTGGCCGTCTGTTCCACAAGCGCGGAGGCAATGTCGCTGGCCAGCGCGTCTTCGGGGCTTTGCGTCGCGAAGATGCCCAGTCCGTTCTGCTTGCGGATGGTCTTCTGCTTGTTCTTGGCGAATTCCTTCAATCCACCCTTGCCGTCCAGAATCTTCCAGAACTCGTCCATCACATAGATCAGCGGCCGGCCGTCGATCAACGCTTCGAGGCGGTGTAACAGGTAGTTGACCACCGGCACGCGCACTTCCGGGTTGTCGATGATTTCGGTGTAGTCGAAACCGATGATGCCGGCCTTCTCCAGATCGATCGTGTCAACCGGGTTGTCGAAAACCCAACCCAGCGAGTTGCCGGTCGTCCATTTGCGCATGCGGATGAAGAGCCCCTCGTCGCCGAGGTTGGGCAGGCTCTTCTGGAAGTTGGTCATGTTGCGCAGGCGCATCGGCGTGTCGAGCATGTTCTCGACGGCGCGGAAGATGTCTTCCTCCTCGCGCGAGCTGTAAGCGCTCTTGCCCGCCAGCACCTTGATCAGATCGGCCAGAAACTGGACGTTGGCCTCGGTACGCTCGCAATGGAAAGGGTTGAAGCCGGTGGGTTGGCCGTTCTCCAGGGAAAGGTAGTTGCCGCCGCAGGCGCGCACGAAGATCTCGGCGCCACGATCCTTGTCGAAGAAGAATATGGTTGGGCTGGGCTGGAATTTCTGGACCTGGCTCAGCAGGAAGTTGATCAGCGCTGTCTTGCCCGTGCCGGATTTGCCTATCACCATCGTGTTGGCGATGGCCTTCTCGCCCAGCGAGTTCTCGGTCGGGTGGGTCGCGTGGAAGTTGAAATAGTAGGGCTGCCCGTTGGTGCTCTGCAGGGTCGTCACGCAGTCGCCCCAGGGGTTGTTCTCCCGCTTGCCCATGGCGAAGTTGTGCAGCGGGCTCAGGCCCAGGAAATTGAGTGAGCTCACGTTGGCCAGGCGGGTCCGATACTTCCAGTTGCCGGGAAGCTGCGCATAGAAGGCGGCAGTGACGGCGAGATCCTCTTTGACCGAGACGAAGCCGGCGTTGGAAAGCTCCGCGCGGGTAGTGGCGATCTGCTGCGACAGCGCCTCCTGGCTCGGCGCATAGATGGCGATGGTGAAGTGGTATTCGCCCAGCACGAAGTTGCCGGACGCCAGCTGGTCCATTGCCACATCCAGTTCGGCGATCTGGCTGAACGCCTTGTCGCCGGAGGACACCATCATTCCTTTGGTGCGGTCTAGCGCCTTGAGGGCATCCTGTCGCCCCATCGGACTGAAGGAGTGCGTTATCACGTACTCGAATCCGAGGTACTTCAGCCCATTGAGGATCCCGGGAAAGGTGCCGTCGGTGTATTCCTTGATGTTCAGGATGGCGCCGAAGTGGTTGGTTCCCTGCGGCGTGGTGATCACGAAGTCGCCGGTTTTGCCGGAGAAACGCTGTTTGCTGACCGGCAGGTAGTTGTAGACCGGTGCGGGAAGCACGGGCACGGGTTCGTCCAGGCGGTTGAGCAGGTAGCCGTAGAACTCCAGCGCTTCAGAAAACACCACGCCGTTGGCCGCTTCGTACATGCCCAGACGATCGGGGGCGTAGTCCTTCAGTACGGCTTCGACGTTACCTGCGAGTTCCAGAATGGTGCCGACGGCTTGCTGCTGCTCGGCCTCCAGGCGAGTCACGTCGCTCAATTTTTCGGCGAGCTTCTTTCCGCTGACGAGGGGTCGGTAAAGCATGGTGAGGTAAAGCTCGTTCTGCATCAGCTTCTGGCTCGACAAGGCATCGTGATACGCGTCGGAGAGGGCCTGGTTGAACGACTGTGCAAAGCGGGCGCGGTCCGTAATGCGCCGCCGGCGGCGCACGTCGTGTACCCAGAAGGCGACGTTGACGAAATCGGGCGCGCGCAAGGTCTGCAGCATGCGGTTGAAGGTGGCGTGGCGATGCTCCAGGTCCCACTCTTCGCGCCCCACGAACGGCAGGCCCCCCAGGCGCCAGACCATCAGGAAGTCGCCTCCGGTGGTTTTCAGCACCGTGGGCGAGACGTGGGTGGACAGCGGTACGAGTTCGCTGATGGGAGTATCGGGAATGAAGGTGGGCTTGGACATGCACGGGTTCCGTTCCCCTGGCGCGTGGCCAGGGCGGCTGTGGGCTTATGAGCTGGCCTTCGACTGGCCGCGGTGGGTGTTGGGCGTGAAAACCCACATGCCGTCGTTCTCCCGAAGGTTCCTGACCCTTGTTCGGAACTGCAGGCGAAGTCCGAGCAGTCGAAAGATCATTTCATCGCGCCTGGCCATCTGGCGCATCACGAAAATCATTGGGGGGATCAGCAACAGGAAGAACAGGTTGAAATACATGGCCAGCAACATGCATCCGCCCGCGCCCATGAAGAACGGCACGTAGGGCACGCCCATGAACATGGGCGGGCGGGTGCAGCCGCGGAACAATGCGTCCTTATGCATAGAAGTTGAGCGCGTGGCTGACCAGGCTGGCAGTGCAGGCAGTGGCGCCCGACGCGCTCGTGCTTCCAGCCAGGAACATCTTCGCAATCTGGCCTGCCGCGCCGATCAGGACGGCACCGATCAGCACCGGGGAGATGTCGGAAATGCGTTTGTGGGCGAATGCAATCTGATAGCCGGAGAACACGATGGCGATCGTCACCACGATGATCGAGATCGCATTGAGGATCTTGTTGACACTGCTGGCGAAGCCGCAGGTCGTCGCGATGGTATCGGTCACGTCCTGGCCCAGAGCGATACCCGGCAGTGCGAGTGCCAGGCACATCGCCATGGCCATGAGAAGGGCAGTACCGCTGCGGATCGGGTGACGGGCATTGGGGTTTGCGGGCAGGTTCTTGGCCATCTTCGGTTTTCCTCGCGGAGGGGGGGTGGACAGCAACGACCATTGCAATGGGCGTTTGACGGATGACCGCCCAGTGGGCGGACGGATTCGGGACGGGCTCCTGGCGCGATGGGCGGTCAGAAGACGAACGCAGCATCGGCCTCCCCTTGCTTGGAGGCGACAGGACCGCGTGTGGGGGAGACGGGTGGTCGGGGTTCAGTGCCAGGCGATCCGCCCGGGCCATGAACGCGCGGCACGAAAGCGCGCTGGGCCGTGCCAGCTGGCTCGACCGGCGCCGGGGCCGCCGTTCGGGCGGCTGGCTGACCTTCGGCGTTGCCCCCCGCTACGGCGGAGACCAGCGCGTCGGCCGTTGTGTCAATGGCAACCGACCTGATCGACACCCGATCCGTCGGGCTGCGGTATTTCGCGGGGCGTGTCGTTGACGTCCCGCCGGGGTGCTCGGTAGCCTGCGAATGAACGGCTATCGCCTCGGCGTCAAGCGCGTCGGCCCCGAACGAGGCGACCATCCGCTGCACGTAGCCGTCCCGGTAGCCCGTGACAAAATTGCCTGAGTAGTAGCAACTGAAGGCCTTTCCCCAATCAGCACCCGAACGGCTGTAGCACTGGGCCAGGATGCGAGCGCCCGCCGTGACGTTGGCGCAACCGTCGAAGGCCTTTTCAAACGTATCCAGCCCATAACGCACTAGGTTGCTGCGGTTGATCTGGGCGATCCCGAGTGAATAGTCGTATCCCTTCGACTCGAGCATGCGCGCGGTCGCGACGGCCTCGCCCAGGTTGCGTGGCTGGCGTTCGAGCCGACCGCCGACAACGCCGATGGCGAATCGGTTTCCGCTGGACTCCACCTGGGCGACATGCTGCATGACCTCCAGTGGAACGGCCAGCTGAGGGCAGGATGATGGGGTGAATGCCGGGACCATTCCTTGTCCTTGTCGGTCAGCGCGCTTGCGCTGGCAGCTCTTGCAGGAAGCTGCGTTGCGGGTCGAAGTCGATCCCGGTGATGTGCCGTTGCCCGGCATGCGCCTTGATATGCACCACGATGTCGATGGTCAGCCGGAGCAGCCGTTTAATGGTCGCGAACTCGAGGCCGGCGCCTTCGGTGGAGGCCTTGACCATGAGTGCCAGCTGGTCCCAGGTCTGTTCGGTGCTGCCTGCATGGCAGCTGGTGATCGAGCCTGGATGGCCGGAAGCGCAATTCCGGATGAAGTAGAAGGCTTCGTCTCCGCGCAATTCGGCCAGGATGATGCGATCAGGCTTCATGCGCAGACAGGTTTCCATGCAGCTCTTCGCCGTTACGTTGCTGGCGCTCTGGCCACCCTTGGAATAGAGCAGATGCACCACGTTGGGCTGGCTGATGAAGAGCTCCCGGGCATCCTCGATGGTGACCAGGCGCTCTTCGGCGGGGATGTGATGGACCAGGGACTTCATGAACGTGGTCTTGCCGCTGCCGGTCGCACCTGACACCACGATGTTCTTCTTGCCGCGCACGGCTGCCTTGAAGAACTCGGCATAGCGACGTTCGGCGCGCAGAGCCTGCAACTCGCGATCATGTTCAGTGAGTTCGCTTGCATCCTCCCATACCCGGTCGAAGAAGCCCTCCGCCTGGTACTGGTCCAGTGTCCTCGCCTGTTTCGACGGCAGGCGGATGGTGATCGATACGTTGCCCGCCTCGCAGGCAGGCGGAATGACGAACTGCGCGCGCTGGCCGGTAGGGAAGGTGAGCGAGACCACCGGATCGATGTCGGTAATGCGCTGGCCGGTATTGCTTTCGTTGACCACTGCGGTGCAGAACTGGCGTGCCCGTTCGTAGGTCAGTGATGGCACTTCCATCCGTTGCCAGCCACCGCGGTGTTCTAGGTAAAGCTCGCCCGGGCGATTGATGCAGATTTCGGTAACGTCGGGCGCGGCCATGAACTCGCGCACGCCCAGCACCTCGTACTGGTAGTCGAGGAACTCATTCGAGACGAGGGCGAGGGTGTCTTCCATGCCTTTTTTCAGAAGCGCGCGACGACGTCGCTGAAGTCCACGTCGCGCGCGACGTACACGTAGATCACCGTGCCCTGGTTGATCGTGACCGTCGGCGGGCGGTTGGCGGCCTCGCGCACAGCCATGTCGGCGAGGCTCTGTACGGTGCGCGCGGTGTTGCTCTCGAACGGCTCCTGTACCGCAATGCCGCCGGAGACGATCGAAGTGGTCGTGGGCCCGTGCTTGGCCGCCTCGTACTTGAACGCGTCGCTGAGCATGCTGATCAGCAGCGCGGCACTGATGCGGCTGCCCCAATGGGCGTCGTAGTAACCAGGCAGCCCGGCGCCGCCCAGGCTGTCGATGCCAGGGCTGGGCTTGCTGCTCATATCCACGTCCACGCCTGTGGGCGTGATGATGCGATCCCAAACGACTGCGACCCGGCGCCCTTTCGGGCCGCTGGAATAGGCGCCCAGTACTTTGGATCCCTTGGGCAGGAGCAGCGTGCGGCCGTTGAACGAGTACACCGGCTCGGTGACAAGGCAGGAGCTATAACCCGGTACGTCGGTAATGATCCGGGTTTCCAGCACGCAGCGGATGTATGTCCCCCGTTGCATGATCGCGTCGGCATGCTCGAGTGGCTTGGCTTTAGTCGCGATCACACTGCCTGACAGCAGGGGCCTGCCCGTGTCCGGGGATGGCGCTGCAATGGGTGCGGACGATAGATTCGCCATGGGGTCGGACGCGCCCGCGATGCGCCGTTCGACCAAGGTAGGCTCGTGCGGTGCATAGGCGACTGGGGTCTTCGCCGGGTCGTCGGCCACCTGTGGCGGGGGAAGCGGCGGCAACGCAGGCGTCGGGGCGAGCAGAATCGGCGCGGGCTCGTGGTGGATCGGCGGCAGGGCCAAGGCCGGTGGTGCATCGGCTACGGTGACTTTCTCCTCCCTGGGCTTGCTTGGCTCGCGGCGTGAGGTCGCACTGCTGATCATCCAGTAGGAAACGAACAGCAGGAGCACGACGGCCGAGCCCAGCATCAGCAAGACGCGGCGGTTCGTGCGGCGCAGCTCGTTGGATGTCAACAACGGCGCATTAGCATCCAGATCAGGCGCGGCCGATTGCTGGTAGTGCGTTGAGTAGGGGTTTTGTGTCAACGCTTCGCCATGGCAGGCGTCCGCATCGACGGCGGAAGGGATGTGCGTGCTCACTTGCGTGCGTTCCTTCGCAGGCCGACGACGTTGTCGCCATGACGGATGACGAGGTAGGGATACGTCCCGTGTACGACAATGGTGTTGCCTTCGACGGTCGTGTTGACGAGGGAGTCCTCGCCGTGCTCCGTCTCGCGCATGAATACCGCGGGAAAATCGCCGGTGGGCAAGCGCTTCAGGTCGCTCATCCGGATGTAGGTGAAGCGCCCGTCGTCGTAGACGTGCGCCGGCACAAGCCAGGGCGCATGGCTGTTGCGCGTGGCGTAGTCGTAGTCGAAGTCGTAGACGCGCCCCGGAACAAGACGGGTGTCCAGCGGCGGGGCAACGGCGACCTTTTTCTTTTCCTTTGAGAAGCTCGTGTCGGTCGGATAGGCAAAAGTGATCTTGTATTGCACGCCCTCGCCCTTGGCCTGCTCCAGCGCCTTCCAGTCGGTCGCCACGACTTTCAGTTCGAAGATGTAGGAGTGCGTGGCCGTGCGCACCAGCAAGTTGGTGTCGACGTCGACATCCTTCGGCTTGAGATAGAACACGTTGTCGCGGCGGGTAAGCTCCCAGCCACTGCTGAACCCGGTGCTGTAATCGAGGATCTGCTCGTTGGGGCTGAGCTCGATCTGCGTGGTGATGCCTAGCCCGGTGCGTACGGGATAGATGTGGTCCGGCTGGTATGCGTATTGCTGCACGACCTGCGCCTGCGTCGGGATGCTGGTGATGGCCAGGCAGAACGCGCCAGCCAGGGAGGCGATGTGGCACCGGATCATCGTGCCGCCCCATGGGAAGGAAGGCTTGCGGCCGTTCCAGCCTGCGGGGTGACATTGTGCTTGTACGCAGGCGATACCGTGGCCAGATCGGGGGCCGGGCTCGCGGCTTGCACGCTGGCGCCCGAAATTTCGGTCGGCGCCGGCGTCGCGTAGTCGTTGTCGACGCGGTAGCTCGTCACCCAGAAACCCAACGGGTTCTCGATCCGGTTGCGGTCGTCCATTTCGAGGTTCGCCTTGTAGGTGAATTCCATCGTGGCGATCTTGCTGTCCATCGGTTGGGTGACACCGCTCTGCTTGTCGTAAAGGCTCCGTTGGAAGCGCACCGTGGCACCGGTGGGCGTGCGCCCCTGGCCGCCTCCGATCAGCACGATGCTGAGCAGCCTGACGCGGATCGCCTTGTCCTTCCCGTAGGTTTTGTAGGGGCTGTCAGGATTCATTGGCGAGTACAGCCGCGTGTAATCGGCCTTGACCCCCGGCGAGGCCATGGTTTGCACCGTGGCCCAGTCGCCCAGGTTGAGCAGCGCAAGGTCGTAGGACTCGCGAGCCAGCACGAAATGCGCCACGTTGCTGCGGTTGAGCGCTTCGCTCGTGCTGATCCGGCGATGGGTGAGGTCTTCGGTCAGGCGTGCCACGGTGCTCGTACCGGTGTACGCATCGGCCATCACCAGGTAGGGAACCTTCTGCTTCAGAGGGAGCATGTAGAAGTAGCCGCCAGCAAGAACCAGCGACATGCCGATCGCACTGAATGCCACCCACCAGGCGCGCCGCTCGCTGCGGCGTGCGATGTCGGCGATCGAGAGCTCGTAGTTGACTGCCTTGGAGACGGCTTCCTCGACGTTGCGAGAAACGGTTTTCCTGGCGACCATCAGCGCACCCCACCGGCGACGGCGGGCGGGGCAGACTGTACGCCCGTGCTGGCCTCCGGCCGTGCGCCGGCCGGCGTGACGTCGGAGCCGAGGGTCTTCAGCCGATCGACTTGAAGTCTTCCATCAGCCACGGTGATCGAGATGCCCTGGGCCGCGTAGATCGCACTGAGTTCGCTGGCGGCCTGTCGAACGTCCGCCGTTCGTACCTTGGTGACGGGGGCGAAGAGCGTGTAGTCGGATGGAAGGCGATAGACCAGCGTCATGCCCGTGTCACTAGCCCAGCGGACAAGCATGTTCCGAAGCGTCTCGTCCATGGGCGCGGCGTAGTAGGTATAGGGGCGATTGAGCGGGATCTCGGTGGGGGTGGACTGGAAGCGGTTGACCGGCTTCCAGCGGCCGCCGAAGTCCTTGGCGGGGGGTGTTCCGCAGCCCGCCAGCAGAATGGCCGGCAGCAAAAGGGTTCCGAGGATCCGGTTCAGGGGAGCCTTGCTCACGTGGTGCTCGCAGGTCGGGGCGGCTTCAGCCGCGTGGCGTAGGTCGGTTCACGCGCGCCGGTAGGCGCTGCATGCTGTGGCTGGGCGATGCACGGATGGTCAGTCAGCGTGCCGAGCGGGTGCGGACAGTGGCCGGTGCAGCCCGTGGCGAAAGCGGTTTTCATGTTGCATGGGGGGAAGATCTCGGTTCCCGCGCGGCACCAGGTGGCGATTCCATTCGGACTCCTTGTCTGCTTCCATCTTCGAGCACGTCCCGCGGGCGCAAGGGCAGGGACCTGTCGGCAGTAGCGCTCACATCATTTGAACGCGGGGCTCATTAGAGCCGCGCCCCGATGTGAGCGGCAAGCTCGATGCAGCGGCTTGTGACGTAATCCGCCGGACAGCCAGGACGTGGGTGAATCCCTACGCGGGGGCGTGTAGGCGTCCCTGGGCATCCTTTTGCTGGCTCCACCGATTGCTTATCAACGCTGTACTGCTTGCCCCGGACGCCGCTCCCATCTATAGTGCGCGCCTGTCGTAATAACGCGTTAGTACATCATGAAGCGACGAGCGATCGACCCCGAGACCCCGAACGAGTCGGTGGAGCGCAGCCTGTGCGAGGCGCTGCTGGCGCTGCGCGACGTGGACGAGATGCAGGCGTTCCTGCATGACCTGTGCACGCCGGCGGAGCTGGAGGCGATGGTGGATCGCTGGCGGGTGGTGCCGTACCTGCAGGAGGGGCTGCCGTACCGGGAGATCCACGAGCGTACGGGGGTGAGCATCACCACCATCGGGCGGGTGGCGCGCTACCTCAACCAGGGCAACGGCGGCTATCTCGCCGCGGCGGCGCGCGCGGCACGCAAGCGCAAGACCGCCAAGGCACCGGCATGAGGCCGCGCGATCGACTGCGCATCGCGATGCAGAAGTCCGGGCGGCTCACCGAGCCGGCGCAGGACCTGCTGACGCGCTGCGGGTTCACCTTCCGGCAGAGCCGCGACAAGCTGTTCTGCTTCGGCGAGGGCGAGCCGGTGGACCTGTTGCTGGTGCGCGACGACGACATTCCCGGGCTGATTGCGCAGGGCGTGTGCGACCTGGGGATCGTCGGGCGCAACGTGCTCAACGAGTACGAGCTCACCGCCGGCCGCGAGGATGACGTGTCGCTGGCCGAATGGCGCGGGCTGGGCTTCGGGCGCTGCCGGCTGTCGCTGGCGGTGCCGCAGGAGATGGACTATGCCGGCGCCGCGGACCTTGCCGGGCGCCGCATTGCCACGTCCTATCCGGGACTGCTCGGCCGCTGGCTGCGAGAGCAGGGCATCGAGGCCGGCGTGGTGACGCTGGCCGGTTCGGTGGAAATCGCGCCCCGGCTGGGTACGGCCGAGGCGATCTGCGACCTGGTGCAGAGCGGCGGCACGCTGGTGGCGAACCAGTTGCGCGAGGTCGAGATGGTGCTCGACAGCGAGGCGCTGCTGGTCGGGCCGAAGGTGTTGCCGGCCGACGAGCGCGGCGACCTGGTCGAACTGCTGCTCAAGCGCATCGATGGCGTGATCCAGGTGCGCGAGTCGCGGCTGCTCCTGTTGCAGGCGGCGCGCGGTTCGCTGGAGGCGATCACCCGTCTGCTGCCGGGCGGCCCGCAACCGACGCTGCTGCCGCTGGCCGGCCAGCCGGACCAGGTGATGCTGCAGGCGTTGTGCGCCGGCGAAGTGAGCTGGCGTCAGTTGGAAGAGATCAAGAAGGCCGGTGCGCGCGAGATGTTCGTGCTGCCGGTGGAGAGGATGCTGGCATGAAGCGGCTGGTCTGGAACGCACTGGACGAAGCAGGGCGCGAGGTGGCGCTGGCGCGACCGGTGCAGACGCATGCGGTCGGCTTGCGTGAAGTGGTGCGCCGGATCATCGCCGAGGTGCGCCGGCATGGCGACGAGGCCTTGCTGCGCTTTACCGCCTCGTACGACCGTTGCGTACTGGAGCGGCTGGAGGTGCAGCCGGAGGAGTTCGATGAGGTCGAGGCGGCGCTCGATCCGGCGCTGAAGGCGGCCATTCGTGAGGCGGCCGGGCGCGTCGAGGCCTTCCATCGGGCGACGGCGCCGGTTTCCGTGGCGGTCGATACCGCGCCGGGCGTGCGGGTGGAGCGCGTGTTGCGGCCGATCGACCGTGTCGGGTTGTACGTGCCGGCCGGAAGCGCGCCGTTGCCTTCCACGGCGCTGATGCTCGGCGTGCCGGCGCGTATCGCCGGCTGCGCGGAGGTCGTGCTGTGCTCGCCCGCGCGTGTGGATGGGCGCTGCGATCCCGCCGTGCTGTATGCAGCGCGCGTGGTCGGCGTGCACCGCGTATTCAAGCTCGGTGGCGCGCAGGCGATTGCCGCGATGGCCTACGGAACAGCCAGCGTGCCCCGCTGCGACAAGCTGTTCGGCCCGGGCAATGCCTGGGTGACCGAGGCCAAGGTGCAGGTATCGATCGATGCGCGCGGGGCGGCAATCGACATGCCGGCCGGCCCGTCCGAAGTGCTGGTGGTGGCCGATGCCCAGGCGGACGCGGCGTTCGTGGCGGCCGACCTGCTGTCGCAGGCCGAGCACGGGCCCGATTCGCAGGTGTTGCTCGTGAGCCCGTCGGACGCGCTGCTCGATGCCGTGGCCGACGAAGTCGAGCGCCAGTGCGCGGCCTTGCCGCGGGCGGGTATCGCGCACGGGGCGCTGGCGCACAGCCGCTTGATCCGGGTCGACTCGCTGGCGCAGGCGCTCGAGGTCAGCAACCGCTATGCGCCCGAGCACCTGATCCTGCAGGTGGCCGAGCCTCGCGCCTGGCTGGCGCGGGTGACCAGTGCCGGCTCGGTGTTCCTTGGCGCGTGGACGCCCGAGTCGGTCGGCGACTATGCCAGCGGCAGCAACCACGTATTGCCGACCTATGGCTACGCGCGCAGCCACAGCGGCGTGTCGGTGGCCAGTTTCCAGAAGCAGATCAGCGTGCAGGAACTCACTCCCGAAGGCCTGCGGGCGATCGGGCCGTGCACGGCCACGCTGGCCGCCGCCGAACAGCTGGAGGCGCACCGCCGCGCCGTGACCCTGCGGCTGGCGGCACTCGACGCGGAGGTCACCCCCGCATGAGCGTGCTGGAGCTTGCGCGCGCGGAGATCCGCGCGCTGGTGCCGTATTCCTCCGCGCGCATGGAGGCGACGGGTGGCGCGTTGTTGCTCAATGCCAACGAATCGGCCTGGGCGCCGTTCGGTGACGAGGGCCTGGACTGCCACCGCTACCCGGACCCGCAACCGCTGGCTTTGGTCGAGCGGCTCGCCGCACTGTATGGCGTGCGCCCGGATCAGGTGCTGGTCGGGCGGGGGAGTGACGAGGCGATCGACCTGCTGGTGCGGGCGTTCTGCCGTGCTGGCGAGGACGCGATCCTGGTGCAGCCGCCGACGTTCGGCATGTATGGCGTTTGCGCGCGGGTTCAGAACGCGGCAGTGGTCGAGGTGCCGCTGGCGGCGGATTTCGCGCTGGACGCCGACGCGTTGCTCGCGGCGGTGACGCCGGCGGTGAAGCTGGTGTTCGTCTGTGCGCCGAACAATCCGACCGGGGCGGGCGTGTCCCTGGAAACCGTCGAGTACCTGGCCCGGCAACTGGCCGGGCGGGCGCTGCTGGTGGTGGACGAGGCTTACGTGGAGTTCGCTGGCGCCACCAGCGCCACGACCTTGCTTGACCGCTACGAGCACCTGGCCGTGCTGCGCACGCTGTCCAAGGCGTGGGCGCTGGCCGGTGCGCGCATCGGTTGCCTGCTGGCGCACCCGGAAGTGGTGGCCCTGCTGCGGCGCATCCTGCCGCCATATCCGCTGCCGCGCCCCTGCGTGGCAGCGGCGCTGGACGCCTTGTCGCCGGCAGGGCAGGTGGCCGCGCGTGAACGCATCGGCGTGGTTCGCGCCGAGCGAGCGCGGATGGCTGCGGCGCTGGAACCAATGCCGGGCGTGCTCGCGGTGCTTTCGTCGCAGGCGAATTTCCTCGCCGTGCGTTTCGAGGATGCGGGGGCGGCGTATCGGCGGTTGTTCGAGGCGGGCATCGTGGTGCGTGACGTGCGGCGTTATCCGGGGTTGGCGGATGCCTTGCGCATCACGGTCGGGACGCCGCAGGAGAACGATCGGGTGCTGGCGGTGCTTGGAGGTGGGGCATGAGCGGCGTTCGTCGCGAGCGGGCCCTTACGCGGCTCCCGGCCGGGTTCGGCGTGGCGATCGCGTACGGGATGCGGTCCCGCGGGGGCGGTGCATGAGCAGGAAGCTGCTCTTTGTCGATCGCGACGGCTGCCTGATCGTCGAGCCGCCGGACGAGCAGATCGACAGCTTCACCAAGCTCGACCTGCTGCCGGGCGTGATCGGCGCGTTGCAGCGCTGCGTCGCGGCCGGTTACGAGCTGGTGATGGTGACCAACCAGGACGGCCTGGGTACGGCGAGCTTCCCCGAAGAGGCGTTCCGCGGGCCGCAGGAGTTGTTGCTACGCATCCTGGCTTCGCAGGGCATCGCGTTTCGCGAGGTGCTGGTCGACCGCAGCTTCCCGCACGAAGGGCTCGATACGCGCAAGCCGGGGATCGGCCTGCTGCGCCATTACCTTGCCGACGACAGCTGGAGCCGCGGCGCATCCGCGGTGATCGGTGACCGCGAAAGCGACATGCTGCTGGCGGCGAATCTGGGCGTGCGCGGTTTGCGGGTCGGTCCGCAGGGGGCCGGCTGGGAAGAGATCGCGCATCGCCTGCTGGACGCGCCGCGCACCGCTTTGGCACGTCGGCGCACGCGCGAGACGGCCATCGAGGTAAGCGTGGATCTGGATCGACCGGCCGAGCCGCGGGTGCGCACCGGGCTGGGCTTCTTCGACCACATGCTGGAGCAGATCGGCAAGCACGGCGGTTTTGCGCTCGCGCTCGCCTGCGATGGTGATACGCAGGTGGACGAACACCACACGGTCGAGGACTGCGCACTGGCGCTGGGGCAGGCGCTTCGCCAGGCACTGGGCGACAAGCGCGGTATCGGTCGCTACGGCTTCACCCTGCCGATGGACGAGGCGCTCGCCAGTGCGGCGCTCGATCTTTCCGGACGGCCATGCTTCGTATTCGACGGCGCCTTCCCGCGCGAGCGTGTGGGCGATCTGCCAACCGAGCTGGTGTCGCATTTCTTCCGCTCGCTGTGCGAAACGCTGGGCGCCAACCTGCACCTGTCGGTGCGGGGAGAGAACGCGCATCACATGGTCGAGGCCTGCTTCAAGGTCGTCGCCCGCGCGTTGCGCCAGGCCCTGCGGCGCGAGGGCAGCGAGCTGCCCAGTACCAAGGGGGCGTTGTGAGCGCGGCGGTGATGTCCACTCCGGACGCCGGAGCAGGGACCTCGGCCCCGGGCGCGTCGGTCGTGCTGGTGGACGCAGGGGGCACGAATATTGGTTCGGTGCGCTATGCCCTGCAGCGGCTGGGCGTGGATGCGCCGCTGACCTCGGACCCGGCAGCGATCCGCGCGGCCGGCAAGGTGATCCTTCCCGGCGTGGGAGCGGCCGGTCCCGCCATGGCCCGCCTGCGGACGCTGGGACTGGTCGAGGTGCTGCGCGGCCTCACCCAGCCGGTGCTTGGCGTGTGCCTGGGCATGCAGCTTCTCTGTGCGCGGTCGGAAGAGGGCGAGGTGGACTGCCTCGGACTGATCCCCGCGGTCGTGCGGCGTCTGCAGTCCGCGCCAGGCGTGCGTATCCCCCATATGGGGTGGAACCGGTTGCAGACATGCAGCGAACATCCCCTGCTCGACGGCATCGCCGCCGATGCACAGGTCTACTTCGTGCACAGCTACGCGGTGCCGCCGGGCAATTACACGCTGGCGTCCGCCATTCACGGCTCGCCGTTTTCGGCCGTGGTGGCACGCGGCAATTTCTTCGGCATGCAGTTCCACCCGGAACGCTCCTCTGCGGTGGGCGCCCGCCTGCTGCGCAACTTCCTCGCCCTATGAAAGCTGAAATCATCCCCGCCATCGATCTGCGCGCAGGCCGCGTCGTGCGTCTGGCGCAAGGCGACTATGCCCGCCAGACGACCTACCAGGACGATCCCGTCGCGCTGGCCGCAAGGTACGCGGCGGCCGGGGCGAACTGGTTGCATGTGGTCGACCTGGATGGCGCCCAGTCGGGCGGCTTTGCCAACTTGCCGGTGATCGAGGCGCTGGCACGCACGGGACTGCGGGTGCAGGCCGGCGGTGGCGTGCGGGGCGTGGCCGACGTGCACCGATTGATGGATGCGGGCGTCGAACGCGTGGTGGTTGGAAGCGTGGCGATCCGCGATCCGGAGCGGGTGGCCGCTTGGCTGCAACGGCATGGCTCCGAGCGCTTCACCATCGCACTGGACACGCGCTGGTCAGACGATCGCTGGACGCTGCCGAGCGCCGGCTGGACCCGCGCGGAAACGCGCACGCTGGACGAACTGGCCCCCTGGTATGCGGCGAGCGGCGCACGGCACCTGCTGTGCACGGACATCGACCGCGACGGCATGCTGGCGGGGCTGAACCTGGAGCTCTATCGCCACCTGGGGGCCATCGCGCCCGCGCTTGCCGTGCAGGCGTCCGGCGGCGTGCGCTCGGTGGAAGACATCCGTGCCGCGCGGAGCGCCGGCGCGCGCGGTGTGGTCCTCGGACGGGGCCTGCTCGAAGGCCGCTTCGGATTGGATGAGGCGATGGCCGCATGAGCAGGTTCCTGTTTGCCGCATATTGCGCCGTGTTGCGCATCGAAGCCGGCGGGGAGCGTCGCCCGTGCTGAGCCGTCGCATCATTCCCTGCCTGGACGTGCGCGATGGGCAGGTCGTCAAGGGCGTGCGCTTCCGCGACCACGCGGTAGTAGGCGGCATCGTCGAGCTGGCGCTGCGCTATCGCGACGCCGGCGCGGATGAACTGGTTTTCTATGACATCACCGCCAGCCCGGAAGGCCGCTCGGTGGACCGGGCCTGGGTCGAACGGGTCGCCCGGGAGATCGACATCCCCTTCTGCGTGGCCGGCGGCATCCGCAGCGTGGCGGACGCACGCGCGGTGCTGCACGCCGGGGCCGACAAGGTCTCGATCAATTCGCCGGCGCTCGAACGGCCGGCGCTGATCGCCGAACTGGCCGACGCGTTCGGCGTGCAGTGCATCGTCGTGGGCATCGATTCCCTGCGCGATGGGGACGGGCAGTGGCGGGTGCGCCAGTACACCGGCGATCCGTCGCGCACGCAGGCGCTGCCGCGGCGCACGCTGGACTGGATCGCCGAGGCGCAGCACCTGGGCGCGGGCGAGATCGTGCTCAATTGCATGGGCAGCGACGGCGTGCGGCAGGGTTACGACGTGCCGCAACTGGCCCAGGCCCGCGCGGTGTGTGCGGTGCCGCTGATTGCCTCGGGCGGGGCCGGGGCGAGGGAGCATTTCCGCGACGTCTTCACCGCCGCCGATGTGGACGGTGCGCTCGCCGCAAGCGTGTTCCATTCCGGCGCGATCGAAGTGCCGGCGTTGAAGCGATGGCTGGCGAAGCAGGGCGTGATGGTGCGCGTCGCCGTCGAACCGGAGACCTGTGATGGTTGAGCAGATCGACTTCGCCAAGGGCGACGGCCTGGTCCCGGCGATCGTGCAGCACTGGCTTACGGGCGAGGTGCTGATGCTGGGCTACATGGATGCCGAGGCGCTTGCGGCCACGCGCGACACCGGGCTGGTGAGCTTCCACAGCCGCAGCAAGGGCCGTCTGTGGACCAAGGGCGAGAGTTCCGGGAACGTGCTGCGGCTCAAGAGCCTGCATGTCGACTGCGATGCGGACGCGTTGCTGGTGCTCGCCGCACCGGCTGGGCCGACCTGTCACCGCGGCACGTCCAGCTGTTTCGACGGGGCGCGGTTGCCCTTGGGCTTTCTGGCCGAACTCGATGCGCTGGTCGCCCGGCGTGCGGCCGAGCGACCGGCCGGCAGTTACACCACGAAGCTGTTCGAGGGAGGCATTCGCCGGATCGCCCAGAAGATCGGCGAGGAGGGCGTGGAGACCGCGCTTGCCGCCGTCGCGCAGGGCGATGCGGAGCTGCTCGGTGAAGCGGCGGATCTGTTGTTCCACCTCACCGTCGCCCTGCGGGCGCGGGGACTGGGGCTCGCGGATGCGGCTGCGGTGCTGGCTGACCGGCACGCGCAACGCTCCGCCGGATGACGGTGGGAGCGCACCTTGTGCGCGACCGCCATGCCGGCATGTGCCAAGTGCCCGCCGTTGCCGGTCGCGCCCAGGTGCGCTCCTACAAGGGGCCGATCAGGGATGGGCAGCCATCACTGCCTGCGACTGTTTAGGCGGCTGAAACGGCACGGTCAGATGATTCGGCGACCCTTGTAGGAGCGCCCTTGGGCGCGACTGCCATGCCGGCCTGTACCCGAGGCCGCCGTTGCCGGTCGCGCCCAGGTGCGCTCCTACAAGGGGTCGATCAGGGATGGGCAGCCATCACTGCCTGCGACTGTTTAGGTGGCTGGAACGGCACGGTCGGATGATTCGGCGACCCTTGTAGGAGCGCCCTTGGGCGCGACTGCCATGCCGGCCTGTACCCGAGCCCGCCGTTGCCGCTCGCGCCCAAGGGCGCTCCTGCAAGGTCGGCTCAGGGATGGGCAGCCATCGCCGCCTGCGGCTGGGTTGCGGGCTGGAAGGGAACGGTCGGACCAAGCTCCAATCCGTCCCGCCATCGCGCCAATTGCGCGGCGATGCCTTTGCCGACCGCCATCTGCGGTTCCGACGGAAGCAGGCGGTCCTGTCGCTCCCACTTTGCGATCTCGCCCTTGGCCTGCGCGAACGCGGCAATGAAATCCGGGGTGCGGTTCAGCGCGTCGACCAGCCAGGCGCGGCCGAAATAGGTCGCCGCCGAGTCGTTGCCGCAGCCGAATGAGCTGCGGTCGCTGCGTGCAGCGGTGAGTACCAGGGTGCCGTCGCCCTGCAGCGGCGGGATGAAGCCCCCGGAGTAGCAGGCGTTGACCACCATGACCTTCCACTTGAACGGTCGCGCCGCCAGGATCGCTCCCAGGTCCTGCGCGCCGATCTGGTCCAGCGGCAGCGGGTCCATGTCCACCAGCAGGGTATGGTCCTCGCTGCCGTGGGTGGTCAGGTAGAGCAGCAGGATGTCCTGTTGCGGGTCCATGGCGTCCGCCAGGCCATCGAGCGCGCTTTCCAGGTTGCTCCAGGTGGCCAGAGGCCGGGTGGACAGCGTGTCCGGGGAGTTCTCCAGCACCAGTGCGTGCGCGGTGGGACCGAAGTGTCGGGTAAACAGGCGCGCGGCGTATTCCGCTTCGTTGTGGAAGACAGCCTCGGTGCCGTCGCCGGCAAAGGCGAGCAGGTACAGGTTGGGCTTGCCGGGAATGCGGGGACGTAGCTTCGCGAGCGCGGTATCCAGCAACTTTGGCTGGGTGTAGAGCACCTGCTCGGGCGTGGGCGCCTGCTCTGGCCAATCGTCCTGCGGCGGCGCGGGCGCCTCGGCGTCGTCCAGCCATGCTGGCGCCGAATGAGCGGGCGGTGGGACGCGTGACGCCTGCGCAGCCGGGTGAGGCAGCCATCCTTGCACCAGCAGCATCACCAGCACGCCGGCGGCAAACGCGAGCAGGGCGATCAGGCTGGCGCGCATGACGGTGTCAGGGCTCGATGGCGTCGAAGTCCGCGTAGGCGGGGTGGCGCGGCTCGGCAGGCAGCGCCTGCGGTGTGCGCAACAGCCAGCCAGTCTGCATGCCGGCGGAGCGGGCGGCGTCCAGCTCCTCGACGATGTCGGAAAGGAACAGGATGTGTTCCGGCCGTTCGCCGATCGTCTCGGCGATCGTCGCGTAGGAGGCCGATTCGCGCTTGGGCCCGGTCTGGGTATCGAAGTAGCCGGCGAACATCGGCGTCAGGTCGCCGGCATCGCTGTACCGGAAGAACAGCTTCTGGGCCGGCACCGAACCGGATGAGTAGACGTACAGGTGCAGGCCATCGGCGCGCCAGGCGTGCAGGCGGGCGGATACCTCCGGATAGACGTGCGCGCGGTACTCGCCGGTCTCGTAACCTTCCTGCCAGATCATGCCCTGCAGCGCCTTGAGCGCGGTGGACTTGCGGTCCTGGTCGATCCAGCCCAGCAGCAGTTCGATGATCTCCTGGCGGCTGGCTTCGATGATGCCGGCTTCCCTTGCCGCCTCGTGCAGCCAGTGCTGCACTTCCGGCTTGTCGGCATGCGTCTCGATGAAGGCCGGCAGGCGCTTGCGGGCGTACGGGAATAGTACGTCCCTGACGAAATCGATCGAGCTGGTGGTTCCCTCGATGTCGGTGACGATGGCGCGGATGGTGGTCATGGGCGGCACGTGTTCGGAGAGGCGGCAAGGATAGCCGAGCTCCCGTAGGGTGGGCTTCAGCCCACCGAAGCCTCGCGGCGAATCGGAGGTGGACTCAGCGCGTGGTGGGTTCCATGCGCGGAAAGCGCTCGGCGATGTCGGTGCCGGTGAAGTTGGCAACCCAGCCTTCCTTGTTGGTGAACAGGCGGATGGCGACGAAGTACGGCGATTCGCTCATGTCGAACCAGTGCGGCGTACCGTCGGGCACGCCGATCAGGTCGCCGGCCTCGCACAGCACGTCGTAGACCTTGCCGCCGACATGCAGCGTGAACTGGCCGCTGCCGGCGACGAAGAAGCGGACCTCGTCCTCGCTGTGCGTGTGTTCGCTCAGGAACTTCTGGCGGAGCGTGGCGCGGTCCGGGTGATCCGGAGCCAGGCTGATGACGTCGACCGACTGGTAACCCTCGTCGCGCATCAGGCGGTCGATGTCATGGCGGTAGGCGGCGATCACGTCGTCCTGGCTGGCGCCGGGCGCGATGGGAGCGTTGGCTTCCCACTGCTCGAAGCGGACGCCCACCTTGCCAAGTTCACGGGCGATATCGGCCGGCGCGACATGCACCGACACAGGCGTGGAAGGCTGGGCGTCTTCGTAGATGCGCAGGCGGCTCATGCGGACAGTCTCCTCAGGTCGAGCTCGCAACCGAGTAGGAATTCCAGCGCTTCCAGATGGCGGCGTGCCTCGGCCATGTCGGCGCCCCAGGTGTAGATCCCGTGGCCGTCGATCAGGTAGGCATGCAACGGCTTGCCCGCATCCAGCCAGGCGTCGATGCGCTCGACCAGTTCGGGCATGTGCTGGGTGTTGGGGAACACCGGGATCTCCAGCACGCTCTCGTGCGTGGTGTAGCCGGTGATGGCCTTCTGCAGCTCCCAGCCTTCCAGCCGCACGGCGCCCTCGCGCGCGAACAGCCGCGACGCCACGCTCTGCGTGCGGGAGTGTGTATGAAGCACTACCTGCGCTTGGGGCAACCGGCGGTAGGCCTGCGTGTGCAGCCCGGTTTCGGCGCTGGGACGGGCGCGGGTGCCCACCGCATGGCCTGCCATGTCTACCAGCATGATGTCCTCGCGGCCCAGGCGTCCCTTGTCGCGGCCGGAAATGGTGATGGCCGCGAGTTCGCCGTTCACGCGCATGGAGAAGTTGCTGCTGGTGGCCGGCGTCCAGCCAAGCGAGGCAAGCTCGCGAGCGGCCTCGGCGATCGCGTCGGCGCACAGCGCGAAGCGGGCTGGGTCGACGGAAGAAGGCAATTCCTGCATGGTGATTTGGACGTCCAAACGGTGGATGACTATAGCACGCCGGCCTGCGCGACCAATGGCAAATGCGAGTCGTTCTCGCAAGTCAGGTGGAATTGACGTTCGCGGCGTACCATCGCCACAGGCTGCCGCGTTCGCGGTGGCGGAAACAACGGAGGTTCAATCATGTCGCAAGAAAAAGACGTCGAATCGCGTCGTCGCTTCCTGAAAGCCGCTGCCGGCACCGCGGCCGCGGCCGCTGTCGTCGGTGGGTTGCCGCGTTTCGCGCGCGCTGCCGATCTGCCGCACGTGGCCGAGTCCGACCCGACGGCGAAGGCGCTCGACTATGTTGAGGACGCCAGCAAGTCCAAAAACCCCAAGCACAAGCCAGGCGACGTGTGTGCGAACTGCCAGTTCTACACCGACCCCACGGCCAAGGCCTACGGTCCGTGCCAGTTGTTCCCGGGCAAATCGGTCAATGCCAAGGGCTGGTGTGTCTCGCACACGGCCAGAAAGGCCTGAGAGCACGCACACTGACTTGACGCCGCTGCGTCAGGATTTGCGTGTGGGGAAGAGGCCGGGAGGCCAGTCTGAAAAATGCTGCCCAGGCGCGTCAGGCTGAGGAGCTGACCCGCCTGACGCGCCGGGCGGCGATCCGGGGCCCACTGCCAAGTGATCAACCCTCGGAACACAGATGATACTCCCGTGGGGGGCCATTCGGATGCGGGTCGCTCCAATTTTTATCGGAAAACTTCCGTTAAAACCATGGATATCAATCACTTGGGGCGACAAATAGTTGGTACGCGCGGTCTGCTGGCTTGTTAGTATGACGTTAAATGTCGCGTCCGCCTACGAACGTCGCCGAACGAACGGGTTCCTGAAACCCGGGTAGCGCCTGGGGAGGGCCGGCTCGAGGGCTGCTCGTCCAGGATGGACGGCCAGGGTGGCTCAAATGCATCCCGCAAGCGGCTGCCTGCCCGGCAACCGCGCGTCAGTTGCCCGCGGAGGCCGACGCTTTGCGCAACTGGCTATGCCGGCGGCCGTAGGCGAAGTAGATCACCATGCCGATCACCGTCCAGATGCCCAGCATCAGCCACTGGTACCAGTTCTCCCAATAAAGCAGCGTCAGGCAGCTCAGTACGCCCAGCGTGCAGATCACCGGCGCCCATGGCACGCGGAAGGTGCGCGGCAGCTCCGGCTGGGTGTGGCGCAGGATCAGTACGCCCGCGCACACTGCGACGAACGCGATCAGCGTGCCCATCGACACCAGGTCGCCCAGGATGTCGAGCGGGAATACCGCGGCCAGCGCGGCGATACCCACCCCGGTGATCACCGTGTTGATGTGCGGGGTCCGGTAGCGCGGATGGATCTTGGCGAACACCGGCGGCAGCAGCCCGTCGCGCCCCATGATCATGAAGATGCGCGGCTGCGCGATGATCATCACCAGCACGACCGAGGACAGGCCGATCAACGCACCGACCTCGACCAGCCAGCGCAGCCATTCCAGTTCCGCGTGCGCCTTGACGGCGGTGACCACCGGCTCGGCCGTGCCCAGCAGCTTGAACGGCAGCAATCCGGTGATGACGGCCGCCATGCCGACGTAGAGAACCGTACAGATGGCCAGCGAGGCGATCGTGGCGACGGGCAGGTCGCGTTGCGGATTCTTGGCCTCCTGCGCGGCAGTCGAGGTCGCCTCGAAACCGATGTACGCGAAGAACACGAGCGTCGATGCGCGCATGATGCCCGACCAGCCGAACCTTTCCGGCCCTTCGTTGGCCGGGATGAACGGATGCCAGAGCTCCGGATTGACATAGCGCCAGCCGGCCACGATCACCACCACGATCAGGCCGACCTTCAGCAACACCATGGCGACGTTCGCGCCGCTCGACTCGCGGATGCCCACGTAGCACAGCCAGGTCAGCGCCAGCACGATGGTCACGGCCGGCAGGTTGAACAGCGCGCCGGTGCTCACCAGCTTCCCGCCCTGATAGGCCAGGGGAGCGGTGGTGAGGGCGGCGGGCAGATGGATGCCGATATGGTCCATCAGGCTGACGAAGTATCCGGTCCAGCTGACCGCCACCGCCGAGGCTGACACGCCGTACTCAAGCACCATGTTCCACCCGATGAACCAGGCGACCAGCTCGCCCAGCGTTGCGTAGGCATAGGAATACGAGCTGCCCGACATCGGGATCAGCGTGGCGAACTCGGCATAGCACAGCGCGGTGAAGCTGCAGCACACCGCCGCGATGATGAAGGCGAGGATCACCGCCGGGCCGGCATGTTCGGCTGCTGCCTGCCCGGTGATGACGAAGATGCCGCCGCCGATCACCGCGCCGATGCCCAGCGCGGTCAATCCCCACGGGCCCAGCGTGCGGCGCAGGCCGGGGCCGTGCGCGTCGTCGGCGTCGGAGAAATCGGTCTTGCGGGCGAGCAGTTGCTTCAGCATGGGCATTCCGGACATGAAACCGGCACGGTTTTCACCGTGCCGGCGGGTGTTTGCTGGGACGGCGACGCAAGCGTCAGGCCGGTTCGGTGCCGTTGGCCAGGTGGCTCTTGCGGTGACCGTAGAGGTAGTAGACCACCAGGCCGATGGCGCCCCACACGAAGAAGGTGAGCTTCGCTTCCTTTGACAGGTTCAGGAACAGCAGCAGGCAACCGATGATCGCGAGCGGGCAGACCAGCCACGCCATCGGCGTGCGGAACGGACGCGGGCGCTCGGGCTGCGTGCGGCGCAGGATCAGCACGCCGATCGCCACCATGATGAACGCGAACAGCGTGCCGGAGTTGGTGATGTCGGCAAGGATACCGACCGGGAACAGCGCGCCGAACAGCGACACGAAGGTACCGGTGATCAGCGTGATCACGTGAGGCGTGTGATAGCGCGGGTGGATCTTGGCCAGCGAACCCGGCAGCAGACCGTCGCGCGACATGGTGAAGAAAATGCGGGTCTGGCCATAGGTCATCGTCAGGATCACCGACGGCAAGGCGATGCCCGCAGCGAAGGCGATGAAGGCGCCGATCGTGTTGTGGTCGAGCAGGCGAACCACGTGGGCCAGCGCCTCCTTGCTGCACACCAGTGCGTCCGAGCCGACGCAGGCCGCCGCGAACGCCGGCGTGCCTGGCTCAAGTGCCACGCCGTCCGGCCCCAGCATGGGCTGCGCGCCTACCGAACCGACCGCGCCGTAGCTCACCAGCAGGTAGTAGATGGTGCACACGCCGAGCGAACCGATCAGGGCGATCGGGATGCTGCGGTTGGGATTCTTGGTCTCTTCGGCCGCCGTGGAGATGGCATCGAAGCCGATGTAGGCGAACACGATCGACGCGGCCGCACCGAGTACACCGATGCCGCCCATCGGGCTACCCCAGCCATTGGGAACGAACGGGTGGAAGTTCGTGTCGTTCACCGCCGGCACGGCGACGAAGATGAAGGCGGTGAGGGCGGCGATCTTGATCAGCACCAGCACGGTGTTGACCTTGGCCGACTTGGACGTGCCCAGCACCAGCAGCAGGGTGACCGCCAGGCCGATCGCGCAGGCCAGCAGGTTGAAGCTGCCGCCGTCCATCGGTCCCACCTGCAGAAAGTGCGGCAGGCCCCAGCCCGCGTGCGTCAGCAGGCCGTTGACGTAGCCCGCCCAGCCGACGCAGACCGTGCTGGCAGCGATGGTGTATTCGAGCACCAATGCCCAGCCCACGATCCAGGCGACACCTTCGCCGAGCACGCCATAGGTATAGGTGTAAGCCGATCCTGCGACCGGCACCATGGAAGCTAGTTCGGCGTAGGCCAGTGCAGCCAGGGCGCACACGACGGCGGCGATGACGAAGGCGATCATCATGCCCGGGCCGGCTTTCTGGCCCGCTTCGGCGGTGAGCACGAAAATGCCGGTGCCGATGATCGCGCCAATGCCCAGCATGGTTAGCTGGAACGGACCGAGCTGGCGGACGAGGGACTTCTTTTCGGCGGTAGCGAGAATCTGGTCGAGCGGCTTGACGCGCTTAAACAGCATAGCGTTCCCCATGGAAAGACGGCGTGCTCCCCGACCCTTTGCGTTAGCACACGCGTTGAGCCGATGTGACGGGCAACCTTAGCCGAGCGTGACTGGGGGTACAAGCGCCACAAGGCATGCCAGGGCGCCACTAGAATCGCCGTTTGCACAGCGTCCGACGAACATGCCCGACACATCGACCTACCGCCTTGGCGACGCCCTGCATCGGCACGGGCAAGCCTTCCCGGACGCCCGCGACGTACGGGACTTCCTTGCGTTCCTGGCCGGCGCGCCGGAGGTGTTCGAGCGTACGCATGCGTTCGGTCATTTCACCGGTTCGGCGTGGCTGGTCAGCGCGGATGGCGAGCGTGTGCTTCTGACCCATCACCGCAAGCTCGGCCGCTGGTTGCAGCTGGGAGGACATGCCGATGGTGATCCGGACCTTGCGCGCGTGGCGTTGCGCGAGGCCGAGGAGGAATCCGGCCTGCCGGACCTGGTCGCCGAACCCGCCATTTTCGACCTGGACCGACACCTGATCCCCGCTCGCGGCAATGAGCCCGCGCACTGGCACTACGACGTGCGTTACGTCGTGCGCGCGACGGGAAGCGAGGCGTTCGCCGTCAGCGAGGAGTCGCTGGATCTCGCCTGGCACTCCATCCAGGCGATTGCGCAGGACCCGCAGGCGGACGAGTCGCTGCGACGCATGGCGAGGCGCTGGCTGGCCCGCACTTTGTAGGGTGGGGTTTGGCCGGCCGCGTTGCGTGCGCGGGAGGATGGCAGGCTTGGGCCCACCTGCGCGGTCAAACGGACTCGTAGCGCGCGGGTGCGGGGTTCAGATGTCCGCAGGCGTCGCAGGTGCGCGCCTCGCGCGAGCGGTAGAAGCGGTCGAACACCGGCGGGAAGTCCTGCTCGATGCTGGCCAGGGTGAAGTATTCCTCGTACAGCTTGTGGTTGCAGCGCTCGCAGAACCACAGCAGGCCATCCTGCTCGCCCGCCAGGCGGCGGCGTTCGATCACCAGACCCACCGATTCAGGCATGCGCTGGGGCGAATGCGGCACCCGTGCCGGCAGGTAGAACAGCTCGCCGGCGCGGATCGGAATGTCGCGTGCAGCACCTTCGTCCTGAACCTTGAGCACCATCTCGCCTTCGAGCTGGTAGAAGAACTCAGGGCCTTCGTCGTAGTGGTAATCGGTGCGCGCGTTGGGACCACCGACGATCATCACGATGAACTCGCCGTCGACGATGCATTTGTTGCCAACCGGCGGCTTGAGCAGGTGACGGTGTTCGTCGATCCAGCGTTGCAGGTCGATGGGCGGTAGCAGGGCCATGGCTGCGCTCGGCGTGTGTAGATGCCTACCTTAGCGCGTGGAGTTCACCTGTAGGAGCGCACCTGTGCGCGACCATGGTGGGTGGGGGTCGCGCACAGGTGCGCTCCTAAAGGATGTCAGGCGGCCGATCAGGCCCCGACGATGGCACCCTTGGCGATGACCGGAGCGGTCGGCTGGCCGGTTTGCGAACCGCCCGGCGGCTCGACCGAAACCGCCGGCAGCGCGCGGTTGCTCAGGCGCGCGACGACGGCCGGCGACAGATGCAGCCTGTCCGGCGATCGGTGAAGGCGCCCTGGTCGCCGCTGCGGTGGCCAGCAGGATGCGGGACAGATCCTCGCGTTCGAGCGGCGAGGCGGGACTCAGGCGATCGCCGTACGGCAGGCGGAACGCTGGATGGCGAGGCTCGGGGTTGGGCCGCGCCGCAACATGCCGGCTGCCGTGCCTGCCAGCAAGCGGTCAGACTTCCAGGGTAGCCAAGTCGCCCTTTTCTTCCAGCCAGCTCTTGCGGTCGCCGGCGCGCTTCTTCGCCAGCAGCATGTCCATCAGCCTGGCCGTGCCTTCGCTGTCGTCGACGGTCAGCTGGACCAGGCGGCGGGTGTCCGGATGGATGGTCGACTCGCGCAACTGGGCCGGGTTCATCTCGCCCAGGCCCTTGAAGCGGGTGACCGAGACGGCGCCTTTCATTTTCTCGCGCTCGATCTTCTGCAGCATGGACTGCTTCTCGGCCTCGTCCAGGCAGTAGAACACCTGCTTGCCCACGTCCACGCGGAACAGTGGCGGCATCGCGACGAACACATGCCCCTCGCGCACCAGCGAGGGGAAGTGACGCAGGAACAGCGCAGACAGGAGGGTGGCAATGTGCAGGCCGTCGGAGTCGGCGTCGGCCAGGATGATCACCTTGCCGTAGCGCAGGCCGGAGAGATCGTCCTTGCCTGGGTCGCAGCCGATCGCCACGGCCAGGTTATGGACTTCCTCCGAGGCAAGTACGGAGGTCGACTCGACTTCCCAGGTGTTCAGGATCTTGCCGCGCAGCGGCAGGATCGCCTGGAACTCCTTGTCGCGCGCCTGCTTGGCGCTGCCGCCAGCCGAATCACCCTCGACCAGGAACAGCTCGGTACGGGTGAGGTCGGTGGCCGTGCAGTCGGCCAGCTTGCCGGGCAGGGCGGGGCCCTGGGTGATCTTCTTGCGCACCACCTGCTTGGCGGCCTTCAGGCGCGCGCTGGCGCGCTCGATGGCGAGCTGGGCGATCCTCTCGCCCAGGTCCACGTGCTGGTTGAGCCACAGGCTGAAGGCGTCGTGCACCACGCTCTCGCACAGCGCGGCAGCGTTACGCGAGGACAGGCGCTCCTTGGTCTGGCCGGCGAACTGCGGGTCCTGCAACTTCGCCGAGAGCACGAAGGCCAGGCGCTCCCACACGTCCTCGGGCGCGAGCTTGACGCCGCGCGGGAGCAGGTTGCGGATGTCGCAGAACTCGCGGATGGCATTGGTCAGGCCCGAGCGCAGGCCGTTGACGTGGGTGCCGCCCTGCGCGGTGGGGATCAGGTTGACGTAGCTCTCCTGCACCAGCTCGCCCTCGGGCAGCCAGGTGAGCGCCACATCCAGGCCTTCGGTGTCGCGGGCGACGTGGTGGACGAACAGGTCGGCAGGAATAGAGTCCGCGCCGTCGAGCTCGCCCCGCAGGTAGTCGCGCAGGCCGTCCTCGTAGTACCACTCGCTGGTCTCACCGCTGGCTTCGTCGACCAGCTTCACGCTGAGGCCGGCGCAGAGCACGGCCTTGGCGCGCAGCAGGTGCTTGAGCTTGGGGACGGAAATCTTCGGCGAGTCGAAGTACTTCGGATCGGCCCAGAAACGCACGGTGGTACCGGTCTTCTTCTTCGGCACCGAGCCGATCACTTCCAGCTCGCTGACGCGGTCGCCGTGCTCGAACGCCATGCGGTATTCGCTGCCATCGCGACGGATGGTCACTTCCACGCGTTGCGACAGCGCGTTGACCACCGACACGCCCACGCCGTGCAGGCCGCCGGAGAAGTTGTAGTTCTTGCCGCTGAACTTGCCGCCCGCGTGCAGGCGGGTGAGGATCAGTTCGACGCCCGGCACGCCTTCCTCCGGGTGGATGTCCACTGGCATGCCGCGGCCGTCGTCGCTGACCTCGACCGAGCCGTCGTCGTGCAGCACCACCTCGATCGCCCTGGCGTGGCCGGCCAGCGCCTCGTCCACCGAGTTGTCGATGACTTCCTGCGCCAGATGGTTCGGGCGCGAGGTGTCGGTGTACATGCCCGGGCGGCGTTTGACGGGATCGAGGCCGGAGAGGACTTCGATGTCGGCGGCGTTGTAGCGACTGCTCATGCGTGGGGTCGGTCAGGGAACGGAAGCGTTGCAGGATGGCGAGAGGCGGGCGGGGTGGTCAAGCGGAGTCGCCCGCGAAAGGCGCCCGCCATCCGTCGCCGGCGCCTTTCCCCCGTTGCGGGGAAGGCTCGACAGGGAGGGCGCAGCGATCGTGTCCTTCCCCGCAACGGGGAAAGGTGCGCGAAGGGCGGATGGGCAACCTTGCGGGGGAACTACAACGGCGCGCAATGCCGCTCCAGCCACGCCAGGTCCGCATCTTCGAGCAGCGGCGCCAGTGCCGCCCGCACGGTGGCGTGGTAATCGTCCAGCCAGGCGCGCTCTTCCGGGTTGAGCAGGCCCGGCTCCAGCGCGCGACGATCGAACGGGCACAGCGTGAGCGTCTCGAAAGCGTAGAACTCGCCGAACTCGGTCTGGTCCGCCTGCACCACGACCGCGAGGTTCTCGTGGCGGATCCCGTGGCGCGCCGGCTTGTACAGGCCCGGCTCGATCGAAGTGATCATGCCCGGCTCCAGCGGAACCAGCGCCCCATGGGGCACCGGCGGGCGGATCGCATGCGGGCCTTCGTGCACGTTGAGGAAGTAACCCACGCCGTGGCCGGTGCCATGGCCGTAGTCCAGGCCGCTGGCCCACAGCGGCGCACGCGCCAGCGCGTCCAGCTGCGGGCCGCTCGCGCCCTTGGGAAAGCGAGCGCGGGACAAGCCGATCAGGCCCTTCATCACCAGCGTGGCGTCGCGACGCTGCTCGGCGGTGGTCTCGCCCAGCGCCAGCACGCGGGTGATGTCGGTGGTGCCGCCGAGATACTGGCCGCCGGAGTCGACCAGCAGCAGGCCCTTGCGCTGCAGCGTGCTGTGCGATTCTGGGGTGGCGCGGTAGTGGGGCAGGGCGCCGTTGGCCTGATAGCCGGCGATCGTGGCGAAGCTTTCACCAATGAAATCCGGCTGTGCCGAGCGCTCGTCGCGCAGTAGCGCGTCGACGTCAAGCTCGGTCTGCGCCATGCCGGCGGCCAGACGCTCTTCCAGCCGGCGGAAGGCGCGCACCAGCGCAGCACCATCGCGGCGCATGACCTCGCGGATGTGTTCGAGCTCGGCTTCGGTCTTGTGGGCCTTGAAGGCGGTCGAGGGGTTGGCCGCTTCCACGCGCCCGGCCCCGGTGCCGATCGCGTCGGCCACGGTGCAGACCACGCGCGCGGGATCGAGCAGCAGGGCTGCATCCTTGCCCAATTCGCCCAGCGCGTCGGTGACGGTGGCGTAGTCGGCGATCCGGATGCCGTCGGCCTTGAGCGCGGCGACCAGCGTGTCGGACAGCTTGCCGCGGTCGACGAACAGCGTGGCGGGCCCGTCGGTCTCCACCAGCAGGTGGGCCAGGAACACCGGGTTGCACTCCACGTCGCTGCCGCGAAGGTTGGTCAGCCAGGCGACGTCGTCCAGGCTGGACACCAGGTGGTGCGTGGTCTGCTGGCGACGCAGGCTGGCGCGCAGGCGTTCGAGTTTTTCCGCGCGGGTGGCCCCCGGGAAGCCGGAGGCGTGTTCGAACACCGGCGCCCTGGGCAGGGCGGGCCGGTCCGTCCAGGCCTCGCCTGGCAGGTCCAGGTCCGTGCGCACCCGCGCGCCGGCCTCGCCCAGCAGGCGTTCGACCTGCCTGCGGGCGGCGACGGACAGGCTGTCGCCGGCGACCGCCAGCACGTCGCCCTCGTTGAGGTGTTCCTGCAGCCACTGCAGGTGCTCGGGGGCGTGCGAGATCTTCTGCTTCTTGAGCGCCACGCCCGTGCCGGCCAGCTGCTGTTCGGCCTGGGAAAAGTAACGCGAGTCGGTCCACAGGTCGGCGGCGTGGGCGGTCACCACCAGCGTGCCGGCCGAGCCGGTGAAGCCGGACAGCCACTCGCGGGCGGCCCAGTGCGCGGGCAGGTACTCGGACAGGTGCGGGTCGGCGGAAGGGATCAGGCAGGCGGCAACGCCGTGCTTTTGCATGGCCATGCGCAGGGCCGCAAGGCGGGAGGGGATGGGGGTGCTCATCCATCCATGCTAGCGCCTTCCACGAGAGTGGTTCACGCCCGGTGCGGGCGAGAAGTACCGGGGTCGAAGCGTCGCGGCGGTCCCGGTGAGCCCTTCGCCTCCATCGCCTGGCGCTAAGCCAGGGCGAACGGTGTGGCGGATACGGTGAGCCCGAACCACAGCCCTCTATCGTTGGTGGAGAGGGCTTGAAGGGCCGATCAGGGAACGGGCGGAGCGCGGAATCGGGTGCCAGCGAACCCTTGCCCGGAGGGAAAGGGACCCCGAGCATGAATCGCGCGACCCTTTAAGTCTCGCCGCCGGGCCCGTCACCCGCTAAAATGCCGAATTTCCAGCACGGCTGCATTCCATGACCCCCCTGATTTTCGTCACCGGCGGTGTGGTGTCCTCGCTCGGCAAGGGCATCGCGGCGGCGTCGCTTGCGTCCATCCTCGAGGCGCGCGGGCTTTCGGTCACCATGATGAAGCTCGATCCCTACATCAATGTGGATCCGGGCACCATGAGTCCCTTCCAGCACGGCGAGGTCTACGTGACCGACGACGGCGCGGAGACCGACCTGGACCTGGGGCATTACGAGCGCTTCGTCCACACGCGGCTGACCGGCAAGAACTCGATCACCACCGGCAAGATCTACGAGAGCGTGATCCGCAAGGAGCGCCGCGGCGACTACCTGGGCGCCACCGTGCAGGTGATTCCGCACATCACCGACGAGATCAAGCACTGCGTACACGAGGCCACGCGCGGCTTCGACGTGGCGCTGGTGGAGATCGGCGGCACGGTCGGCGACATCGAGTCGCTGCCGTTCCTGGAGGCGATCCGCCAGTTGCGCATCGAGCACGGGCCGGAGAAGTGCCTGTTCATGCATCTGACCCTGGTGCCTTACATCAAGGCTGCCGGCGAGATCAAGACCAAGCCGACCCAGCATTCGGTGAAGGAGCTGCGCTCGATCGGTATCCAGCCGGACATCCTGCTGTGCCGTTGCGAGGAAGCGCTGCCGGAGAGCGAGCGCCGCAAGATCGCGCTGTTCACCAACGTGCCCGAGAACGCGGTCATCAGCGCTGTCGACGTGGACGTGATCTACAAGACCCCGCTGTGGCTGCACAGCCAGGGCCTGGACGACATCGTGGTCCGGCGCCTGGGCCTGGACGCCAAGCCGGCCGACCTCTCCAGCTGGCGCCGTACCGTCGAGGCGGTGGAGCACCCGAAGGACGAGGTCACCATCGCGATCGTCGGCAAGTACGTCGAGCACAAGGACGCCTACAAGTCGCTCGGCGAGGCGCTGCGCCACGGCGGCATCAAGCAGCAGACCCGCGTCAATCTGGACTGGATCGATTCCGAACAGGTCGAGGCCGAGGGCGCGCAGAAGGTGCTCGGCAAGGCCGACGCGATCCTGGTCCCGGGCGGCTTCGGCAAGCGCGGCTTCGAGGGCAAGGTGCTTTCGGCCAGGTACGCCCGCGAGAACGGCGTGCCTTATTTCGGCATTTGCTACGGCATGCACGCAGCGGTGGTCGACTTCGCCCGCAACGTGGCGGGCCTCAAAGACGCCGATTCCAGCGAGAACGACCGCAACACTGCCAACCCGGTGATCGCCCTCATCACGGAATGGACCACCGCCACTGGCGAGACCGAGCAGCGCAGCGAGCACTCCGACTTGGGCGGCACCATGCGCCTGGGCTCGCAGGAGGCGCGCCTGAAGACCGGTACGCTGGCGCGCGAGACCTACGGCCAGGAGGTGGTGCGCGAGCGCCATCGCCACCGCTACGAATTCAACAACCGCTACCGCCAGGATTTCGAGGATCTGGGCCTGGTGGTTTCCGGTAAGTCGATGGACGACCTGCTGGTCGAGATCGTCGAGCTGCCGCAGCAGAAGCATCCGTGGTTCCTGGCCTGCCAGGCGCACCCGGAGTTCACCTCCACGCCGCGCGACGGGCACCCGCTGTTCATCGGTTTCGTCGAGGCGGCGCGCGAGTACAAGGCGATGCGCGAAGGGGAAAAGCTGGCCGGGGCGCAGGCGAGGGCCTGACGCGCCCTGTCCTCGTGCCTTGTGAATGACGTGGCGCCCGACGGAGTATGGGCGCCATTTTCCGCGAAAGCTGGAGCCCACTTGCTCTTGGCTACCCGCTGAAGGTCGGTTTCCGCTCCCGCGGGAATGACGTCCCGAGGGGTGGCGGCTCGCCAGACAGGCGATGCACCAACAGGAATTACCTATGAAGCTTTGCGGTTTTGAAGTCGGCCTCGACCAGCCCCTGTTCCTGATCGCCGGCCCCTGCGTCGTCGAGTCCGAACAGTTGCAGCTGGATGTCGCCGGCAAGCTCAAGGAGATCACCGGCCGGCTCGGCGTGAACTTCATCTTCAAGTCCAGCTTCGACAAGGCCAACCGCTCCTCCGGCCAGAGCTTCCGCGGGCCGGGCCTGGAAGAAGGCCTGCGCGTGCTGGCCGAGGTCAAGCGCCAGATCGGCGTGCCGGTGCTCACCGACGTGCATGAATACACGCCGATGAACGAAGTGGCGGCGGTGGTCGACGTGCTGCAGACGCCGGCGTTCCTGTGCCGCCAGACCGACTTCATCCAGAACGTGGCGCGCGCCGGCAAGCCGGTGAACATCAAGAAAGGCCAGTTCCTCGCGCCGTGGGACATGAAGCACGTGGTCGCCAAGGCCAAGGCCGTGGGCAACGACGACATCATGGTGTGCGAGCGTGGCGCGAGCTTTGGCTACAACAACCTCGTTTCGGACATGCGTTCGCTTAGCGTGATGCGCGAGACGGCATGCCCGGTGGTGTTCGACGCGACCCATTCGGTGCAACTTCCGGGCGGGCAGGGCGCGAGCTCCGGCGGCCAGCGCGAGTTCGTGCCGGTGCTGGCGCGCGCGGCGGTCGCGGTCGGCGTGGCCGGCCTCTTCGCCGAGACGCATCCGGATCCGGGCAAGGCGCTGTCTGATGGCCCCAACGCCTGGCCGCTGGGCAAGATGGAAGCGCTGCTGGAAACCTTGATGGACCTGGACGCCGTGACCAAGCGCCACGGCTTCCTCGAAAGTACTCTCTGAGCCGAGGCGCGCATGTCAACGGAAGATTCGCTGGTCCGGCTGCTCACGGAAATGCGCGATGTCCAGCGCGAGCACCTCGAGCTTTATCGGAAGAACAGTGAGGCGGCGATCGCCAAGCAGAACCAGGCGCTGGACGTGACCCGGCGCTTCCAGCGGTTCTACCGATGCGTGGTTGCGGTGCTGTTCGTGGGCATCGCGATCCTGCTGTTTTGGTTTTCCAAGTACATCGATTAGGGATATCACCCAATGACCACTCAGATCACCCGCATCCACGCCCGTGAAATCCTCGACTCGCGCGGCAATCCCACGCTGGAGGCCGAAGTCACCCTGGCCGGCGGCGCGTTCGGCCGGGCTGCGGTGCCCAGCGGCGCCTCGACCGGTTCGCGCGAAGCGGTCGAGCTGCGTGACGGCGACAAGGCGCGCTACGGTGGCAAGGGCGTGACCCGCGCGGTGTCGAACGTCAACGGCGCCATCGCCGAGGCGCTGAAGGGATTCGACGCAGCCGACCAGAAGGGGCTGGACGGCAAGCTGATCGCGCTGGACGGCACGCCGAACAAGGGCAAGCTCGGCGCCAATGCGTTGCTGGGCGTTTCGATGGCCGCAGCACACGCGGTGGCCGCCTCGCGCGGCGAGCCGTTGTGGAAGTACCTCTCGCACGGCAAGCCAGGCAGCCTGCCGGTGCCGATGATGAACATCGTCAATGGCGGCGCGCATGCCGACAACAACGTCGACGTGCAGGAATTCATGATCCTGCCGGTCGGCGTGCCCAACTTCGCCGAGGCGCTGCGCGCCGGCGCGGAAGTCTTCCACGCCCTCAAGAGCGTGCTGAAGGCCAAGGGCCTCAACACGGCAGTGGGTGACGAGGGCGGCTTCGCGCCGAACCTGCGCTCCAACATCGAGGCGCTGGACACCATCCTCGAAGCGGTCGGCAAGGCCGGCTACAAGGTCGGCAGCGAGATCCTGCTCGGCCTGGACGTGGCCAGCTCCGAGTTCTTCAAGAACGGCAAGTACGACCTGGAGGGCGAGGGCAAGGCTTACGCGCCAGAGCAGTTCGTCGACCTGCTCGCCGGCTGGGCGAAGCAGTACCCGATCGTGACCATCGAAGACGGCATGGCCGAGGGCGACTGGGCCGGCTGGAAGCTGCTTACCGACAAGATCGGCAAGGACGTGCAGCTGGTGGGCGACGACCTGTTCGTCACCAACCCGTCGATCTTCCGCGAGGGCATCGAAAAGCAGATCGCCAACGCGATCCTGATCAAGGTCAACCAGATCGGCACGCTGTCCGAGACGCTGGAGGCGATCGCCATGGCCGATGCCGCGAAGTACGCGGCGGTGGTTTCGCATCGTTCGGGTGAAACCGAGGACACGACGATCTCCGATATCGCCGTTGCGACGACCGCGACCCAGATCAAGACCGGCTCGCTCTGCCGTACAGACCGCGTGGCCAAGTACAACCAGTTGCTGCGCATCGAGGAGCAGCTGGGCAGTGCCGCCCGCTACGCCGGCCGCGACGCGTTCCCCAACCTCGCCCGCCTGCCGGGCTGACGCTCACAGGTCGCACCGCCCATGCTGCGCTGGATCGCCCTGGTCCTCATCGTGATCCTGATCGGTCTGCAGCTTAAGCTGTGGACCGGCAGCGGCGGCATGCACGAAGTGCAGACGCTGCGCGCATCGGTGCAGAAGCAGGCCGGGGAGAACGACAAGCTGCTGCAGCGCAACCAGGCGCTGGCCGCGGACGTCAGCGACCTCAAGCATGGCGAGCAGGCGGTCGAAGCGCGCGCCCGCGCGGAGCTGGGCCTGATCAAGCCCGGCGAGACCTTCTACCAGGTGGTTGAACGACCGGCCGGCAGCGCCAGCAGCCCGCCGCCGGCCAGCGACGGCGGCGGGCACTGACATGGCCACGCTGTGGTGCGTGATACCGGCCGCCGGACGCGGCACCCGGGTCGGCGGCGACTGCCCCAAGCAGTACCTGCCGCTGGCCGGGCGCGCCTTGATCCTGCACACGCTGGAGCGGTTGGCGGCACACCCGTGCATCACCGGCTTGATGGTGGCGCTGGCGGCCGATGACGCACGCTGGCCGGGTATCGACCACCTGGGCGGCAAGCCCGTGCTCACCACGATCGGGGGCGGCGAGCGAGCCGACTCGGTACTGGCCGGCCTGCGCGCGCTACCGGCCGGTGTTGGCGAGAAGGAGTTCGTGCTGGTGCACGACGCGGCGCGCCCCTGCGTGCGCGCCGCCGACATCGAACGGCTGGTCGAACGGGCTTCGGCGGTCGAGGGCGGCCTGCTCGGCGCGCCGCTGCGGGACACCCTCAAGCGCGCCGACGAGCGCCAGCGCAGTGTCCAGACCGAACCGCGCGAACAGCGTTGGCGCGCCTTCACGCCGCAGATGTTCCGCCGCGGGCAGCTTGTGGCAGCGCTCGAGGAAGCCAGTCGCGCGGGCGTGCCGGTCAGCGACGAGGCGATGGCAATGGAGCGGACAGGCGCCACGCCGCTGCTGGTCGAGGGCGCGGAGGACAACATCAAGGTGACGACGGCCGCGGACTTCGCGCTGGCCGAGTTCCTGCTGACGAGGACCGGGTGATGCGCATAGGGCAGGGTTTCGACGTGCACGCGTTCGGCGAGGGTGATTTCGTCGTGCTCGGCGGCGTGCGTGTGGCGCACCATCGCGGCGTGGTGGCGCACTCCGACGGCGACGTGGTGATCCACGCGCTGTGCGACGCCATTTTCGGCGCGCTGGCGCTCGGCGACATCGGCAAGCACTTCCCGCCGTCGGACGAGCGCTGGCGCGGTGCCGACAGCCGCCACTTCCTGCGCCACGCGGCGCTCTTGATGTCGCAGCACAACTACACACTCGGCAATGCGGACGTCACCGTGATCTGCGAGGCGCCCAAGGTCGGCCCTCACGCCGAAACGATGCGCGCGAACCTGGCCGAGGACCTTGCCTGTGAGGTCGCCCGCATCAGCATCAAGGCCACAACCACAGAGAAGCTTGGCTTTACCGGCCGGGGCGAAGGCATCGCGGCGCAGGCCTGCGTGCTGCTGGAGCGCGCGTGAGCGAAGCCGAGGCCCGCGGCGCGAACCGGCTGCCCGAGCAGCTGGAAGCCATTACCGCGCTGCTGGAGCGGCTGGCCGAAGCGCCCGCGCCCGACGACCAGGCACAACTGCAGCAACTGCTCGACGAACTGCATCCGGCCGACATCGCGTTCGTGCTGGAAGCGCTCCCGCTCGACGAGCGCCTGGCTGTCTGGCAGCGCGTCAAGGCTGACCGCGACGGCGAGATCCTGCTGGAAGTTTCCGACGCGGTGCGCGAATCGCTGATCGCGGACATGGACCAGCGCGAGATCCTCGCCGCGGTCGAGCCGCTGGACGCCGACGAACTGGCCGACCTGGTCGAGGACCTGCCCACCGAAGTCCTGCCCGAGCTGATGGCCAGCCTCGACGCGCAGCAGCGCGAGCGGGTGCAGTCGGCGCTGTCCTGGGAAGAGGACCAGATCGGCTCGCTGATGGACTTCGAGATGGTCACGATCCGCGAGGACGTGAGCCTTGAGACCGTGCTGCGCTACCTGCGCCGCTTCGACGAGCTGCCCGCGCAGACCGACAAGCTGTTCGTGATCAACCAGGACAACCTGTTGACCGGCGTGCTGCCGCTGCACTGGTTGCTGGTCAACTCGCCCGAGAAGATGGTCAGCGAGGTGATGGCCCCGGACGTCAACACCTTCCACCCGGGCGACGATGCCTACGAAGTGGCGCAGGCGTTCGAGCGCTACGACCTGGTGACCGCACCGGTGGTGGACGACCATGGCCGGCTGATCGGCCGCATCACCGTCGATGCGATGGTCGACGTGATCCGCGAGGAAAGCGAGAGCGAGGCGCTGAGCCGCGTCGGCCTGCGCGAGGAAGAAGACATCTTCGCGTCGGTGTGGGCGAGCTTGCGCAACCGCTGGTCTTGGCTTGCGATCAACCTCGTCACTGCCTTCATCGCCTCGCGCGTGATCGGCCTGTTCGAGGGCGCGATCGAGAAACTGGTGGCGCTGGCCACGCTGATGCCGATCGTCGCCGGCATTGGCGGCAACTCCGGCAACCAGACCATCACGATGATCGTGCGTGCGCTGGCGCTCAACCAGATCACGCCCGACAGCGCCAAGCGGCTGTGGCGCAAGGAGCTGGCCGTTTCGCTGTTCAATGGCCTGGTCTGGGGCGGGGTGATCGGCGTCGTGGCGTGGCTGTTGTACGAGAACATCGCGCTGGGCGTGGTGATGACCGCGGCCATGACGCTCAACCTTCTGCTGGCCGCCTTCTGCGGTGTCGGCATACCGATGCTGATGATGAAATTCGGCCGCGACCCGGCGCTCGGATCGAGCGTGTTGATTACGGCGATGACCGACAGCGGCGGGTTCTTCATCTTCCTGGGGCTGGCCACGCTGTTCCTGATGTAACGCTCGGCGCACGGCAGGAGCCCGCTTGCGGGCGATGCTGTTGCCCCGATGACCAAGCCAGATGCATCGCCCGCAAGCGGGCTCCTGCGAGAAAACCTCAAGGCTTTACCGGATGCACGAACTTCCCTACGCCCATGGCACCCCACCCCTCACCGCGCGCCTGCGGGCTGCACCGGAGGACTTCCTCGTCGAGGAAATCCTCGGCTACGACGCCGAGGGATCGGGCGAGCATGCGCTGCTTTGGGTGGAGAAGCGCGGCGCCAACACCGACTGGGTCGGGCGCGAGCTGGCCCGCTTCGCCGGCGTGCCGCCGGTGGCCGTGGGTTACGCGGGTCTGAAGGATCGCCACGCGGTGACCCGGCAGGCTTTCACCGTGCAGCTGGCGGGCAAGCCGGATCCGGACTGGTCGGCCTTCCCGCATGCGGAAGTGAAGGTGCTTGCCGCCACCCGGCACAACCGCAAGCTCAAGCGCGGTGCGCTGCGGGGCAACCGTTTCGTGCTGGTGCTGCGCGAGGTGCAAGGCGATCGCGCAGAAGCCGAGCGGGTGCTGGCGGCCATCGCCGCGCGCGGCGTGCCCAACTACTTCGGCGAACAGCGCTTCGGCCGCGAAGGCGGCAACGTGGCGCAGGCACGGGGCATGTTCGCCGGCCGCCGGGTCGACCGCGACAAGCGCAGCTTCCTGCTGTCGGCCGCCCGGTCGCACATCTTCAACGGCGTACTCGCCGCGCGCGTGGAGCAGGGGGCATGGGACACGCCGCTGGACGGCGAGATCTGGTCACTCGCCGGTTCGCGCTCCTGGTTCGGACCGGAGCCCTTCGACGCCACGCTGGCCGAGCGCCTGGCGAAGGGCGATATCCACCCGTCCGGCCCGCTCTGGGGGCAGGGCGAACCGCCGACGGCGGCCGTGGCGGGCATGCTGGAGCGGGAGGTCGCTGCCCGCGACGCCGATCTGGCCGAAGGCCTGGCCGCGGCCCGCCTCGACCAGGAAAGGCGCCCGCTGCGCCTGATCCCGCGAAACCTGCATTGGCGATGGCTGCCCGACGAAGCCCTGGAGCTGGCGTTCGAGCTCCCCGCAGGCGCGTACGCCACCGTGGTCGCGCGCGAGCTCGCGCAGCAGGCCGGTGCTCCCCGCGCGGACGACGCTACGTCGTAGCCGGCGCCAGCCGCTGGACTACCTGGCCTTGCGTGTCCAGGAACACCAGACTGGGGTCACCTTCGGCAGGCACCTGGAACAGGAGGCGTTTGCGTCCGGCGCCATCCATCAGGGCCAACGTGGCCGCACCGTCGTCCCCGCGACCAAGCCAGATGCGCCGGTGCCCGGATGCCTTTTCCGGACTGTCGGAAACCACCAGGCCGGCCATGCGGTCCTGGTGGTCGTCGACCCCAAGCAACTGCACGATCTGGTTGGCGTCGTAGCGATCGAACGAAAGGCTGCCGCCCGAATCGGCCACTTCACCGTTCGCGTTTCGGTGCCCACCGAAGATCAGACCACCGTTTTCCGAACCTTCATCGTTGTAGAACAGTATGCCGGCCTGGGGGCGCTCGAATGACTGCTCCTTGCCACGCACGATGATCCCCGGCAGCCGGGCATGGTTGGAGATGACCGTGCGCAGCGTTCCGTCCGGCTCGGCCACGTCGATGCGCTGCACCTGTAGCGTGTCGAAGCGAGCTGCCCGGGGAGCGAACCCGCAGAGCACGGTGATCGCGAACGCGGCCGTGAGGACGCCCGCATAGGCGACCAAGAAGCGTTGGCCGAGTGGGCGCGTGGATTGACCCCTTGCTGGTGGATCTCTGTGCGGTCAGGCGTTCCGCAGCAGCACGACGACCGCGCCGGTACCGCCCTGGGCCGGCTTGGCCGAGGCGAAGGCGATCACGTCGTCACGCCGGCGCAGCAGGCGGTCGGTGAGCACCTTGAGCACCGGGCCGGCGGCCTTCGAGCGCAGCCCCTTGCCGTGCACGATGCGCACGCAACGCAGGCCGTGCTGGCGGACCTCGGCGAGGAAGGTCGCGATGCTCGATTGCGCGGCCGCGGCGTTCATGTGGTGCAGGTCCAGTTCGTCCTGGATGCTGAACTGGCCGCGCTTGAGCTGGCGCAGCAGGCGCGGCGGGTAGCCCTCGCGCAGATAGCTCAACTCTTCGCCGATCTCCATCAGCGCCGGGTCGAAGGCCAGTTCCAGCAGCTCGCCCGGTACGGCGGCCTCGTCCGCTTCCAGCATGTGCGCGCGTGGTTCGGGCCGTGGCGGGGGCGGCGGCGGAGCATCCACGCGGATCTCGCGCACCGGGCCGATCGCGTCGCGGAACAGCCGGATGTCGTCCTCGTCGGGCTCGGTGGAGGCGCGGCGCTTCTTCATGAGCTCATGCTAGCAAGGGATTTGGCCCGGCGAGTCCCGTTCGTGCCGGGCCGCCTACCCAGGGACGAGGCTTGGGGCCGCGCGTCGTGAAAGAGGTGGCCTGCTCCGGTAGACTCCGGGGGATTCGGAGCGCACCTTGCGGGGAGGCGTTCATGCATCTGTTGACGGAACATCATGCGAGTCCTGGTAAGTAACGACGACGGCGTGGATGCCCCTGGCATCCGCGTATTGGCCGACTCTCTGGCGGCGGTGGGGCAGGTGACGGTGGTGGCGCCCGACCGCGACCGTTCCGGCGCCAGCAACTCACTCACCCTGGACGCGCCGATCCGCGCGCTGAAGATGGACGATGGCCGCTACCGCGTGGCGGGTACGCCCACCGACTGCGTGCACCTGGCGCTCGCCGGCCTGCTCGACCACGAGCCGGACATCGTCGTGTCCGGGATCAACAACTCGGCCAACCTCGGTGACGATGTCATCTACTCGGGCACGGTGTCCGCCGCGATGGAAGGCCGCTTCCTCGGCTTGCCGGCGATCGCCGTGTCGCTGGCCAGCCGCGACCACAAGGGCGATCACTACGACTCGGCCGCGCAGGCCGTGCTGATCCTGATGCGGCGCCTGCTGGTCGATCCGCTACCGGCCGACACGATCCTCAACGTCAACGTGCCGGACCGGCCCTGGCACGAGATCCAGGGTTTCGAGGTCACCCGGCTGGGCAAGCGGCACCGCTCGGCGCCCTGCATCGCGCAGACCGACCCGCGCGGCAAGCCGATCTGGTGGATCGGGCCTTCCGGCGGTGCCGAGGACGACGGCCCGGGCACCGACTTCGACGCGGTGCGCCGCGGTTATGTTTCGGTCACGCCGATCCACGTCGACCTCACCCGCTACCAGGCCCTGGAGAAAATAAGCGGCTGGATGCAGGCGATGACCGACGCGATGGACGAGAAGGCCGCCTGACGCCATGACGATGAACATCCATCCGCTGCCGCCGTCGGCGTTCAAGGGCGAGGGGATGACCTCGCAGCGCGCGCGCGACCGCCTGGCCGCCACGCTCAAGGAGAGTGGCATCCGCGACCCGCGCGTGATCGAGGTGATCCGCAACACGCCGCGCCACCATTTCATCGACCAGGCGCTGCACTCGCGTGCCTACGAGAACACCGCGCTGCCGATCGGCCACGGGCAGACCATCTCGCAGCCGTGGGTGGTCGCACGCATGACCGAGGCGCTGCTGGAGCACTTCAACGGCGGCGTGCCGCAGAAGGTGCTGGAGATCGGCACCGGCTCGGGTTACCAGGCGGTCGTGCTGGCGGCGCTGGTCGGGCAGGTGTTCACGGTCGAGCGCATCGAGGAGCTGCTGCGCCAGGCGCGCCGGCGCTTTCGCCAATTGGGCCTGGCCAACGTGCGCTCGCGTCACGACGACGGCAAGCTGGGCTGGCCGGACCAGGCGCCGTTCGACGCGATCATTCTTACTGCCGCGGGCGATGCGATTCCCAGCCAGGTGCTCGACCAGCTTTCGCCGGATGGCGTGCTGGTGGCGCCGGTCGGCTCCCCCAGCAGCCAGATGCTGCTGCGCATCCGCGGCAACGGGCAGGGCGAATTCATCCAGGAAGAACTCGGCGCGGTGAGCTTCGTGCCGCTGCTCGGCGGCATCGGTTGATGCCACCCCTCCGGCGACAAGGAATCCACTAGATGCGCCTGTTTGGATCGCTCTACTCGCGTGCGCTGACCTGGGCACGCGATCCGCGGGCCGTGTACTACCTCTGCGGGCTGAGCTTCGTGGAAGCCTTCATCTTCCCGATCATGCCCGAAGTCATGCTGGCGCCGATGATGCTGGGCAAGCGGCAGAAGGCATTCTTCTACGCCAATATCAGCCTGCTGTTCTCCCTGCTCGGCTCGCTGGTGGGCTACGCTCTGGGCCATTGGGCGTTCCACGCGCTGCAGCCGCTGCTCGCCTCGCTGCACCTGCTCGAACCGATCGAACAGGGCGTGGCCAGCCTGCGCGCGCAGATGAACCAGCATTGGCTGGGCCTTCTCCTGGTGCTGGCGCTGGCCGCGCTGCAGCCGGTGGTGCCGATGAAGTTCGTCACCTGGGCGTCGGGCATCGTGGGCGTGCCGGTGATCCCGTTCCTGCTCTGCATGGCGGTGGGGCGCGGCAAGCGCGTGTGGCTGCTGGCGCTGCTGATACGCCTGTTCGGCGAGCGCGCCGAGCGGGTGTTGCACAAGCACATCGAGCGTATCGGCTGGGCGGCGATCATCGTGCTGGCGCTGTTGCTCGTGTGGTGGATCTGGCTGCGTTGAGCGCCCGGCGTTCCGTGAAATCGGCGTGTCGGCTGGGTATGCTGGTCGGCATGAAGAAATGGATGTGCTTCGCGGCAGCATGCACGGCCGCGCTTCTCCTTGCCGCCTGTGGCCGGTCGGTGGTGGTCCAGCCCACTCGCGGCGGCACCGTCTCGCGCGCGCCGGTCGCGCCCCCGCGGGCGGCCTCGGGCAGTTACCGCGTGATGCGCGGGGACACGCTCTACTCGATCGCCTTCCGCCATGGCCTGGATTTCCGCGATCTGGCTTCGTGGAACGGAATCGCGTCCCCCTACACGATATGGCCGGGCCAGGTGCTCCGGCTTTCGCCGGGTGCGGCTCGCACCAGGGACACGCGGCGGCCGGTTGCTTCCACTCGCCCGGCTGCGCCCGTGTTCAAACCGGTCGCCCCCGCGCCATCGCATCCGGGCGCCGGTACGGCTGTGCCTGCTTCCAGTCCCGCTCCCGCTGCCGTGGCTGCCGCGCCGGCGCCGCCTGCCGTGCCCGCGCCCAAGGGCGCCACCCGTACGGCCAGTGGCGTCAACTGGCGCTGGCCGGCCGACGGCACGCTGATCAAGAAATTCCAGAGCGGCGATGCTATTCCCGGCATCGAACTGGCCGGCAAGGCGGGTGATCCGGTGCGTGCAGCGGCCGACGGCGTGGTCGTGTACAGCGGCAACGGGCTGGTCGGTTACGGCGAGCTCATCATCATCAAGCACAACGACGACTTCCTGTCGGCGTATGGGCATAACCGCAAGCGGCTGGTGAAGGAAGGCCAGCGGGTGGGCGCGGGGCAACTGATCGCCGAGATGGGCTCGACCGGAGCGTCGCGGGACGAGTTGCAGTTCCAGATCCGGCGCGACGGCAACCCGGTCGACCCGCTCGATTACCTGCCGGCACGGTAAGCGGTAGTGGGCTGAGGCCCATCCGCATAACCACTCTGCAGGGTGGGCTTCAGTCGGCCGATACGCTCTCTGCCAGGATGAACGCCGCTACCACCCGCCGCCCTTCGCCGGCCAGCAAGTCATAGGTGCGGGCCGCCGCGGCGTTGTCCATCACCTCGATGCCGATGCCCCGGCGCAGGAAGCCGGCCATGAAGGCGGCGGAAGGAAAGCGCTGACGGCTACCGGTGCCCAGCAACACGACCTCCGGTTCGAGCGCGCGCACGGCGTCGCCCGCAACCTCATCCAGCGAGGCCGCATCGCCGACCGGCCAATCCTCGACCACACGATCCGGCGCCAGCAGGAAGCTCGCTTGCAACTCCCGGTCGACCACCGTGATCGACCGCTCGCCGACGCGGCGAATGAACAGGTAGCCTTCGGGGCGGTCGAGCGAGAGGTCCATCAGCGGGGCAGGGCGAGCTTGGGCTCGTCCTCGTTGCGGCGGAACAGGGTGACGGTGTGGCCGATCTGCTGCACGCTCTCGGCGCCGGTGCCGTCGGTCAGGTAGGCGATCTGTGCCTCGCGTTCGTCCTTGTCGCCGCCGGAGAGCTTCACCTTGACCAGCTCGTGGTGGCTCAGCGCCAGGTCCAGTTCCTTGACCACGGCAGGCGTAGCCCCCTTGGCACCGAGCAGGATCACCGGGTGCAGGTCGTGGGCGAGGCTGCGCAGGTAGCGGCGCTGGGAAGGGGAGATCGGCATGCGGGAAGGGTCCACGATTCGCGGTCAGGGGGCCGTAAAGGGTATCATGCGGGCGTCTTTCCCCATCGGTGCCCCCTGCCGCATGTCCCGCAGCAAAAGCAGCTCCCGGTGGCTCCGGGAGCACTTCGACGACGTCTACGTGAAGAAGGCCCAGGCCGAGGGACTGCGCTCGCGTGCGGTGTTCAAGCTGGAGGAGCTGATCGAGCGCGACCGCCTGCTCAAGCCGGGCATGCGCGTGGTCGACCTGGGCGCGGCCCCCGGCGGCTGGTCGCAACTGGTACGCCAGCGCCTGGGTGACAACGGCACGGTGATCGCGCTGGACATCCTGCCGATGCAGGGCATCGCCGGGGTGGATTTCATCGAGGGCGATTTCCGCGAAGAAGCCGTGCTGCACCAGCTGGAGCAACGCCTCGGCGGGCAACCGGTCGATCTTGTACTGTCGGACATGGCCCCCAATATGAGTGGCGTGGCGCTGGCCGACCAGATTCGCGCGATGGATCTGGCCGATCTGGCGCTGGATTTCTCCCGGCAGTGGCTCAAGCCGGGCGGCGCGTTCCTGATCAAGCTGTTCCAGGGCGCCGGCTTCGACGACTACCTGCGCAACTTGCGCGCGCAGTTCGCGCGCGTAACCATGCGTAAACCCAAGGCTTCGCGCGCGCGTTCGCGTGAGGTTTATGCGCTCGCCACCGGCAAGAAGGCCGTCGGCGGGCAAACGGACGAGACCCGCGCATGAACGAAATGGCGAAAAACCTGTTGCTCTGGCTGATCATCGCGGTGGTCCTGCTGACGGTCTTCCAGAGCTTCAACCCGCACGGCGGCTCCTCTTCCGACCTGCCGTACTCGAGCTTCGTGCAGAGCGTGGACAGCGGCAACGTCGCCAGCGCCACGATCAGCGCCGACAACCCCGCCACCATCACCGGCAAGCTGAAAGACGGCAGCGCCTTCCGCACCGTCGCGCCCGTGCTCGGCTTTTCCACCAACGGGGTGGTCAAGCAGATGCAGGACAAGAACGTGGTGGTGACCCAGGAGCCGTCGAACAACGGCTTCTCGCTGCTGGGCCTGCTGGTCAACTGGCTGCCGATCATCCTGATCGTGGGCGTGTTCATCTGGTTCATGCGCCAGATGCAGGCCGGCGCCGGTGGTCGTGGGGCCATGAGCTTCGGCCGCTCGCGCGCCAAGCTGCAGGGCGAGGACCAGGTCAAGGTCAACTTCAGCGACGTCGCCGGCTGCGATGAGGCGAAGGAGGAAGTCGGCGAGTTGGTGGAGTTCCTGCGCGACCCGGGCAAGTTCCAGAAGCTGGGCGGCAAGATTCCGCGCGGCGTGCTGATGGTCGGCCCGCCGGGCACCGGCAAGACCCTGCTGGCCAAGGCCATCGCGGGCGAGGCCAAGGTGCCGTTCTTCTCGATTTCCGGTTCGGACTTCGTCGAGATGTTCGTCGGCGTAGGCGCCAGCCGCGTGCGCGACATGTTCGAGCAGGCAAAGAAGCATGCGCCTTGCATCATCTTCATCGACGAGATCGACGCGGTCGGCCGCCATCGCGGTGCCGGCCTGGGTGGTGGCCACGACGAGCGCGAGCAGACGCTGAACCAGTTGCTGGTCGAGATGGACGGCTTCGAGGGTACCGAGGGCATCATCGTCATTGCGGCGACCAACCGTCCCGACGTACTCGATCCGGCGTTGCTGCGTCCGGGCCGTTTCGACCGCCAGGTGGTCGTCGGCCTGCCGGACGTGAAGGGCCGCGAGCAGATCCTCAAGGTGCACTTGCGCAAGGTGCCCACCGCGAGCGACGTCAACCCGATGGTGATCGCACGTGGCACGCCAGGCTTCTCCGGCGCGGACCTGGCCAACCTGGTCAATGAGGCGGCGCTGTTCGCCGCGCGCGAGAACGCTCGCGAAGTGCGCATGAGCCACCTGGACAAGGCGCGCGACAAGATCCTGATGGGCACCGAGCGCCGCTCGATGGCCATGAGCGAGGACGAGAAGCGCTTGACCGCCTTCCACGAGGCCGGCCACGCCATCGTCGGCCGCCTGGTGCCCGAGCACGACCCGGTCTACAAGGTCACCATCATCCCGCGCGGTCGCGCGCTGGGCGTAACCATGTACCTGCCCGAGGCCGACAAGTATTCGATCAACCGCGTGGCGATCGAGTCGCAGCTTTGTTCGCTGTACGGCGGCCGCGTGGCTGAGGAGCTGATATTTGGCGCCGACAAGGTCACGACCGGCGCTTCCAACGACATCGAGCGGGCCACCAAGATGGCACGCAACATGGTCACCAAGTGGGGCTTGTCCGACGAGCTCGGCCCGGTCACCTACGGCGAAGACGAGGACGAAGTCTTCCTGGGTCGCTCGGTCACGCAGCACAAGAACGTCTCCAACGAGACCGCCCGGCGCATCGACGAAGTCGTGCGCGATATCCTCGATCGCGCCTACGCACGCAGCAAGCGGCTGCTGACCGACAACCTGGACAAGCTCCATGTGATGGCTGACGCGTTGCTGCAGTACGAGACCATCGACGCACGCCAGATTGACGACATCATGGCCGGCCGCGAGCCGGGTGAGCCCGCCGATTGGTCCAAGCCGACCTCCGGTGGCCCGGTGCCGCCGAACCTGCCGCCGCGCGGCGACGCCGGTTCGCCCAAGCTCGGTGATCCGGCCACGCAGCCACACGGCTGATGGCAATCGCTTCCTCTCCTGCGTGGCAGGGGCGGGGGTGTTTCTGGCGCGCGAGCCCGCTCAGTCTGGACGTCCAAACGTTTGCGGGCTGGCGAGAGGCGAGAAATCCTCGCGTCGATGAAGGCGAAGATTTTTTGAAAAAGGTGTTGACGCAACCGCGCCGAATCTGAATAATTCCGCTTCTTGCTTCGGCACCCACCGCTTCGGCGGCAGGGCCACGGCAAAGCAGTTTTAATGCGCGCCCGTAGCTCAGTTGGATAGAGTACCAGGCTACGAACTTGGTGGTCGGGAGTTCGAATCTCTCCGGGCGCGCCACTTGTACCGCAGGTCATGTTTCGATGTGACCTGTCCATCGGCGCCGAAGGCACGGATGGGACCGGAAAGGAATCTCCGGTGCGCTGGATACGGATTGACGAGGTGAAGCGTCGCCCGTAGCATTCGAGGGCTTCGGTACGCGAAAGCGTTCCACGGATCTGCTACGGGGTATAGCTCAGTCTGGTAGAGCGCCAGCTTTGGGAGCTGGATGTCGGGGGTTCGAATCCCTCTGCCCCGACCAGCAGGCGTTATGCTTTCGACATGCGCCTGTAGCTCAACCGGATAGAGCATCGGCCTTCTAAGCCGACGGTTGCAGGTTCGATTCCTGTCGGGCGCGCCAGCTTCCTTAGAGTTTTATGGTGGGCGTAGCTCAGCTGGTTAGAGTCCCGGATTGTGATTCCGGATGTCGTGGGTTCGAATCCCATCGCTCACCCCAATTTCAAAGTTTCAAGGGCCGTTAGCTCAGCTGGTAGAGCAGTTGACTCTTAATCAATTGGTCGTAGGTTCGAATCCTACACGGCCCACCAATACAGACAGGCGCTCGGGAAACCGGGCGCCTGTTTTTTTGCCGTTGCTCCTCTGCCGGGAGGGGGAGGGAGCAAAGGCGGTGCTGACCGGCAGCATCATTGTTCGGGAGCGGGGCGGCGTGCTTGTGCTGCCCCGCCGCGCAACCGTAAAATGCCCCGCTTTGGCGCAAGGGAATCATCGACTTAGCGGGGCGGGGCGCTTGGGCCGATTTCCGTTCGGAATCCGCCGCTTCGGTCTGCGGGCACGATGCGAAAGTGGCGGAACTGGTAGACGCACCAGATTTAGGTTCTGGCGGGTAACCCCCGTGAGGGTTCGAGTCCCTCCTTTCGCACCATTCCCTTATCAGTTTCTGCAAGGCCGGCCCGCACGCCGGCCCATCACGAGAGTCACCAGGAGTCGTCATGCAGTTTTCGGTTGAGAACGTCGGCAAGCTCGAGCGCAAGCTCACGGTGCGGTTCCCGGCGGACCAGTTGGAGTCGCAGGTCAGCGCGCGCATCGCCGAGATGGGTCGCACGGTGCGCCTGAAGGGCTTCCGCCCGGGCAAGGTGCCGGCGACCGTGATCCAGCAGCGCTTCGGCTCGCAGGTGCGCGGCGAGGTTCTGTCCGACCTGATCGGCAGCACCCTGCGCGAGGCCTTCGAGAAGGAGAACCTGCGCCCGGTCGCCAATCCGTCGATCGATACCACCGGCAAGCCGGAAAATGGCGAGATCGCCTATACCGCCACGTTCGAGGTGATGCCGGAATTCCCGGAAGTCGACGTCACCGCGCTCGAGATCAACCGCCCGGTCGCCGAGGTGACCGACGCGGACATCGAGAAAATGATCGAAACCCTGCGCCTGCAGCGCCGCAGCTTCGACGAGGTCGCGCGCGCCTCGGCCGAGGGCGACTTCGTGATGTTCGAGTACGCCGCCACCGCGGGCGACTACCGCTTCCCGGCCGAGGGTCTGGAGCGCGCAGGCAGCGTGCTGGGTTCGGGCACGCTGTTCAAGGCGCTGGACGAGGCCCTGACCGGCCGTTCGGCGGGCGACGAGTTCGAGACCGAAATAGCCTTCCCGGAGGACTTCGGCAACGCGCAGCTCGCCGGCAAGACCGCCCAGGTCAGCTTCAAGATCATCAAGGTCCAGGCACCCCAACTGCCGGAAGTGAACGAAGAGTTCGCCAAGCTTTTCGGTATTGCCGACGGCAACCTGGACACCTTCCGCAAGGAAGTCCGCGCCAACCTCGAGCGCGAGCTCAAGGCCACCCTGATGGGCCGGCTCAAGGCCGAGGTCGCCGAAAAGCTGGCCGACGCCCACGGCGAACTGGAGGTGCCGAACTTGATGGTGCAGTCCGAGGCGCGCAACCTGACCGCCGGCAGCGTGCCGCGCGGACAGCAGCCGCCGCCGCAGCTGGTCGAGGCAGCCAGGCCGATGGCGCGCAAGCGCGTGATCGCCGGTCTCCTGATGGGCGAGATCGCCCGCAAGCAGGAGTTGAAGATCGACCGCAAGCGGGTGGCCGAACAGCTGGCCGCGATCGCCTCCACCTACGAGGAGCCGGAGAAGGTCGTTGAACTCTACAACGCCGACCCCCAATTGATGTCTGGGCTGCAGAACCGCGTGATGGAAGACCAGGTGGCCGAGTGGGTGGCCGAGCACGCCAAGACCACCGACAAGCACCTGGGCTTCGACGAGGTGATGCGCCCGGCCGGCGCCTGAGCGACACTGCCAGGCACCATCATCAGGCCCGCCTGAGCGCGGGCCTCATCCGGAGAACAAGCACGCATGGCCATGGCCCCGATCCAGAACCTCAACCTGGTGCCGATCGTCGTCGAGCAGACCGCTCGCGGCGAGCGTTCCTATGACATCTACTCGCGCCTGCTGAAGGAGCGGGTGATCTTCCTGGTCGGCGAGGTCAACGACCAGGTCGCCAACGTGCTGATCGCGCAGATGCTGTTCCTGGAGTCGGAGAATCCGGACAAGGACATCCACCTGTATATCAACAGCCCGGGCGGCGCGGTGACCGCGGGCCTGGCGATCTACGACACGATGCAGTTCATCAAGCCTGATGTCAGCACCATGTGCATCGGCCAGGCGTGCAGCGCAGGTTCGCTGCTCCTGATGGCGGGTGCGAAGGGCAAGCGCTTCTCGCTCCCGAACTCGCGCATCATGATCCACCAGCCCTCCGGTGGCGCCCAGGGCCAGGCAACCGACATCGAGATCCAGGCGCGCGAGATCCTCTATATCCGCCAGCGCCTGAACCAGCTCTACGTCGATCACACCGGCCAACCGCTGGAGAAGATCGAGCGGGACATGGAGCGCGACCGCTTCATGAACCCGATCGAGGCCCGCGATTACGGCCTGATCGACCAGGTGCTCGACCGCCGCGGTGTCGAAACGGTCAAGTCGGCCTGACTTCAGCCCGCCTGATTCTGGCCGATAGATCGCCAGGAAGCATGCTCCGCGCACGCGCAAGCAGGCGCGGAGCCCTGTGCTATTCTGGCGCTGCAACCGAAACACAGCAGGACCTGATATGAGCGACGAGCGGCAGGGCCGTTCCAACGACAGCGGCAAGATTCTCTACTGCTCCTTCTGCGGCAAGAGCCAGCATGAAGTGCGCAAGCTGATCGCGGGTCCATCCGTGTTCATCTGCGACGAGTGCGTAGAGCTCTGCAACGACATCATCCGCGAGGAGCTGGAGGAGAAGGCCGCCTCCGGGCGTAGCCACCTGCCCAAACCCCGCGAGATCATGGACACCCTCGACCAGTACGTGGTCGGCCAGACCCGCGCCAAAAAGGCGCTGGCGGTGGCCGTGTACAACCACTACAAGCGCATGGAATCGCGCCAGAAGAGCGACGAGGTCGAGCTCGGCAAGTCCAACATCCTCCTGATCGGTCCGACCGGCTCGGGCAAGACGCTGCTGGCCGAAACGCTTGCGCGCCTGCTCAACGTGCCGTTCACCATCGCCGACGCCACCACGCTGACCGAAGCGGGCTATGTGGGCGAGGACGTCGAGAACATCATCCAGAAGCTGCTGCAGAAGTGCGACTACGACGTCGACAAGGCGCAGTCGGGCATCGTCTATATCGACGAGATCGACAAGATCTCGCGTAAGAGCGAGAACCCCTCGATCACCCGCGACGTTTCGGGCGAAGGCGTGCAGCAGGCGCTCCTCAAGCTGATCGAGGGCACGCTGGCCTCGGTACCGCCGCAGGGTGGGCGCAAGCATCCGCAGCAGGAATTCCTGCAGGTTGACACCAAGAACATCCTCTTCATCTGCGGCGGTGCGTTCGCGGGCCTGGAGAAGGTGATCCAGCAGCGCTCGGAGACCACCGGCATCGGTTTCTCGGCCGAGGTCCGCTCCAAGGAGCGCACCGAGAACCTGGGCAAGGTCCTGGCCGAGGTGGAACCGTCGGATCTGGTCAAGTTCGGCCTGATCCCGGAGTTCGTCGGCCGCCTGCCGGTCGTGGCGACGCTGGACGAGCTGGACGAGCCGGCGCTGGTGAAGATCCTCACCGAGCCGAAGAACGCGGTGACCAAGCAGTTCCGCCGCCTGTTCGAGATGGAGGGCGTGGAGCTGGAGTTCCGCCCGGAAGCCCTGCAGGCGATCGCCAAGAAGGCGCTCAAGCGCAAGACCGGCGCCCGCGGCCTGCGGACCATCCTGGAGCAGGTGCTGCTGGACACCATGTACGAACTGCCCTCGCTGGAACACGTCAGCAAGGTGGTGGTCGATGACGCGGTGATCGAAGGCCAGGCCGAGCCCTACCTTATCTACCGCGGCAACCTGCAACAGCAACGCGTGGCGGGTGAGGGTGGCGACGCCGCCTGACCGACACAAGGCGTCAAAAAACAGCGGCCCCGGCCATTGCCGGGGCCGTTTGTTTTTTGGCGGACAGGCACACAGGCGCCTGCTTCGCCTGGGCCATGCAAGCCGCGTTGCGTCGTGGTTCTCACCCGGCCTGGCGCGGGCTGCGTAGCCTTGGCCTGGAATCTGCAAGCCACCGTTTCAGCCGCCCGGCCTGGTCGCATTGACTTGATGGCGGCACGGGTCGACTCCACTTGACCTGTCGGAGGCCTCGGCGCAGTGTCGGGGCAAACCTTACAAATCCTCGGGGACTTTTTCGATGGCAAAACACGCCTCCGTTACCGCTACCGGCGCCACGCTCGACGCACTCCCGGTGCTGCCGCTGCGCGACGTGGTGGTCTACCCCCACATGGTCATCCCGCTTTTCGTCGGACGCGACAAGTCGATGCGCGCGCTCGAGCATGCGATGGAAGGCGAGCGACAGATCCTGCTGGTGGCGCAGAAGAGCCCCGACATCGACGACCCGGTCGCCGGAGATCTGCACGAAGTAGGCACCCTGGCCGGCGTGCTGCAGTTGCTCAAGCTGCCCGACGGAACCGTCAAGGTGCTGGTCGAGGGGCAGTCGCGCGTGTCCATCGAGGAATACCGCAACGAGAACGGCATGCTGATGGCCCGCTCGCGCGTCATCGAGCCGGTCTACAGCGCCAAGGAGCGCGAGCTCGACGTCATCTCGCGCACGCTGGTGTCGCTGTTCGAGCAACTGGTCAAGCAGAGCCGCAAGCTGCCGCCGGAAGTGCTCGCCACCTTGTCGGGCATCGACGATCCCTCGCGCCTGGCCGATTCGATCGCCGCCCACCTGACCGTGCGTATGGCCGAGAAGCAGAAAGTGCTGGAGACGGCCGATGTCGGCCAGCGCCTGGAGCTGCTGATAGGCCTGGTCGATGGCGAGATGGACTTGCAGCAGGTCGAAAAGCGCATCCGCGGCCGCGTCAAGTCGCAGATGGAGAAGAGCCAGCGCGAGTACTACCTCAACGAGCAGATGAAGGCGATCCAGAAGGAGCTGGGCGAGGGCGAGGAAGGCGTCAACGAGCTCGAGGAACTGCAGCGGAAGATCGAGGACGCCGGCATGCCCAAGCCGGTGCTGGCCAAGGCCAAGCAGGAGTTGTCCAAGCTCAAGCAGATGTCGCCGATGTCGGCCGAAGCCACGGTGGTGCGCAACTACCTCGACTGGCTCACCGGCGTGCCGTGGAAAAAGAAGACCAAGGTCCGCAAGGATCTCGCCGTCGCTCAGGAAGTGCTCGATGCGGACCACTTCGGCCTGGAGAAGGTCAAGGACCGCATCCTCGAATACCTCGCCGTGCAGCAGCGCGTGAACACCATGAAGGGCCCGATCCTGTGCCTGGTCGGTCCGCCCGGCGTGGGCAAGACCTCGCTCGGCCAGTCGATCGCCAAGGCGACCAACCGCAAGTTCGTCCGCATGAGCCTGGGCGGCGTGCGCGACGAAGCGGAGATCCGCGGACACCGGCGCACCTACATCGGCTCGATGCCGGGTCGGATCGTGCAGAACCTCAACAAGGTCGGCACGCGCAATCCGCTGTTCGTGCTCGACGAGATCGACAAGATGTCGATGGATTTCCGCGGTGATCCGTCGTCGGCGCTGCTCGAGGTGCTTGATCCGGAGCAGAACCATGCCTTCAACGATCATTACCTGGAGGTCGACCTGGATCTCTCCGAGGTGATGTGGATCGCCACCGCCAACTCGCTCAACATCCCCGGGCCGCTGCTGGATCGCATGGAAGTCATCCGCGTCCCCGGCTACACCGAGGATGAGAAGCTGGCGATCGCCCAGCGCTACCTGCTGCCCAAGCAACTGAAGGCCAACGGCCTGAAGCTGGAAGAACTGAGCATCGATCCCGAAGCCGTGCGGGACATCGTTCGCTACTACACGCGCGAGTCGGGCGTGCGCAACCTCGAGCGCGAGATCGCCAAGATCTGCCGCAAGGTGGTCAAGGAGCTTACGCTGGGACAGGTCAAGCAGGCGAAAGCCAAGCCCGCGACGAAGGCTGCGACCAAGACGAAAAAGAAGCCAGGCGCGACGCAGGTCACCGTCACCCCGGAGAACATCGAGCATTACCTGGGCGTGCGCCGCTTCGACTTCGGTCGTGCGGAGCAGGAGAACGAGGTCGGCCTGGTGACCGGCCTGGCCTGGACGTCGGTCGGCGGCGACCTGCTCAGCATCGAGGCCTCGGTGGTGCAGGGCAAGGGTCGGCTGGTGCACACCGGCCAGCTTGGCGACGTGATGAAGGAATCGATCCAGGCCGCGATGTCGGTGGTGCGCGCACGCGCGGACCAGCTCGGCATCGACCCGGACTTCTACCAGAACCTGGACGTGCACATCCATGTGCCCGAGGGCGCCACGCCGAAGGACGGCCCCAGCGCAGGCATCGCCATGTGCACCGCGCTGGTTTCGGTGCTGACGAAAGTGCCGGTGCGTTCGGAAGTGGCGATGACCGGTGAGATCACCCTGCGCGGCCGCGTGCTGCCGATCGGCGGGCTCAAGGAGAAGCTGCTCGCGGCGCATCGTGGAGGCATCACCACCGTGATCATCCCCGAAGAGAACAAGAAGGACTTGGCCGACATCCCGGCCAACGTCACCTCTTCGCTGGACATCCATGCCGTGCGCTGGATCGACGAAGTGCTCGATATCGCGCTGGAGCATCCGCTGCGTCCGGCCAAACCGGCGGTCGAAAGTGCCGGCGAGGAGCTCGCGCCGGTCGAGCCGGCGACCGAGGAAACGGCTGAGAACCGTACTCGCGCACACTGATCTTCAACGTTTTTTCTCCAAGGTCGCCCGCTCCCGGGCGGCCTTTTTTTTGCCTTCACGCAGGGCCTTTCGCAGCACGGTGCGCGGTAGCCGTTCCGGTCGCCGTTTGCAAGTGGTTACGGTCGGTGCCGAACCCCGGGAACCGTTGGTATTGCTTGTATTGCGGACCGCCGCGAGGCACTGGTATAAAGGCGGCACCGCAGTCAAAGCGCCGTGCATTTGGCGTAGCGATGCGGGGTTGCGGGGGATGCCGGTCATGCCATTCCATGGCGGCGTTTTCTCGTCCCAGACCGATCACGCGGGCAGCAAACCGTTTAAGGGAGTGTCTCAATGAATAAAACCGATCTGATCAATGCCGTCGCCGAAAAGGCCGAGCTGACCAAGGCCGACGCCGGCCGCGCCCTCGAAGCGTTCTTCGAGACCGTGCAGAAGGCGCTGAAGAAGGGCGACGACGTGTCGGTCGTCGGCTTCGGTACGTTCACCGTGCGCAAGCGCGCCGCTCGTACCGGTCGCAACCCGCGCACCAACGAGACGATCAAGATCAAGGCTTCCAAGGTGCCGGCGTTCAAGGCTGGCAAGACTCTGAAGGATGCCCTAAACTGAGCGGCTAGTTCGCTCGGTTTCGGGTGCTTAGCTCAGCGGTAGAGCGTCGCCCTTACAAGGCGAGGGTCGTAGGTTCGATCCCTACAGCACCCACCAGAATCGCGGAGTGGTAGTTCAGTCGGTTAGAATGCTGGCCTGTCACGCCGGAGGTCGCGGGTTCGAGTCCCGTCCACTCCGCCAGTAATTCCAAGGGCGCCCGCGTGGCGCCCTTGTCGTTTATGCTTTGCCGCTTGCAAAGCTTCGAATCGCGGGAATCCATATGCTGCAGTCGTTGAGAGACAAGATGCACGGCTGGCCGTCCATCGTCGTGCTGGGCGTGGCGGTGTTTGCCATGTCCTTCTTCGGCATCGAGGGCTATTTCACTTCGCGCACCGAGACCTTCGTGGCCAAGGTCGGCAAGCAGGAGATCAGCCAGCAGGATTTCCAGAACCGCATGAACCAGCTGCGCCAGCAGGCCAGCGCGCAGATGGGCGACCAGTTCGATCCGAGCGTGTACGAGCAGCCGGAGATGAAGGAGCGCGTGCTGGACGCCATGGTGGACCAGCAGTTGCTGCTCAAGGCCAATGACGACCTGGGCCTGCGCGTTTCCGATGCCGCGGTGCGCGACGCCATTGCCGCGATCCCGTCTTTCCAGGTGAATGGCCAGTTCGACGCGGCCACCTACCAGGCCGTGCTTGCCGCCCAGCGCAAGACCCCCGCGACGTTCGAGGACGAAGTGCGATCGTCGATGGCGATCAGCCTGATTCCCGATGCGCTCACCGCGAGCACCATCATTACCGAGGACGAGGTCGACCGCTTCCTGAAGCTGCGCCTGCAACGCCGCGACCTGCGCTACGCGATGCTGCCGCGGCCGGCGCTCACTGACAGCAAGGTCACCGATGCGCAGGTCCAGGCCTACTACAAGCAGCACCAGGCCGAGTTCATGGCGCCCGAGCAGGTTGCCATCCGCTACGTCGAAGTCAACGCGGCCGACCTCAAGGTGGACAACCCGCCGACCGAGGACGACCTGCGCAAGCGCTACGCAGACGAGAAGCAGCGCTTCGTGCAGCCGGAGCAGCGCCTGGTCTCGCACATCCTGGTCGACGTACCCAAGAACGCCACGCCCGAGCAGCAGAAAGCCGCGCTGGCCAAGGCGCAGCAAATCGCCGCCGAGGCGACGCCCGCCAACTTCGCCAAGCTGGCAGAGAAGGATTCGGCCGACCTGGGTTCGAAGCGCCAGGGCGGCGACCTCGGCTGGCTGGAGCAGGGCGTAACCAACAAGGCGTTCGACGAGGCGCTGTTCTCGCTGCAGAAGGGCCAGATCTCCAAGCCGGTGCTGTCGGACGAGGGCTATCACATCATCTGGCTGCGCGATGTCCGCAGCGGCCAGGCCAAGCCGTTCGAGGAAGTACGCAGCCAGCTCGAGCAGGAAGCCGTCGCCGCCGAACGCGAGCGCAAGTACAACGAAGTGGCCGGCAAGCTGGCCGACAAGACCTACCAGAACCCGACCTCGCTGGAGCCTGCCGCGCAGGCGCTGGACCTGCCAATCAAGAGCACGGGCCTGTTCACGCGCGAAGGCGACAAGAGCGGCATCGCCGCCGACCCCAAGGTAGCCAAGGCGGCGTTCTCCGACGACGTGCTGGTGCAGGGCAACAACTCCGGCCTGATCGACCTGGGCAACGACCACTCCGTCGTGATCCACGTCGACAAGCACGTTCCCGCCGCGGTCAAGCCGCTGGCGGAAGTGCGCGACGCGATCGAGAAGGACATCCTGGACGAGCGCATCGCCGCGGCAGCCAAGCAGCGTGCCGAAGGCCTGCTCGCGCGCCTGCAGAAGGGCGAGGCGATGGACGTCGTGGCCGCCTCGGCCGGCGCCGCCGTCGAGAGCGTGCCGGAGGCGTTGCGCGTGCAGCAGGGGCTGCCCGAGCAGCTGCGTGACGAGGCGTTCCTGCTGCCGCACCCGAAGGACGGCAAGCCGCAGTTCGCGGCCGTGGCCTTGCCCGAGGGCGCCTACGCGTTGCTGGCCGTGGACAAGGTGCAGGACGGCGACCTGTCCAAGGTGACGCCCGAGCAGCGCAAGGTGCTGCGCCAGAGCATGCTGGCAGCGTATGGCAACGTGGCCACCGAGGGCTTCATCGACGCGCTGAAGGCGAAGACCGAAATCAAGATCGCCAAAGACCGGATGTAGGCGCTGGGCGCCAGTTGCAAGCAAAGGAGGCGACCTTCGGGTCGCCTCCTTGTTTGCGGCCTCCCGGAAGAGCGGTTGCCCGGTCACAGGCATGGCAACGCTTCCATTCGCCGGCGTGCCGTGCTCGAGCCGGGTTGCCCGGTGAGGGATAAAAAAAGGCGGCCCGAAGGCCGCCTTTTTGGTTCGCGGTGGCCTCCGGCTCAGATGCCGGTCATGCCCAGGATGTTGTAGCCCGCGTCCACGTAGGTGATCTCGCCGGTCACGCCCGAGGCCAGGTCCGAGCACAGGAACGCACCGACGTTGCCGACCTCGTCGATGGTCACGCTGCGCCGCAGCGGGGCGTTCTCATCCACGTGGTCGAGCATCTTGCGGAAGTTGGAGATGCCCGCGGCAGCCAGGGTCTTGATCGGGCCGGCCGAGATGGCGTTGACGCGGGTGCCTTCCGGGCCGAGGTTGAAGGCCAGGTAGCGAACGTTCGCTTCCAGGCTGGCCTTGGCCAGGCCCATCACGTTGTAGTTGTTGAGCGCACGCTCGGCGCCCAGATAGGTCAGCGTGAGAATGGCGCCGCCGCGGCCGGCCATCATCGGGCGCGCAGCCTTGGCCAGCGCGGCCAGGCTGTAACTGGAAATGTCGTGCGCGATGGTGAAGTTCTCGCGCGTGAGGTTGTCCAGGTACTGCCCCTGCAAGGCCTCGCGCGGTGCGAAACCGACCGAATGCACCAGGATGTCGAAGCCGTCCCAGTGCTTGCCGAGTTCCGCGTACATCTGGTCGATCTGGTTGTCCTGCGCCACGTCGCAGGGCAGCACGATGTTGGAGCCGAACGCGTTGGCCGCCTCGTCGACGCGGTCCTTCAGCCGCTCGTTCTGATAGGTGAAGGCCAGTTGTGCGCCCTCGCGATGCATCGCGTTGGCAATGCCCCAGGCGATCGAGCGCTGGCTGGCGATGCCGACGATCAGGGCACGCTTGCCGTGCAGGAATCCCATGCGTCCTCCAGGAAGTTGATGGCGCGCCGGGTGGCGCAGCCGGGTGATTTTAGCAGCGCTGCGAGCCTATGGGCCCCTCGCCAGTACGGAAGCTGACCGGACGCGACCGTGGTCGAGCGCCGCTACATCGCGTAGACCAGACGCGGGGTAGGTTGGCTCCATGTCCCCACCGTCCAGCACGCCTGGCAGGGCAAGCGCATGAGCGCGTTTGCCGTGAAGCCCTGGTTCGCCATCGCGATGGTCGTCGCCGCGCCGCTGGTGCTGGCGGTCGTCGAAATCTTCCACCCGCACCCGCACGACCTGTTCGACCTGGACGTGGGACGGTGGATGTTCGTGCATTACGCGCAGATTCCCCTGTTCCCGCTCTCCGCGCTGTCGATGGCCATGCTGGTGCGCGACCGGACCGACTGGGCCGCGTGGCTGTGCAAGGCCGGCATGTTCGTGTTCGCCGTGGCTTTCACCACCTTCGACACGGCAGCGGGTCTGGTGATCGGCCTGCTGGTAAAAGGTGCGCTCGCCTCCGGAAGCCCGGAGTCCTGGCGCGACATGATCGATGCCTTGTGGTTCGACCCGGTGCTTGGCGGCCAGGGCTTCACCGACGCGCCGCTGATGGGCCTGATCGGGCGCCTGTCGTTGTCCTTTGGCGCGGTGGCGGGCGCGATCTCGCTGAAGCGGGCGGGGCATGGCTGGCTGCCGGTGCTGTTGCTCGCCACCGCCAGTTTCGGCATCAACGTGTTCAAGTCGCACTCCTGGCCTGGTGGGCCGCTCACCTTCGGCGGCATGGCGCTGGCGGCTGGCTGGATCCGGTGGGAAAGCCTGCGCCGCCAGGCACGCGCGGTGGCGTTGGTGCAGGAGAACGTCGACGCTTCCGTCGAGGCGCCCGCCGAACCGAGGACCCGCGTCGGCGTGCGCTGAGCGCGGGGGCGCCTGGAGCCAGGCTTTGCGTCCCGGACGGAGGCGCTGACCTGCATCAATGCAGGCCCCGGGCGCCGCGCGCAGGATCGGACCGTCGAGGCATCCACCCCAGGTCGCTCGAGCCCCAGGCGTCCGTCGTGTGGCGTGCGCACGCCCCGTAAGGAGGCATCCATGAGCAAGCCCGTTTCCCGCCCGCCTCCCGCCAATAGCGCGGGCATGCGCAAGGCCGCCGAACGCAGGATCGACGACCAGCTGGAACAGAGTTTCCCCGCCAGCGACCCGCCCGGTTGGACGCTTGGCGCCAACGATCGGAGCGATCCGGTCGTGGCCATTCAACAAGACCAACTCGACCCCGCCGCTTCGCCTTGAAACCGCCTCCGCGTTTGCGCCAGCGCTGGGGGGGCGAGCCCTCGAGGTGTTCGCCCAGGGCGCGCCGGCGCTGGGCGTCGCGTACCAGCGACCGATGGGGCGCCCATGAGCGGTGCGGTGGAACTTGCGCGGAATCGCGTTGATGGCCCTTCGAGCACTGCCCGGGAGGGTGGGCGCTCGCCCGGAGCCGTTGCACTCGACCCTGGCAATCCCCATGTTTCCCGATTGGTTCCAAGGAGCAACCGCCGTGCCCGATCTGTCCGCCTTTCCGATCACCGCGCGCTGGCCGGCACGGCATCCGGACCGCATCCAGCTCTATTCGCTCAACACGCCCAACGGCGTGAAGGTGTCGATCATGCTGGAGGAGACCGGGCTGGCCTATGAGCCACACCTTGTCGACATCATGCGCGACGAGAACAGGACGCCGGAGTTCCTCTCGCTGAACCCCAACGGCAAGATCCCGGCGATCATCGATCCGGACGGGCCCGGCGGCGAGCCGATCGGGCTGTTCGAGTCCGGCGCGATCCTGCTCTATCTGGCCGAGAAGACCGGCATGTTCCTGTCGGCCGATCCGGCGCTGCGCTGGGAAACCATCCAGTGGCTGTTCTTCCAGATGGCGGCGATCGGGCCGATGTTCGGGCAGGTGGGTTTCTTCCACAAATTCGCCGGGCGCGAGTACGAGGACAAGCGCCCGCTCAAGCGCTACGTGGATGAATCGCGCCGCCTGCTCGGCGTGCTGGAAGCGCGCCTTGACGAGCGGCCGTGGCTGATGGGCGAGGACTACAGCATTGCGGACATCGCCACGTTGGGCTGGGTGCGCAACCTGGTCGGCTTTTATGAAGCGCGCGACCTGGTGCATTTCGACGAGCTGTCGAACGTGCCGGCGTGGCTGGAACGCGGGCTGGCTCGCCCGGCGGTGGAGCGTGGCTTGCAGATCCCCGGTCGAGGCTAGTTCCCGGTCCGCTGTTTCCGCTCGCTCGTGTCCCGGCCCGTGGCCTCCGGTGAGACGGCCTCCGGTCGGGCATGTTCCAGCAACGTCTTTGCCGCCGGCTGCCATAGAGTCCAGTTGTGGTGGCCCGGCAGTTCGAAGGCGTGGCCCGGTGGCAGTTGTGAGGCGAGCAGGGCGATGCGGTCGCGGAAGCGTTCACTGTCGCCGTAGGCAACCCACACCGAAACGGTCCGCCGGGGATCGTCCGACCAGCGCTGGATGTAGCGCCACAGTTCGCGCTGGTAGGTTTCCTGGGTGAACGCCTGCACGGGCCCCGGTTGCCAGCGATCGAGCCCGCCCGCGGCCTGGATCTCGCGATAGATGGCCTTGTCGCCGAGGTAGGGCGAGATCAGCAGCATGCCGTCGATCTCGCCCGGATACGCCCGGTCGTACATCAGCGCGCCCAGCCCTCCGAGCGAGATGCCCGCGAGCCAGATCTGGTCGTAGCGGCGCGCGCTCGCTGGCGCAATGACTTCATCATGCAACCGTTCGGTTGCGCGGCCTTCGCGGTAGAATGGCATGGTCAAGCCGGTCAGGATCACGTCCGCGTCCGGCCATTGCCGATGAATCGTCTGAGCGATGCCGCGTCGGCCCAGCGATTGGAGGTCATCGCCGCGCCCGGGAAGCATGACGACCAGCCGGTGCGGCGGCTGCGTGGCGGGCACCAGCCGCGTCGGAATGGGCCGGGTGATGTCGCCGCCTGCGCTGCACGCGGCCAGCAAGAGGGCGACCAGGGGACCGAACAGGGCGGACGGACGCAGGCGCATGGCAGGGATCCGGTAGCGAACGGGCGCCAGCGTGCGCCGGCGAAGATGAAGATCGCGCCGCGCAATCGCGGAACGTTCATTCCGGGGCCTTGTACGCAATCAAAGGCGTGTTGGATCTTTGCCTTGCGGTGCCTTGCGGTGCCTTGCGGTCGCGCTCGAAGCGCTCCCGGTCAGCCGTTCACCGATCCGGCGATCTCGCGCAACGCCTGCTCGAACACCTCCGGCGGCTGTCCGCCCGGAATCAGGTGCGTCCCGTTGACGATGGTCGCCGGCACCGAGCGGATGCCGCGCTGCTGGAAGAGCCGTTCCTGTGCGCGCACCTCGTCGCCATACGCGCCGCTTTCAAGGACATCGCGCGCTTCCTCACCCTCCAGCCCCGCCTCGCCGGCCAGGCGCACCAGCACCTCGCGCGAAGCCACGTCCTCGCCGTCGGTGAAGTAGGCGCGCAGCAGCGCCTTCTTCAGCGCGAGATGGCGGCCCTTGAGTTCCGCCCAGTGCAGCAGGCGATGCGCGTCGAAAGTGTTGTACACGCGGCTGCCGACACCCATGTTGAAGGCGAACCCCACCGCTGCCGCCCGCTCGCGGATCACCGCACGATTGGCTTCCACCTGCGCCGTGTCGATGCCGTACTTGTGCATCAGGTGCTCGGTGGCGTCTTCGCCTTCCGCCGGCAACTGCGGGTTGAGTTCGAACGGCTGCAGGTGGATGTCCGCCTGCACCGTGCCGCCGAGGCGCTGGAGGGCCTGCTCGAGCGATGCGAGGCCGACGGCGCACCAGGGACAGGAGACGTCCGAGACAAAGTCGATGCGGAGTGGGGTGGGAGCGGTCATGGCGGTTCCAGCGGTTGCGTGGAAGTTACATGGAGCCCGCCATGGCCATCTCAACCGCCGCCGGTTCCGTAGGAGCGCACCCGTGCGCGACCGCGGGCCACATCGTTGCATGGCGGTCGCGCACAGGTGCGCTCCTACAAAATGCCGCGTCAGAGGACGTTCTTGCCCTCGCCCGGGTGGTAGACCTGCTCGGTATGCCCCTTCAACTGATCCGGCCAGTAGTACACCTCGCGCAGGTTGCCGGTGGTGTAGCGCTCGGCCTCGTCGTTGAAGTGCGGCGATTGCGGATGCCCGCTCTCGCCGCCGGCCGTGATCGCGCGCGCGCTGACCTTCGGTCCGAACTCGACCACGGCGACGAAGCTGTTGCCGCTGGTGCCGTAGTAGCGCCTTGTGCCGGGCCAGCGGTGCGCGCCAAAGGAGGCCAGCGAACCCCAGCGCGACGAGGTGAAGGGCACCGGGATGCTGGGTTTGCTGTCGTCGAATGGCTGCACCAGGTCGCCGTTGATGCGCTGGAAGCGGTTGATCTCGCCCCACGGCACGCCCCAGTGGCCGAAGTCCTTCTGCAAGCGGTCGACCGCCTCGACCAGCGCACCCAGGCGCGCCTTCGAGCCGGCCTTTTCGGCCATGGCGTCGTAGATCGACAAGCCTTCGGCAGTGTCCGCCTTGCTCACTTCGTCCCACAGCGTGTCGCCCCAGAACACCGCCAGCGAGGTCGGCATCGAGGCGATACCCCAGCGGTAGTCCCAGTGGCGCAGCATGGCGATGGGGCCGGCGAGCTTCTTCTTCAGCGGATCGCTTGCAGGAAGGGCATCGTAGTCCGCGACCAGGATCGGGATCTGCCGCGCGAACGCCGGCAGGTAGGAGTCGAACGCGGCGGTGATCAGCGAGGCGCGGGTGAAGTCGTCCTTCCCCGTGAGCACGCGGATCGCGTGCAGGCCGCGCGGGTTCTCGCCGAAGGTGTCCATGTAGCGGGGGAAGTCTTGCTTCTTCGGGCTGTCCTTGCCGGCGGCGGAGTAGGGCCAGTTGTTGGTGTTGTAGACCCAGCCGTTGGCCGGGTTGAACACGTGCGGCGCCTGGTCCAGCGGCGTGAGGCCGTGCCAGTCCGTGGCCGGGTCGGAGCCGTCGACCGGCTTGGTGTAGTCGAAGCGGTCGTCACGCCTGGGAATGAATTGCGGGTGCAGATAGGCGATCTCGCCCTTGTCGTCCGCGAACAAGGTGTTGTTGGACGAGTTGGCCTTGAGCTCGGCCACCTTCATGTAGCTGGCGTAGTCATGCGCCCTGGTGCGCAGCCAGCTTTGTTCCAGCGCGGGAATGGGCCGGTTCATCAGCGCCATCGCGATCCACTTGCCATTCGCCTCGCGCACGATCGGGCCGTGGTGGGTGAAGTAGGCGGTGAACGTGCGTTTGGCCTTCGAGCCGTCCTTCGCGCGATAGGCGAGGGTGATCTCCCGCTCGGTAACGGGTCGAAGCTCCTTGCCGTAGCGGTAGAACGGCTTGCCGTCCTTGCGCACGATGGTTTCGGCGAACTCGTCCACCACGTCCGCGCCGGTGGAGGTATGCATCCAGCCGATGTGGTGGTTGAAGCCCTGATAGACGAAGAACTGGCCCCAGGTCACCGCGCCATAGGCGTCGAGTCCCGCGTCGGAGGTCATCTGCAGCTCCGAACGGAAGAAGAACGAGGTGTGCGGGTTGATCAGCAGCAGCGCGTGGCCGTCGGCGGTGAGCTTCGGTGCGATCGCGATGCCGTTCGATCCGGTCGGTTCGACCCAGGTCGGATGTGCCTGGGCCATCGCCACCGGCACCGGCGCGTCGTCGGGCTTGCCGTAGAAGGCCTGCAGCTGCTTGAGCGAGACGCGCTCGATATCCCCCCCGATGCTGCCCTCGGTGAAGCTCAGCGCCATCCAGGGTTCGTAGTGGGTGATCACGCGCGGGTGCACGTCCGGATGGGTGGCCAGGTAGTAGTTGAGGCCGTCGGCCCAGGCGTTCATCAACTGCTTCAGCCAGCCGGGGCTTTGCGCGTAGAGCTTCTTCAGCTCCACCGGATCGATGAAGAGCTGCTGGCGCAGGTCGGACCAGAGCGCCGGTTCGCCCTCGGCCTCGGCCAGCCGGCCCAGGGAATTGAGGTAATTGGTCTCGACGCGGTTGAAGTCATCCTCGGCCTGCGCGTAGACCATGCCGAACACCGCATCCGCATCCGTCTTGCCGTGCACGTGGGCGATGCCCCAGTCGTCGCGGGTGATGGTCACTGCCCGGGCTTCCTGCTTCCAGCGCGCCTGCTCGCCGGCGTCCGCCCGTGCGGTCGTGACCAGTCCGAACGCAAGCAGGGTCGCCAGCGGCAGAGCGCGCAGCGTGTGGCGCAGCATCGGGCGGACCGGTGAGGACGAAATGGTGGCAGGCATCTGTGGCTCCCTTGCGTGGCTGGGGCCGAGGGACCGCGAGCAACCGGGTCCGCCGGGCGTCGCCGGCAACCATAGCAGGCACGGGAGATGCGCGAAGCGGACGCGGACGGCGGTCACGGCCGCGGCGCTGCGGCCTTGACGTCACCCAAGCCGCTGCGGCACGTTCGGACGATGCCCTACCGACTGATGACTGCCGTGTCCCGTCTCCGTTGCCTGTGCGCCCCGCTGCTTCGAGCGAGCCGCCTCCTCCCGCTGGCCTTGCTGCTGGCCGCGTGCGGTCCGGTGCGCAACCCGATGGCGCACTGGGTGCCGTCACCCAACTACGACGAGCGCCGCCCCGTGGCGATCGTCATCCACTTCACCGACCAGCATTCGGTGCAGGAGAGCCTGCACACCCTGCGCACCGCCAACAGCGGCGGCCCGGTGAGCGCGCATTACCTGGTCGGCAGCGACGGCGACATCTACCAGCTGGTCGCCGACAGCAAGCGCGCCTGGCAGGCCGGTCCCGGGCGCTGGGGCACGATCACCGATCTCAACTCGGCATCGATCGGCATCGAGCTGGACAACGATGGCCACTCGCCCTTCGCGCCCGCGCAGATCGACAGCCTGCTGCGCCTGCTGGCGGACCTCACCACGCGCCTGCACATCCCGCCCACGCAGATCATCGGGCATGAGGACCTCGCGCCCGGCCGCAAGGACGATCCCGGTCCGCTGTTTCCCTGGCAGCGCCTGGCCGAGGTCGGGTACGGGCTGTGGCCGCAAGGCCCGCTGGTCGATCCACCGCCCGGCTTCGATCCCTGGATGGCGCTGGCGCTGGTGGGTTACCCGCTGGACGACCGTGCGGCCGCGGTGCGCTCCTTCCATCACCATTTCCGCGGCCTGGACGGCGACACCTTGGATGCCCAGGACCTGCGCGTGCTGTACGCGCTGGCCTGCCAGCTCACCGGAACGCCCGAACTTGCGCCGGTCCCGACCCGGTAGCGGCCGATTCTCCCTCGGAGGGACTCCGTGGCGGATGTCGAAATCCGGTCCGTCCGCTCGTCGCAAGAGTGCAAGCCCGCTCATCCCGACGAGGAACCGCCCATGCAAGTCCAGCCTTACCTGTTTTTCGATGGCCGCTGCGAAGAGGCCGTCGCGTTCTACCGCGACGCGCTCGGTGCCAAGGTGCTCGCCCTGATGCACTACTCGGACGCGCCGCCGGGCGACGCCGGCTGCCCGGGCGGCCAGCCGCCGCCGGCGGACAAGGTGATGCACGCCGCGCTGCAGATCGGCCAGACCCTGGTCATGGCGTCTGACGGCTTCGCCACCGGCCGGCCGGAGTTCAAGGGCGTGTCCCTCTCCATCACGGCCGACGACGACGCGCAGGCGCGCAAGCTGTTCGATGCACTGTCCGCAGGCGGCCAAGTGCAACAGCCGCTCGGGCCGAGCTTCTTCGCCTCCAGCTTCGGCATGGTGGCCGACCGTTTTGGCGTGTCCTGGATGGTGGTCGCGGGTACCCAGGGCTGATCTTCAGAAGCAGCACTGCTACCCGGCTGCAACGCCGCAAAGGGGAACCGGGCCCATGGTGGTCGGGGGCACGGTCACCCTGTACGCCCATGGCGATGCATGACGTGCTCGCGCAGGCCCCGCCGTTCGCGAATCACATACACCGCGAAGACGACGGTCAGCTGCACCATGCCGTAGTCGGCGCCCAGCGCATGGGCGATCGCGGGCATTGCCGGCGTGTACTCGGTGTCGCCGAAGGGCGCCAGCGCCATCATGAGGGCCAGCAACGCCAGCGCCGGCCGCGGCGCCTGTGCGCGTCCTCGTCGGGCCGTTGACGCGCCGTTGGCGGCACAGGTGCCGGAATCGGCCGGGTAGCAGGACATGCGGCGGCACTCGCGCCAGGTCGGGCGGCCACGATTGATGCTTGCCCGAGAACGTTTCGTGAGGCACGCGCGGGGCGGACCGCCGCGCAACCCACAGGATCCACGGCATGGCCCCAACCCACAGCGACGCTCGCGCCGCCGCGCCGGCAGGCTGGCTGCGCCGGTGGTTGCGCCACGATATCGAGCAGCCGCTTCAGGACCTGGCCGGAGGCCGCGCGCGGTTGAAAGTGATCGTGCTGCTCGCCTGCGTACTGTCACTGGACGCCGCCGACAAGGCGACCGTGGGCGCGGTGGCCGCGCCGATGAAAGCGGCGCTGCACATTGGCAACCTCCAGGTCGGCTGGCTGGTGACTGCCTCGACCGCGGTCGCCGCCGTGGTGACGCTCCCCTTCGGGGCGCTGGTCGACCGCGTCCGGCGCGTGCGCCTGCTGGCGATCGCGCTGGTGCTCTGGTCGGCGACCATGGTGGTAAGCGGCTTTGCAGTGTCCTACCCGATGCTGTTGCTCAGCCGCATGGCACTGGGCGTGGTCGCGTCGGCCGCCTCGCCGGCGGTCGCTTCGCTGACCGGCGACTTCTTCCGGCCCGGGGAACGCGGGCGCATCTTCGGCTACGTGCTGGCGGGCGAACTGCTCGGCGTGGCGTTCGGCTTCCTGGTCTGCGGCAACGTCGCGGCGTGGCTGTCCTGGCGCGCCTCGTTCCTCGTGCTGGCTGCGCTGGGCTTCGTGCTGGCGGTGGTGCTCTGGCGCTGCCTGCCCGAACCCTTGCGCGGCGGGCAAAGCCGCATCCCGATCGGTGCCCGCCGCGTGCCCGGCGCGGACACTTCCGCCCGGGACACGGCTGGCAGTGCGGCGCAGGGCGGTTCGCTGCGGCGGGTGATCCGCTGGCGCGGCGTGCGTCCACGCCACGCGCTGATGACGATGAATCCGGCGAGCGCCTCGCTCTGGCGCGCCGTGCGCTACGTGCTGGCCGTGCCGACCTACCGCACGCTGATCACCGCCTCGGCGCTGGGTTACTTCTACTTCACCGGGCTGCGCACCTTCGCCATCGTGTTCATGCGCGGGCGTTTCGAGCTCGGCCAGGCGATGGCCAGCAGCCTGGCGGTGCTGCTCGGGCTGGGCGCGATCGTCGGCGTGTTGCTGGCCGGGCGCCTGGGCGACCGGCTGATCGACCGCGGCCGCCTGACCGGGCGTGTGCTGGTGGCGGCAGGGGCCTACCTGCTGGCCACGGCGGCCTTCCTGCCGGCGCTGCTGCTGGGCACGCTGTGGCTGGCCGGACCTTTCTTCTTTCTCGCCGCGGCCGGCATCGGCGGAGCCAACCCGGCGGTGGACGCCGCGCGGCTGGACGTGATGCCCTCGGCGCTGTGGGGCCGCGCCGAGGGCGTGCGGGCGACTTTCCGCTTTGCGTTGGAGGCGATCGCACCGCCACTGTTCGGCTACGTGGCGGGCGATTTCGCCGGCCACGCGCAGACCGGCAGCGAGGCGGCGGGCGCCGCGGCCGGGGGCGTGGCCACGGCCCGCCTGGGCGCGGCGGGGCTGCAGTACACCTTCCTGGTGATGCTGGCGCCGCTGGCGGTTGCGGGCCTGCTGCTCCTGCTGCGGGCTACCCGAACCTACGCGCGTGACGTGGCCTCCGTGTTGGCCGCCGAGCAACGCACCCGCCACTGATCCGCGCGCCGCGCACGTCGCCTTGACGCAAGCGGGGGCGTTCGGCGCGAAGATGGGGACATGCCTACGTTGAATCCTTCTCGGGCGTGAACGGCCCACCCGGGGCGTGTGCGCATTCCCCATTCATGAGACAGCCGATTGGAATCATGGATTTCCCTGGCGCGCTGCGAGCCGGGGGAACGGGCGCCCATGCGTGGGTAGCCCGCATCGAATGCCGCGCAGCACACCCCGAGAGGAGCAACGCAATGAACCATCGTTTCGAAAGGACCGGTCCCCTGACCGAGATTTCCAGCTATCCGCAGTGGGCGCAGGACATGGTCGGCGCCTGCGAGGAAACCAAGCAGAGCGTGATCCGCCACGAGCTGTGGGACCTGATGCGCGAGGTGCGGCTGGGCCGCCAGGGCACCCGCGACTTCATGGCGGGCATCTGGCCGGTGATCGAGCGCTTTCCCGCCTACATGGCGCGCAACCTGCTCAAGACCCAGTACGGCCGCAGCCCGGGCGACAACATGGCCCGCCGCTGGCTGGTGCGCAACATCCGCGTCGAGCAGAACCACGCCGACCACTGGCTCAACTGGGCCGAGGGCGCCGGCGTGCCGCGCTGGGAGGTCCTGTACGGCGACCGTGCCCAGGGCACCCAGGTGCTGGCCGATTGGTGCGAGGAGGTCAGCGAGCATGACAGCCTGGCGGCCGGTATCGTGGCCACCAACTACGCGGTCGAAGGTGCCACCGGCGAGTGGTCGCAGCTGATCTACGACAGCGCCAGCTACGCCCAGAGCATGCCGACCGACAAGCGCGTGCAGAGCCTGCGCTGGCTGCAGCTGCACGCCGCCTACGACGACACGCACCCCTGGGAGGCGCTGGAAATCGTCTGCACGCTCAAGGGAACCGCCCCGGCTGCCGATGAAGTGGACCATCTCACCGAGTGCGTCAAACGCAGCTACCTCGGCATGCGGATTCTGGCCGACCGCTGCATCGCGCAGCCGCGCGTTTACGGAACCGTGAACGAGGCGGCGGCTTGATGACGCACGAAAGGTGAACAATCCCCCGTAGAATTGCGCGGGACAGCCACAGGATAAGGGACCAGATGCCTGCTGCCGTGCCCAAATTGCACTCACTGCCACGGCGCCTGCTGCCGCTGGCATGGGGGCTGGCGGCCGTCATCGGGCTGATCCTTGCCTTTACCTGGGGGGCATTGCAGGTGCAGGTCGCTCTCGCCGGTTTCCTCAACGGCGAGAGCATCTGGTCCAAGGCGCAGAAGCAGGCGGTCATCGACCTTCGCAACTACGCCGCCAGCGGAAACCCGGCCGACCTGGCGGCCTACCGCCGCAATTACGACATCCTGCGCATCGACCGCTGGACGCGCGACGTGGTCGCCACAGGCAACTACGACCGCCAGGCGGTGGCTGATGCGCTGGTGCGCGTCAACACCATGCAGTCGGCCGTGCCGGGCGTGATCTTCATGCTCGACCATTTCGCTTCCGGCCCGTACATGAAGCAGGCGCTCGCGGCGTGGCGTTCGGTCGACGACCAGGTCGCTGCACTGGATACGATCGCCCACGAGCTGCAGGCGGCCCACGCGCACGGCGAGATGGACCGGGCCAGCATCGCGCGCCAGCAGGCGCGCATCCGCGCGTTGAATGACGACATCGAGCCGCGCGCCAAGGTGTTCTCGCAGGAGGTGGCGCACGGCGCGGTCTGGATGGGGCGCGTGCTGTACTCGACCATCTTCGGCGCCACCTGCCTGGCCACGCTGTTGTGGCTGTGGATGGCCCGGCGCGTGCTGGCCAACATGCGCGGCACGGAAGAGCGCTACCGGCTGCTGTTCGACCGTGCGCCGGACGCGATCGTCATGGTGGACGAGCAGGGCGGCCACATCCTGGACGCCAACTACAAGGCGACCGAATGGACCGGCCGTGGGCAGCAGGAACTGATCGGCATGCCGTTCGCCGCGCTGTTCGAGCGCGGCCAGCCGGGCGGGGAGGGCATCACCCAAGGCGTCTTGCGCCATGGCGAAGGGCCGTCCCGGCCGGTGGAAACGCAGAGCAGCCTGGTCCGATGGGGCGAGCGCCAGGTGCGCCAGGCGATCGTCCGCGACATCTCCGAGCGCATCAACCTCGAGCAGGAGCGGCGCATCGCCGCCGAGGCGCTGGCGAGCATCGCCGAGGGCGTGATCATCGCCGATGCCGAACGCAGGGTGCTCTCGGTCAACGCCGCGCACGTGGCCATCACCGGGCTGTCGCTGCAGGAGATGCTGGGCCGCCGCTTCGACGAAACCCGTCGCCTGCCCGACGACAGCCCGCTGCCGCCATCGGTGTGGGACACCCTGGAAGCCGGTGGCAACTGGCTGGGGGAGGTGCATAGCCAGCGCGCCGATGGCAGCGTCTACCCCGAGCTGCTCAGCATCAGCGTCATCCGCGACGCGGAAGACCGCGTGCTGCAATACGTGGCGGTATTCACCAACATCAGCACCACCAAGGCCAACCAGCGCCGGCTGGAGCACCTTGCCACCCACGACCCGCTGACCGGCCTGGCCAACCGCGCCGAGTTCGAGCGCCAGTGCGCGCAGGCGATCCACGCCGCCGACCGCGAACATGGAGCGGTGGCGGTGCTGTTCATCGACCTGGACGCCTTCAAGGTGGTCAACGACAGCTACAGCCACGCCATTGGCGACCGGCTGCTGGTGCACGTGGCCGAGCGCATCAGCCGCGACCTGGGCGAGCACGACGTGGCCGGCCGCATCGGCGGCGACGAGTTCACCGTGCTGATCGGCCGGCTGGTCTCGCGCGAGCAGGCCAGCGCGCTGGCGCAGCGCCTGTTGAGCGTGCTCGGCGAAGCCATGAAGGTGGGCGACTACGAGGTCGCGCTGAGCGCGAGCATCGGTATCGCCGGCTATCCGCTGGACGGCAGCGACCCGGTGACCCTGATCGCCAATGCCGATGCGGCCATGTACGCGGCCAAGACGCAGGAACGCAACACCTATCGCTTCTACTCGCCGATGATGCAGGCCGATGCGCGCAAGCGCCTGGCGCTGGCGGCGGAACTGCGCCAGGCCCTCAGCCGCGGTGAGTTCCGGCTGGTCTACCAGCCGAGCGTGGATCTGCGGAACGGCAAGGTGGTGGCGGTCGAGGCGCTGCTGCGCTGGCGCCATCCGTCGCGCGGCGAGGTATCGCCGGCCGAGTTCATCCCGATGGCCGAGAAGCTCGGCCTGATCCGCCACGTCGACGAATGGGTGCTGCAGGCGGTGGCCCGCCAGATGCGCCAGTGGGACGAGGAAGGCCTGCCACCGATCCGCGTGGCGGTGAACATCTCCGCGGGCTCCTACGGCGCCCCGCACTTCGTCGAGGACGTCCGACGCTGGCTGGTGGCGGAGCAGGTCGTTCCTCAGCGCCTGCTGCTGGAGATCACCGAAGGCGCGATCCTGCGCCTGGGCGACGAGATGGAGCGCACCATGAATGCCCTGCATGCGCTCGGCGTGGGCGTGGCGATCGACGATTTCGGTACCGGCTATTCCTCGATGGCGTACCTCAAGCTGCCGGCGATCGCCTTCCTCAAGATCGACAAGAGCTTCGTCGACGGTTTGCCGGGCAGCTCGCATGACGCGGCGATCGTCGAGGCGATGCTGACGCTGTCCAAGCGGCTTGGCCTGTGCGCCATCGCCGAAGGCATCGAGACCGAAGCGCAGCACGAGTTCCTGTTGCGCGCCGGCTGCACCGAAGGCCAGGGCTATCTGTATGCGCGGGCGCTGGAAGTGCAGGAGATCCAGCGCATGCTGCGCCCCGGCCAGCGCCCGGGTTCGGCCAAGCTGAGGCTGGTCCCGCCGGTCCGCTGACCTGTTGCATTCTCTGTTGGGCGGGCTTGATCCCGCCGGCTCTGGGCCCTGGAAGATTGGCGTGCGCAAGCCCCACCCTGCGGGGCGGCCTCCGGCTTGGGCCTAATGCAGGCGCACCTGGACCATCTGTTCGCGCGGGCGATACAGCGCCGGCAGCCACTGCTTGAGGTGGGCCACCTTGGGCGCATCGTTGTAGACGATGTAGGCGTTGTCGGGGTGCTGGGCCGCGAAGTTCTGGTGGTAACCCTCGGCCGCGTAGAAACCCCTCAGCGGCACGACGTCGGTGACGATCGGCGCGGCGAATGCGTGCGCGGCGGTGAGCTGCGCGATGTAGGCCCGGGCGATCCGCTGCTGTTCGGGCGTGGCGTAGAAGATCGCCGAGCGGTACTGGTTGCCGACGTCCGGCCCCTGGCGGTTGAGCTGGGTCGGGTCATGGGCGACCGAAAAGAACACCTTCAGCAGTTGGCCGTAGCTGACCCTGGCCGGGTCGTAGATCACCTTGACCGATTCGGCGTGCCCGGTGTCGCCGTCGCTGACCTGCTCATAGGTAGCCGTGTCGGCGTTGCCGCCGGCATAGCCGGACCAGGCTTCGCGCACGCCGCGGACGTGGTCGAACACGGCCTCGACGCCCCAGAAGCAGCCCCCGGCGAACACCGCCACCTGCTCGCCGGGGCGGGTGGGCGCGGGGTCGAGTCGCGGATCGGGCAGGTGGGCCACGCCGTCGGCGGTGGCCGGTCCGGACACACCGCAGCCGGCCAGCAGGGCGACGGCCAGGGGGATCAGGGAAAACCATCGGGTGGACATGCGGTTACCTCGAAGCGAGTCACGAGGAGCTTTACGGACGCATGCCCGGATGGGATGCACCACGCTCGCAAGGGGATTCGCCGGCCGCGGTCGTCCGGTTACATCAGGCCACGTGGATTTCCACGTCGCCCAGGCTCACTGTCTGCCCCGCGTGGATCTTGCACGTCTTGCGCAGCTCCTGCTGTCCATCGACGTAAACCTCGCCGCTGGCCACCAGCATCTTGCCGGCACCGCCGCTGTCGCACAGCCCGACGAGCTTGAGCAACTGGTTGAGCTCGACGTGATCGCGGTCGAGCTGGAAGGTAAGCGTCTGCATGGCTGGCGTCGGGCTGCTGGCGGGCAGGCAGTGTATCGGGAGCGCATGCGACGAGGGCGCCGCGGTGCGGCGCCCTCGGGGTAGAGCGGCGACCCGAGGGGTCAGTGGTAATAGCTGCTGATGCGATTGGTGAACGTCGTATCGGCGAAGTCAGGCCAGTTGTCCTGGTCGAACCCCGGCGCGTCCTTCAGGCGGTCCTTGGAAACGTCCAGCACCAGGCAATGGTTCTCGGTGTCCAGCCGCATTGCGTTCCACGGCACCGCAAACAGCTTGTCGCCCATGCCGAGCCAGCCGCCGAAGGACAGCACGGCGTACTGGATGGTGCCGCTGGCGGTATCGATCATGAGGTCCTTGATCTCGCCCAGATCCTCGCCCGAGGCGTTGCGCACGTTCTCGCCGTTGAGCGTGCTGGAGGCCAGCACCGGGCCCGTGCCCATGCCGCGGTTGGGGTTGGTCGAGTTGTAGCCGGTCGATTGGATGGTCATGGCGGATCTCCTTGGGCAGTGAGGGAAATCGTCGTCGTCGCGACAGTCTCCAGCCTGCCTCAACGGCCGTGACGCGCGGGGCAAACGGCCGTAAACATCCCCTGAGTCCGTCCCTCAGCGCGCATCCACGCGGGCCTGCAAGGCCGTGGCGGCAGCGGGGTTGCGCTCCTTCGCGCTGCTGATGAAAAAGATGAACACATCCCGCGGCGCGCCGCCCGGCTGCGGCGTGCTGGCGTGCGGCAGCCCGGCCGGGTCCTTGCCCTGCGCCCAGGCGCTTGCCTGTTCGGCCCAGGTATCCAGCGCTTCGGACGGATAGCCGTCCGGTTGGTCGGCTGCACTGCGCATCAGTCTTGCGTAGACGAAATCGCCAGTGAGGTCGGCGAACGAGGGGTACTTCGCCGCGTCGGTGAACACCGTGGGTACCCCATGCGCGCGGGCGAGCTCCACGTAGCGCTCGCTTGCGAAGCTTGGGTGGCGTACTTCCAGCGCGTGGCGCAGCGGACGGCCGTCGAGCTCGCGCGGCAGCGCGTCGAGAAAGCCGGCGATGTCGTCTTCGTCGAACGGCCGCGACGGACCGAGCTGCCAGTTGATCGGCCCCAGCCGGTCGCCCATTTCCCCGAGGCCGCCGAAGACGAAAGCGTCGATGCCCTTGCCGGCGGCGGCGAGCTTCCTGCTCTCGACGACGTAACGCGGCGCCTTCAGTGCGAATACGAAGCCCTCGGGTGTCTCTGCCGCCCATTTGGCGTAGGTCGCCGGCTTCTGCGCGCCATAGAACGTGCCGTTGATCTCGATCGCGCGCAGATGGCGGCTGGCGTATTCCAGCTCGCGCCGCTGCACCAGGCCGGCGGGGTAGAAGTTGTTGCGCCAGGGGGCGAAGGTCCAGCCGCCGATGCCGACACGGATCGGCCCGGAGGGTGGTGCGGCGCGAGTGGGTGTCATGGCATGCTCCTGCGGCGGGCGCCCATGCTTGCACGTGACCGTCGTCGGTTGCGTGAGCGGCGTGACTTGCGCCACGCGCGACCCCTTCACGGGGCGCGTATCCGTGCAGCGCTTCCTCCGCCTTCCGCGACCGCGATCACTGGTGCGCCCCGGCCGACCTGGGCGACGAGCTGAACATGGCCTCGCCCCGGGCTCGCATCTGGGCCCCGATCACCGCACGCTGTATTTCTCCAGCACACGGGGCGTGCGCGTGCACTACCCCGTAGCGAAGCGCAGGGACGCCAGGACGTGGCGTGCATGGAGGCCTGGGACACCGGCCTGGACAACCTCTGGTCGATCTCGCTGGCGCCCTGGATCGCGGCCCACGCCCATGGTGGCTTAGCGGACGCGGCAGGCTGGCGTCGTGCCGGTTTTGCCGCGATAGTGGGGCGTTCTCAATGCGGAGCCTTTCGATGACCCAGCCTGTTTTCTCCATCCGCCTGGCCGCGGCCTGCGCGCTGGTGTTCGCCGCCACCGGCGCGCTGGCGCAGACGCCCGCCCAGCACCCGCTGCCGCCGCCGGTCTCCACCGGCGACACCGCACGCCCGATGCTGCCGCCGCAGCTGGCGGATTTCGGCGCCTACGTCGACAGCGCGCGCAAGACCTTCGACGTGCCCGGCATCGCGGTGGCCATCGTCAAGGACGGGCACGTGGTGATGGAGCAGGGCTTCGGCCTGCGGGAGCTGGGCAAGGGCGACAAGGTCGATGCCGACACGCTGTTCGCGATCGCTTCCAACACCAAGGCGTTCACCGCCGCGGCGCTGCAGCAGCTGGCCGAGGCCGGCAAGCTGGACATGGATGACCGGGTGATCGAGCACCTGCCGTGGTTCCGCATGTCCGACGCCTACGTGACCCACGAGATGCGCATCCGCGACCTGCTGGCACACCGCAGCGGCCTGTCCCTGGGTGCGGGCGACCTGCTGTACTGGCCGCCGACCGACTACACCACCAGGGATGTCGTCGAGCGCCTGGCCAAGGTGCCGATCAAGAACAGCTTCCGCGCCGGCTATGCCTACGACAACATCCTGTTCGCCGTGGCCACGCTGGTGATCGAGCAGGCCTCCGGCCAGAGCTACGCCGACTACGTGCGCGAGCACATCTTCAAGCCGGTGGGCATGAACGAGTCGCTGATCGACAAGACCTACCTCAAGAGCGGGATGGATGTCGCCACTGGCCACGCCAAGGCCGACTTCAGGGACCTCAAGCCCGTGCCCCCGATGGCCTGGCTCAACGACCCGGGTGCCGGCGGCATCTACTCGAGCGTGCACGATCTGGCCAAGTGGATGAACGTGCAGCTGGCCGGCGGCGCGTTGCCGACCACCGGCGCCGACGGCAAGCCGAAGCGGCTGTTCTCCGAGGACAGCCAGCACCAGATGTGGTCCATGCTCACGCCCATCGAGATCCACAAGGCGCAGGTCCCCGAGCTGGCTTCGCTCACGCCCGACTTCTTCGGTTACGGCGAGAGCTGGTTCCTGTCCGACTACCAGGGCAGGAAGCTGGTGTGGCACACCGGCGGCTGGCCGGGGATGGTCTCGCGCGTCACGCTGGTGCCGGAACTCAAGCTCGGCGTGGTGGTACTGACCAACGCCGAGTCCGGCGCCGCCTTCAACGCGGTCACCTACCGCGTGCTCGATGCCTACCTCAACCCGGGCAAGAAGACCGACTGGGTTGCCGTGTACGACAAGGCGGTGAAGAAGGCGCAGGCCAAGGCCGACGACAGCATGGCGAAGCACGAGGCCGCGCGTGACAAGGACAGCAAGCCTTCGCTGCCGCTGGCCGGTTACGCGGGGACCTACCGCGATCCGTGGTACGGCGACGTCGTCGTCAGCCGCGAGGGCGGCAAGCTGCGCATGCGCTTCAGCCATACGCCGCAGCTCGTCGGCACCATGACACCCTGGCAGCACGACACCTTCACCGTGCGCTGGGACGACCGCACGCTCAACGCCGATGCCTTCGTCACCTTCGCGCTGGATGAGGATGGCCACGTGCGCGAGGCGCGCATGGAGCCGATCTCGCCACTGACCGACTTCAGCTTCGACTTCCAGGACCTGCGCCTGGCGCCGGTGGAGAAGGGCGACAGCGGATCGTCGGACTGACACGCATGGGGCCGGGCAACCGGCCCCTTTTTCATTCGAAGGAGCGCTTGCCATGTTGAACCCCGTTCGCGGCGCACTGGCGCTGCTGTTCACCGGCCTGCTGGCCACCGGAGCCTGCGCCCGCGAGGCGGCGCCGGCCACGCATCAGTTCTTCCAGGTCAACCTGCCGGCCTCGGCGGGCAAGCCCACGGCCGGGCGGTTGCTGTTGTTCGCCGCGGAAGCGAAAACCGCCCGGGCCGCCGCCAAGGATGGCAAGGTCACCGAGGTGGAGAGCAGCCCGTTCGCGCCAAAGGACACCGCGGTGGCCGCCCGCGAGGTCGAGCGCCTGGCACCCGGGGAGGGGGTGCTGCTGGACGCCGACGACCAGGCCTTTCCCTCGGCTTTCTCGAAGCTGCCGCCGGGCGACTATCTGGTGCAGGCCGTGCTGGACACCCAGCACGACTACAACTACCACGGGCGCAACGGTGGCGACCTGGTGAGCCCGGTGGTCGAGGTGCACCTGCCCAGCGCCGCCGCCCCCACGCTGGCCTTGACCGAAACGCTGCCCACGCCCGCGCTGTGGGATCTGCCCGAGCGCTACCTGAGCGACACGACCAGGAAACACCTGGCTCAGGCGCGCAAGCAGGTGCAGCCGATCGACTTCGTCAGCCCCGCGCTCAGCGGCTTCTGGGGGCGGCCGATCCACATGCGTGGCTGGGTCGTGCTGCCGCCGGGCTACGACGCTTCGGCCAAAACCACGTACCCGACCGTGTTCCAGACCCACGGCTACGGCGGCGACCTGCACACGCAGGCGGGCACCGCGGCGATGGTGTTCGGCGCGATGGCCGAGAAGCAGCTGCCGCCGATGATCTGGGTAGTGCTCGACGAATCCAGCCCCACCGGCACCCACGAGTTCGCCGACTCGGTGAACAACGGCCCCTGGGGGCAGGCGCTCACCACCGAGCTGATCCCGGCGCTGGAGGGCAAGTACCGCATGGATGCGCGTCCCTCGGGCCGCTTCCTCACCGGCCACTCTTCGGGTGGCTGGGCGACGTTGTGGCTGCAGACGCGCTACCCGAAGGTATTCGGCGGCACCTGGTCGACCTCGCCCGACCCGAGCGACTTCCACGACTTTACCGGCGTCGACCTGTACACCCCGCACGCCAACGTCTACCACCGCGCCGACGGCACGCCGTATCCGCTGGTGCGCGACAAGGGCAAGGTGCTGGCCACCTACGAGACCTTCGCCCGGCTGGAGCGCGTGCTCGGATCCTACGGCGGGCAGATGGCGTCGTTCGAATGGGTGTTCTCGCCGCGTGGCGCGGACGGGCAGCCCGTGCCGCTGTTCGACCGCGACACCGGTGCCGTCGACCCGGCGGTGGTCGCCTACTGGGGCGAACACTACGACATCGCCCGCCGCCTGAAGGCGCGCTGGCCCGAACTCAAGCCCGACCTGGACGGCAAGATCCACCTCATCGTCGGTACCGCCGACACGTTCTATCTCGACGGTGCCGCGCACAAGCTCAAGGCCGTGCTCGATGGCCTGGGGGCCAGGTCCGAGTTCCACTTCCTGCCCGGCCGCACCCACATGGACCTGTACGTGCAGGGCAAGGACCGCCAGGGTCTGCTCAAGCAGATGGCATGGGCGATGTACGCGGTGGCGCGGCCGCAGTCGGAACTCAAGCGCGTTGCAGCAAACCCGGCGCGCAATGGCCCTCTCTCCGCTTGGGGGAGAGGGCTGGAGTGAGGGGTACAAGGCCAGCCTCCAGTGTCGAAGAGGCCACTGTAGGAGCGCACCTGTGCGCGACCGCCACCTCCCCGGTCGCGCACAGGGTGCGCTCCTACAACAGCCGACGATGAGAGCGCCCCGCGAGCCCCGGCCCCTCACCCCAACCCTCTCCCCGGAGGGGAGAGGGAGCTGATCCGGCCCGGTCGCACATCACTCCAGCACCTGTGCGGCAGCCGCTCCCTCTCCCCGCCGGGGAGAGGGCTGGGTGACGGGGACAAGGCCAGCCTCGAGCGTCGGAAGGGCCACTGCAGAAGCGCACCTGTGCGCGACCGCCATCTCCCCGGTCGCCCACAGGGTGCGCTCCTACAACGCTCCAACGAAGGGAGCGTCCGGCGAGCCGACTTTCACTCCAGCGCGAAGGAGCCCCCCGCCGCCCCGGGTTCGCTAGCCCGCCCACGGGTCGTAACTGCCGAACCACCACAGATGTCCCTCCGGATCGCGGCAGCCGTAGCCGGCCCCGCCGTATTCCTTCTCGGCGTATTCGTCCACGATCTCCGCGCCGGCCGCCTTGGCCCGGTCGTAGTGCGCGCGACAATCGGCGACCGTCACGCAGGCGCACTGCGTTTCGCGTCCGCCCAAGGCATCGGGCTGGGCCATGAGGCTACCGAAGCCGTCCTCCCGCACGCTGCCGAGCATCAGCATGCCGCCGCCGTATACCAGCTGCGCGTGCGCCACACCGCCCTGGCCGTCGTCGTACACGGCGTGCTTCTGGAAGCCGAACGCCTCGCACAGCCAGTCGATCATGCGGTGGGCGTCGCGGTAGCGCAGGCAGGGGATGATGGTGCTGGGTCCTTGGTTCATCTTCGGGTTCTCCGGTTGGGAGCGATGAATCTAGGCCGGCCGGCTGCTGGCGGTCTTGTAGATTTCCGCCCGCTCAGTCGAGCGGCAGGTGGTTCGGATAGGGTGTCTGCGCAGCCATGAATGCGCCGGGCGTGACGCCGGCGAAGCGGCGGAACTCATGGGCCAGGTGGGCCTGGTCGCAGTAGCCGCCGTCGGCCGCCACGCCGGCCCAGTCCACCTGCGACAAGCCGTGCACCTGGGCGACCACGGCGCGGAAGCGCAGCAGCCGCGCGTACTGCTTGGGACCGTAGCCGACCTGCCGGCGGAACAGGCGCACGAGCCGGCGTTCGGACACCCCGCTCTCGCGCACCAGAGAGCCGATACGCACCGCCTGGGGCGTCCGCCCCAGCCACGCCAGCGCGTGCGCCACGCACGCTTCGGGCCGCGGCAGGCGCATGCGCTGTAGCAGCCACCGTTCAAGCAGAGCCAGGCGCTCGCGCGGGTCAGCGGTTTCCAGCAGGCGCTGGCGCAGGGCGCTGGCATCGCCGCCGAACAGGCTTGCAAGGTCCACGTCGCCACCGGCCATCGCCCCCATGTCCTCGCCGGTGAGCGCACCGGCGCCGCCCGGGCGGAAGACCACCCCCATCACGCGGATCTGCTCGGCGGTATCGATGATCTGGCTGCACAGCTGCGGACCGCCCAGCACGCTGCCGGAGGAAGCCAGGCAGCGTCGCTCGGCGTCGTCGCTGTAGACGCGCGTCTGGTCCTCGTACAGGTTGATGATCAGCTGTGCGCCGGGTTGCGGCAGCACGCGTTCGTAACGATGCGCAGCGGGCGGCATGTCCCAGTCCCACAGCTTTTCGACCAGCGCATCGAGCGGCGGGGCAGGCCGGCGCTGGTGGAAGGCCATGGCTGCCGCAGCCCCGCTCAGCCGGTCTCGCCCGGTTCGGGCAGACGGTGGATGCGCATGTCCTGGGGGCGGATCAGCGGCAACCTTTCGATGCGCAGCCGTTCCAGGATCGCCAGCAACAAATCGCTGCGCACGCCGCCGACCTCGCGCGGGCTGGGCACGTAGCCGGTGGCGACGAAATGGATGCCCAGCGTGTCCACGTGCTCCAGCTGCACATTGGGCTCGGGCGTGCCCAGGATCGTCGGGTGGCCCAGAAAGGCATCCAGGATGATCTGGCGCACGCGCCTGGCATCGGTATCCAGCGGCATCGGCAGCTTGATCTGCACGCGGCCCTGCGCATTGGCCAGGGTCACGTTGCGCACGTTCTGGGTAATCAGCTGCGAGTTGGGGACGATGACCGTCGAGCGGTCCCACATCTGGATCTCGGTGGCGCGCACGTTGATGCGGCGGATGTCGCCCTCGACCTCGGCCAGGCTCACCCAGTCGCCCACCTTCACGGGCCGCTCGGCCAGCAGGATCAGGCCGGAGATGAAGTTCTGCACGATCGCCTGCAGGCCGAAGCCGATGCCCACCGAGAGCGCGCTGGCGATCCAGGCGATGCTCTGCAGGCTGACGTTGAGCGCGGCCAGCGCCAGCGCGAACACCAGCACGCCGCCGACGTAGCCGAGCAGGGTGACCACCGAGCTCTGCATGCCCGGCTCGAGCGTGGTCTTGGGCAGCAACTGGTCGCCCAGCCAGCGCTTGAGCACGCGCACGGCGACCAGCCCAAGCACGAACACCGCCAGCGCCTCGAACACCGTGCTCGGGTCGATCGTGAGCTCGCCCAGCGTGAGGTTGCCGAAGCGTTGGCCCATGCGCGCGGCGAGGTCCTGCGGATCAGTGCCGAAGGGGGCCAGCAACGCGCCGATCGCCAGCAGCAGGATCAGCACGCGGCTGATCCCCGACAGCACCGTGGCAGCCTGCTCCAGCGTGCGCGGCGGCAGCCCGAACGCCGCCTGCAGGCGCTGCCCGCTGCGGGCGTTGGGGGCCAGCAGCGTGGCGATCAGGTCATGCACCAGGTGCAGCAACAGGTAGAGCGCGCCGATCAGCACGCCGATCCACAGCATCTGTGTGGCGAGGAAGAAGGCCAGCGCGATGTAGCCCAGCGCCACCGCGATCCAGCTCAGCACCACGGCCAGCGCCGCCGCGCCGGCAAGCAGCCCGACCCACAGCGGTCGCTGCGCCGGTGCGCTGCCGGAGGCGAGCAGGGCACGCCGGGCCTGGCCCAGCCGCAGCAGCGCCAGGCCGACCAGGCCGCTGACCACCAGCGCGATCACGCCGCGGGTCGCGACCGTCGCCGCCAGGCTGGCGCCGATCGCGCTGTTGATGCGCTCGACCACGCTCAGCAGCAAGGTGGCGGTGGCCAGCAGGCCCGGGAAGAGGCGCAGGCGATGGGCCGCCGCATTGGATAGCGTCGGCAGGCGCCAGGACGGGTGCCTGACCGCGAGCAAGGCCCGGCCCAACCCCGCCACGAACGCGGCGAAGCTCACGCGCCGCACGAGCGACAAGGCCAGTTCGTCCAGGTCCGGATCGAGCGTGTCGTTCCAGTTCAGCCCCAGCCGCACGAGCTGCGCAGCCAGGCCGAACACCACCGCGGCGCCCACCGCGATGCCGAACGCCGTGGCGCTGCGGCGCAGGTGACTGTCGGGCATCACGCGTGTGGCGAGGAAGACCAGCAAGCGTTCCAGCAGGAAGCGGCCGGCGAGGAGCAGCAACAAGGCAGCGCCCAGGCAGAGCACGAGCGGCAGGCGGTTGGGTGCTTGCCAGGCGTCGTGCCAGGCCTCGGCGATTTGCGCCCTCAGCCGCTTCAGGCGTGCCAGATCGTCCGGCAGCGAACGGGCCGGCTCGGTCCAGAACGCGCTGCCCAGGGGCGTGGCGGTGCGCGAAGCGAGCTGCGCCTGGAACTGGTCGCGGCGCAGGCCCGACACCTGGGCGGCCAGTTGCATGCCTTCCTCGCCCAGCAGCTGCGCCTGCTTGACCTGCGCGTCCAGGTTCGACTTGGCCTTGTCCAGTTGCCGTCGCTGCGAAGCCACCTCGGCCGCCTCGGGTGGCGCGCCCTTGGCTGGCGCCGGACCGAGCACGGCCAGCCGCGCGTCGAGGCTGTCCATCTGCGGCGCGAGCGTCGCGGCGAGCTGCTCGGCCTGGTCCTGGACCGAGAGCGCGGTGGTGCGCAGGTCGGCCAGGGTGCGGTCGTCCGGTTTGCCCTTGAGCGTGGACTTGATCGAGTCGAGCTGGTCGCGCAGGTCGTCCAGCGCCTGCGCGGGCGAGACGGTGGGCGGGTTGGTGCCGGCCGGAGCATCCTGCGCGTGGAGCGCGGGAAGGGCCGCCATCAGCAGGCAGAGCAGGAGTCGTCGCAGGAGAGGCATCCGGCCATGATCCGGTGGCGCCCACAGGCGGTCAATCGTCGCGTCGCGGACCCGTTGGCGGGCTCGAATGGACATCAAACGAAGCCTTGTCCGCCGTTTCACGCGGCGCTGCGCAGCATGCCCCTCCCAACCAGCACAGGGTGGCATCGCATGGCGGCGAAGGCAGGTTCGAAACGCGCAGGCGTCCCGGTTCGCAATCCCGGTGGCAGCGGCGGACGGGCGCGTCGGGGGGCGGACGGCCGGCATGCGCCGCCAGGCGGAGGCACGTCCCGCGGCACGCTGCCGACGATGCATGCGTCGGCGCGGCGGCGCGGCGCGGTGTCGGATGTTCGGCGGCCACGCAGGCGCAAGCAGACACGCATGCCTGGCGGGCGCTTGGCCGCAGCGATCCGTACTGCGCGCCTGCGCGCTGGGCGGGTGGCCGAGGAGTTCGGGTTTCGGCGATAGGGTGGGCTGAGGCGAGGCTTCCCCCATCCGCCTGTCGGCACCTTCCCCCGCGCGCGGGGGAAGGCTCGCGGACCAGCTGCGATTCGATTCTCCCCCGCGTGCGAAGGAAGGCTCGCGGGCCAGCCGCGCACTCCGATCCTTCCCCCGCCTGCGGGGGAAGGTGCCCGAAGGGCGGATGGGGGAAGCCTTGCGGGGAACCACAACGACAACCGCCCGCGAATCGACCGCAAGCCGGTATACGGATGGCCGCCGCAGGCTCTAGAGTGCGCGCCGCGGCTCCAGGCCGCGCTCCCCCGGACCCCGCCCGATGCAGACCCGCGCCGAACCCGTCGCCGCCGCCTTGCCCGCGGAGCCGAGCACCGCCTTTGCCGTGCTCGGCGCCATCAGCTTCTCGCACCTGCTCAACGACATGATCCAGTCGCTGATCGTGGCGATCTATCCGATCCTCAAAAGCGGTTTCGCGCTGAGCTTCGGCCAGGTCGGCCTGATCACGCTGACCTACCAGATCACCGCTTCGCTGCTGCAGCCGCTGGTGGGCGTGGCGACCGATCGCCGGTCGATGCCGTACTCGTTGCCGGTCGGCATGGGCTTCACCTTGTGCGGATTGCTGCTGCTTGCGGTGGCGCCCAGCTTCCCCGTATTGCTCGTTGCCGCCGCGCTGGTCGGCACCGGCTCGTCGGTGTTCCATCCGGAAGCATCGCGTGTGGCGCGGATGGCCTCGGGCGGACGGCACGGCCTGGCGCAGTCGCTGTTCCAGGTCGGCGGCAACACCGGCTCGTCGATGGGTCCGCTGCTGGCGGCCTGGATCATCGTGCCGCACGGGCGCGGCAGCGTGGCCTGGTTCTCGCTGGCGGCGCTGCTGGCGATCGCGGTGTTGGTGAAGGTCGGCGCCTGGTATGGCCGGCACCACGCCAGCCGCAACGGTGCGCGCCGGCACCACGCGCAGGTGATGCCCTCGCGCAACCGCGTGGTGCTGTCGCTGGTGATCCTGGGGCTGTTGATCTTCTCCAAGTACTTCTACCTGGCGAGCCTCTCCAGCTACTACACCTTCTACCTGATCCACCGCTTCGGCGTGTCGGTGCAGAGCGCGCAGACGCACCTGTTCGTGTTCCTGTTCGCGGTGGCGGCCGGCTCGCTGATCGGCGGTCCGGTCGGAGACCGGATCGGGCGCAAGTCGGTGATCTGGATTTCCATCCTCGGCGTGGCGCCGTTCTCGCTGCTGCTGCCGCACGCGAGCCTGTTCTGGACCGGCGTGGCCAGCGTGGTGATCGGACTGGTGTTGTCCTCGGCGTTCTCGGCGATCCTGGTCTATGCGCAGGAACTGCTGCCGGGGCGCGTGGGCATGGTCTCGGGCCTGTTCTTCGGCCTTGCCTTCGGCATGGGCGGCATCGGCGCGGCGGTGCTTGGCCAGCTCGCCGACGCGCACGGCATCGAGTACGTCTACCGCCTGTGCGCGTTCCTGCCGCTGATGGGGCTGATCACGGTATTCCTGCCAGAGCTCGACCGGCCGCCCCCGGGGAGCCTTGCCGCGCGCTAGGATGGTGGCCTGTGCGCACCGCGCGAACATACGAGAGGGAATCCATGCGCTCCAGCAACCCGGTACTGCGCGAGAACACCTTCCAGGGCCTGTTCGCCGAAGGCGACCGCATGACGATGAACGGCACGGTCGCCAAGACCGGGCTGCTGCTTCTGCTGGCCGTGGTGACCGGCGGCTGGACCTGGCACCGCTTCGACACGCTGGCCGCGGCCGGCGATGTCGCCGGCGCCATCGCCGCGATCTCGCCGTTCATGTGGGGCGGCTTGCTCGTCGGTTTCGTACTGGCGATGGCCAGCGCCTTCCTGCGCCAGTGGTCGGGCATCACTGCGCCGCTGTACGCGATTGCCGAGGGTTTCGCGCTCGGCGGCATCTCGGCCTTCATGGAGCTTCGCTACCCGGGCATCGTGCTACAGGCGGTGATGCTGACCGCGGGCGTGCTGGCGGTCATGCTGGTGCTCTATCGCACGCGGGTGATCAAGGTCACCGACCGGTTCCGCACCGGCGTGGTCGCCGCCACCGGCGCGATCATGCTGCTGTACCTGGTCGACCTCGGGCTGCGAGCGTTCACCAGCATGCAGGTGCCTTTCATCCATGAGTCCGGGCTGCTGGGCATCGGCTTCAGCCTGGTGGTGGTCGGCCTGGCGGCGCTCAACCTGACGCTGGACTTCGACCTGATCGAGCGCGGCACGCAGGCCGGTGCGCCGAAGTACATGGAGTGGTACGGCGCGTTTGCGCTGATGGTGACGCTGGTGTGGCTGTATATGGAGATTCTGCGGCTGCTGTCGAAGGCGCGGCGTTGATGGGGTGAGGCAAGGCTTCCCCCATCCGCCTGTCGGCACCTTCCCCCGTAAACGGGGGAAGGCTCGAAAGGGGGGCATGGCGCTGGTCCTTCCCCTTTGAACGGGGGAAGGCTTGATAGGTGGGATGGCGCTGGTCCTTCCCCGTAAAGGGGAAAGGCACGGCAGGTGGAACGGCGTTGGTGCCTCAAGGGCGGAGGGGGAGGCCTTGCCTCAAACCACCACCGGCTCCGGCTCCAGCCGCACCCCGAACTTCGCCTCGACTCCCGAGATCACCTTTTGTGCCAGCGCCCACAGCTCGGCGCCGCTGGCGTGGCCGTGGTTGACCAGCACCAGGGCGTGGCGGTTGGAGATGCCGGCGTCACCCTCGCGGTAGCCCTTGAAGCCGGCGGCCTCGATCAGCCAGGCGGCCGAGAGTTTCCAGCGGCCGTCGCTGCCGGGCCAGGCGACCAGTTCGGGGTGCTCGCGTTTGAGCGCTTCGCCCAGCGCCGCCTCGACGACCGGGTTCTTGAAGAAGCTGCCGGCGTTGCCGATGACGGCCGGATCGGGCAGCTTGCGGGTGCGCAGGTGGACCACCGCTTCGGCGACGTGGAAGGGCGCGGGTTTGTCCACGCCCATGCGCGCGAGCTCTTCGCGGATGCCGGCGTAGTCCAGGCGCAGCGCGTGCGTGCGGGGCAGGGCGAAGCGCACGGCGGTGACGATGTAGCGGCCGGGGTCGCGCTTGAACAGCGAGTAGCGGTAGGCGAAGGCGCAGGCGGCGTTGTCCAGCGAGACGACGCGGCGCTCCGTCAGGTCCCAGGCCTCCACGCTCTCGATGAACTCGGCGACCTCCGTGCCGTAGGCGCCGATGTTCTGGATTGGCGCGGCGCCGACCGTGCCGGGAATCAGGATCAGGTTCTCCAGCCCGGCGAAGCCCTGGCCCAGCGTCCAGCGCACGAAGTCGTCCCAGCGCTCGCCCGCGGCGACCGCGATGCGCGCGACCTCGCCATCCTGTTCGACCTGCACGCCGCGGGTGGCCATCGCCACGACGGTGCCGTCGAAGTCGCCGGTCAGCAGCAGGTTGCTGCCTTCGCCCAGCACCAGTAGCGGGCCGTTGCGCACGGCCGGGAAGTCGAGCAGTTCCGGAAGCCTGGCCGCATCGCGGACCTCGGCCAGCAGCCGCGCGCGGGCCGCCACGCGCAACGTATTGCGCGCCACCAGGGGCGCGTTTTCGATCAACGTGTAGCCGCCCATGTCGATGCGCTCAGCCAGCATGGTTCGCTCCACGCTGGCGGCGGATCTCGTCGACGCATTCGGCGACCAGGCGCGGTCCGCGGTAGATCAGGCCCGAGTACACCTGCACCAGATTCGCGCCGGCCTCGAGCTTTTCGACCGCATCGCTGCCATCGAGGATGCCGCCCACGCCCACGATCGGCACCTGCGGTCCCAGTCGCGCGCGCATGCCGCGCAGCACCTCGGTGGAGCGGGCGAACAACGGCTTGCCCGAGAGGCCACCGGCTTCCTGCCCGTGCGGGTCGCCCGCCACCGTGCTGTGGTCGATCGTGGTGTTGGTGCAGATCACCCCGTCGATGCCGGCCGTGCGCAGCACCTCTGCCATGCCGTCCAGTTCGGCCTCGCCCAGATCCGGCGCGATCTTGAGCAACATCGGCTTGCGCGCGCCGGCCTGGCTGCCCAGCCGTTCCTGCGCCTCGCGGAGCGTTTCGATGAAGCGGCGCAGCGTCGCCTCTTCCTGCAGGTCGCGCAGGCCCTGGGTGTTGGGCGAGGAGATGTTGACCGTGACATAGCTGGCGTGGCGGTACACCCGCTCCAGGCAGAACAGGTAATCGTCGACCGCGCGTTCGTTGGGCGTGTCCTTGTTCTTGCCGATGTTGATGCCCAGCACGCCGCGGTAGCGGGACGCCCCGACGTTGCGCACCAGCGCGTCGACGCCTTCGTTGTTGAAGCCGAGCCGGTTGATGATCGCCTCGTGGTCGCGCAGGCGGAACATGCGCGGCTTCGGGTTGCCCGGCTGCGGGCGTGGCGTGACCGTGCCGACCTCGACGAAACCGAAGCCGAGCGCGCCCAATTCGTCGATGTGCGCGGCGTTCTTGTCCAGCCCCGCCGCCAACCCGACCGGGTTCGGGAAGCGGATGCCGAACGCGGTGACCGGCAGGTCGTCCGGCGGCGTCGCGACGAAGCAGCCCAGGTTGCTGCGATGGGCCACGCCCAGCGCATACAGGGTCAGCCGGTGCGCGGTCTCGGCGTCGAGCGCGAACAGCAGCGGGCGGATATGGTCGTACATGGCTTATCCGTTGAGGCCCTGGCCGCCGTCCACGCACAGCGTCTGGCCGGTGATCCAGGCGGCGTAGGGCGAGGCGAGGAAGAGGGCGGCATGGGCGATTTCCTCCGGCGCGCCGAAGCGGCCGAAGGGGATCTTCGCGAGCGTGGCCTGGTAGAGCGCGGGTTCCTCGCGGCGGCGGCGGTCCCACAGGCCCTCGGGGAATTCGATCGATCCGGGCGCGATGGCGTTGACGCGGATGCGCTTGGCAGCCAGCGCCAATGCCTGCGAGGTGGTGTACTGGCTGAGCGCCGCCTTCACCGCGGCATACGGCGCACCGTTGCGGCGCGGGTGGAAGGCGGCAATGGAACTGGTGTGCAGGATCGAGGCGTGCGGCGAGGCTTCCAGATGGGGCAGGGCGGCCCGCGAGGCGCGCACGGCGGCCATCAGGTCGACTTCGAAGCCCCGCAGCCAGCTTTCGTCGTCGTCACTGAAGCCGTAGCCGCTGGCGTTGTTCACCAGCACGTCGATGCCGCCCAGCGACCGGGCCGCATCGGCGATGTATCCCGTGATGGTCTGCGCATCGGCAAGATCGCAGCTGGCAGCGTGCGTGGGGTGACCAAAGGCGGCCAGTGCCTGCCGCGTCGACTCGAGCGGCTGTGGATCGCGCGCGCAGATCGATACCGCCGCGCCTGCTCCGGCAAATGCCAGCGCGATGCTGCGGCCGATGCCCTTGCTGCCGCCGGCGACCAGCACGCGGTAGCCGGTGAAGTCGAAGGCGCCGCCGGGCATGTCAGTGGAAGAACGAGGAGCCGATGCCGATCGAGAGGCCGAGCACGACCGCGGCAATGGCAAACAGCAGCAGGATGAAACCGAACGCCAACTGCACGTAGCCGAGCACGAGGCCCACGACCGCGAGCCCGTCGCCCTCGATCTGGCCTTGCGAGCGGCGGATTTCGCCGCGCGCCAGGTGGCCGCAGACGATCGCCACGATGGCGCCGATCAGCGGCACGACGCACCACGAGGCGATGCCGGACACCAGGCTGACGACGGCCAGGGCGCTGGTCGTGCGATGGACGGGAGGCGTTGCGTTCATGGCGTCGGTCCTCGCTGTGTGCCGGCTCGGCGGAAGGTTGCCATCCCCGGGGCGTCATGCCCACGGTCGCGGAACCCTATTGTGCTCTGGAACCCGGACAAGAGCTTCGCCAAAAGCCTCTCCCCCGGGCGTTGCCGGGGGAGAGGGCGTTTCTTACACGGTGAACTTGATGCCCTGTGCCAGCGGCAGTGCGTCGGAGTAGTTGATCGTATTGGTCTGGCGGCGCATGTAGACCTTCCAGGCGTCCGAACCGGACTCGCGACCGCCACCGGTCTCCTTCTCGCCGCCGAAGGCGCCGCCGATCTCGGCGCCGGAGGTGCCGATGTTGACGTTGGCGATGCCGCAGTCCGAACCGGCCGCCGAGAGGAACTGCTCAGCCGCGCGCAGGTTGTTGGTGAAGATCGACGAGGACAGGCCCTGGGGCACGTCGTTCTGCATCTCGATCGCTTCGTCGAGCGTCTTGAACGGCATCACGTAGAGGATCGGCGCGAAGGTCTCGGTCTGCACCACGTCGTCCGAGTTCTTCACCCCGGTGACGATCGTCGGCAGCACGAAGTTGCCCTTGCGGTCGGTCAGTGCCGCACCGCCGGTGCGCACGGTGCCGCCGGCGGCCTTGGCCTTCTCGATGGCGGCCTGATACGCCTTCACGGCCTCGGGGCTGTTGAGCGGGCCCATCATCGTGGTGGCGAGGGTCGGATCGCCGATCTTGCCCTCGACCTGCTTGTACGCACCGACCAGCGTGTCCAGCACGTTGTCGAAGATCGACTCGTGCACGAACAGGCGGCGGGTGGTGGTGCAGCGCTGGCCGGCGGTGCCGACGGCGCCGAACACGATGCCCGGGATGGCGAGCTTCAGGTCAGCCGTTTCATCCAGGATGATCGCGTTGTTGCCGCCCAGTTCCAGCAGCGAGCGGCCCATGCGATGGGCGACGCGCTCGCCGACCATGCGGCCGACCTTGGTCGAGCCGGTGAAGCTGATCAGCGGGATGCGCTTGTCGTCCACGAACGCCTGCGAGAGTTCCGTGCCGGCGTCGTTGAACAGGAAGAAGATGTCCGGGAAGCCGGCGCCCTTCAGCGCCTCGTTGCAGATCTTCATGGTGGCGATCGCCGAGAGCGGGGTCTTGGGCGAGGGCTTCCAGATCGAGATGTCGCCGCAGGCCGCGGCCAGCATGGCGTTCCAGGCCCACACGGCGACCGGGAAGTTGAACGCGCTGATGATGCCGACCAGGCCCAGCGGCTGGTACTGCTCGTACATGCGGTGGCCCGGGCGCTCCGAGTGCATGGTGTAGCCATGCAGCATGCGGCTCTGGCCCACGGCGAAGTCGGCGATGTCGATCATCTCCTGCACTTCGCCGTCGCCTTCGGGCTTGATCTTGCCCATTTCGAGCGCGACCAGGGAGCCAAGCGCGTCCTTGTGCTTGCGCAGCGCCTCGCCGCACAGGCGAACGGCTTCGCCACGGCGTGGCGCCGGGGTGGTGCGCCAGACCTTGAAGGCTTCCTGCGCGCGCTTGACGATCGTCTCGTAGTCCGCCGCGCTGGAGGCATGCACCGAGGCGATCACTTCGCCGGTGGCCGGGTTCTGCGGCTGGAGCGTGCCGGCGTCGGTCGTCGTCGACCACTCGCCTTTGCCGAGATAGGTACCGGACTGCGACTCGCCCAGGCCGAGCGCCTTGAGAATATCGTGGGACATGCGTGGCTCCTTTGGGTCGGGCGCCATGGAGGCGCCGGACTATTGCGAAACGACCATTCTAGCAGGGTGGGTCAGTGGGCTCCCGGGACCTCGTGCAGGGGCGCACTTATGCGTGACCTGCATGTTTCCCGGTCGCGCACAGTGCGCTCCTGCAGAGGCGTCCTCGCCGTCGGAATCGCACCCACCGCCCATCCATGCCAGAATCCGCGCCTCGCCCCCGTAGCTCAGTTGGATAGAGCGGCCCCCTCCTAAGGGGCAGGTCGGACGTTCGAATCGTCTCGGGGGCACCATTCCAGGCCGGCATTGCCGGCCTTTTTCTTGCGTCAACAAACCCTAGGCGAGACCGGTGCTATACCGGGGTCTCTATGCGGCACCGGCCGCGTCCCAGGGAGAAAGGCCTTGACCCGCCTGTCGCGTTCCGGCCCGTTGCTGCTCGTTACCGGCGGCGTCTTCATCCTGCTCGGGCTTGCGCTTGCCGTCGGCGGCATCTGGCTGATGGCACTCGGCGGTTCCTGGTACTACCTGCTCGCCGGCCTGGGCCTGGTGGCCACCGGCGCGCTGCTGGCGCTCGGGCGCACGCTGGCATTGTGGCTGTATGCGCTCGTGGTGCTGGCCAGCACGGTGTGGGCGGTGGTCGAGGTGCGGCTGGACTGGTGGCAACTGCTGCCGCGGCTGGACGTGTGGTTCATCCTGGCGCTGTGGCTCTGGCTGCCGTTCGTCAACCGGCGGCTCGGACCGGTCGACGCCGCGCACCGCGCCGTGCCTGACGGCTCCCTGCGGGGCGGGCGCTGGGCGCTCGGCATCAGCGTGGCGATCGCGCTGGTAGTGGGCGTGGTCTCGCTGTTCCGCTCGCCGCACGATCACCCGGGCGAGGTCGCCGCCGCGCGCATGCGTGCGACGGGCACCGCGCCGGCGCCCTTAACCCGACCGGGTGACTGGATCGCCTACGGCCATTCCGGCTACGGCGACCGCTACTCGCCAGCCACTCAGATCACGCCGGAGAACGTCGACCAGCTCGAAGTGGCCTGGACCTTCCATACCGGCGACTTTCCCGGCCCGGGCGATCCGGAGGAGATCGCCAATGAGGTCACGCCGCTCAAGGCCAACGGCATGCTCTACCTGTGCACGCCGCACAACATCGTCATCGCGCTCGACCCCGATACCGGCCGCGAGATCTGGCGTTTCGACCCGAAGATCAACCGCGACGCGAAGAACTACCAGCACATGATCTGCCGCGGCGTGGCCTACTACGACTCCGGCGCCTACGCCGCGCAGGCGGCGGCGATGGGCCTGCCGGCCGACCGCGCGCTGGCCGCCGCGGCCTCGGCGCCAACGCCCGCGGGCGCGGTGGCACCGACGGCGATCAAGGTCGATACCTGCCCGCGGCGCATCTTCGCGCCCACCGCCGATGCGACCATCGTGGCGATCAACGCGGACAACGGCCAGCCGTGCCGCGACTTCGGCGACAACGGCGTGATCCACCTGTACAACGACCAGCCGGTCAAGAAGCCAGGCTTTCTCAACCCGACTTCGCCGCCGACAGTGACGCGCCATGTGCTCATCGCCAGCGCCAGCGTCACCGACAATGCCTCGACCGACGAGCCCTCCGGCGTGGTGCGTGGCTTCGACGTCGATACCGGCCGGCTGTTGTGGAACTTCGACCCCTCCGAGCCGCGCCAGCACCAGCCGCTGCCGCCGGGGCAGACCTACATCCGCAATTCCCCCAACGCCTGGAGCGTGTTCAGCGTCGACGAGAAGCTGGGCCTGGTGTACCTGCCGATGGGCAACCAGACGCCCGACATCTGGGGCGGCCGCCGCGACCCCAACGCCGAGCAGTACAGCAGTGCGATCGTGGCGCTGGACATCGCCACGGGCCGGGTGCGCTGGGTCTATCAGTCGGTGCACCACGACCTGTGGGACATGGATGTCGGCGGCCAGCCCACGCTGGTCGACCTGGACACGCCGGCAGGCAAGGTGCCGGCCGTGGTCGCCTCGACCAAGCGCGGCGACATCTACGTGCTGGACCGCCGCGATGGCCATCTGCTGGTGCCCGCGCCCGAGCGGCCGGTCCCGCAGGGGGCGGCGAAGGGCGACCACGTCTCGCCGACCCAGCCGTTCTCGGCGCTCACCTATCTGCCCGAACGGCGGCTGCGCGAGGCGGACATGTGGGGCACCACGCCCTACGACCAGCTCATCTGCCGCATCACCTTCCGCAAGTACCGCTACGAAGGCATCTTCACGCCGCCGTCGGTGCAGGGTTCGCTGATCTACCCCGGCAACTACGGCATCTTCGACTGGGGCGGCATTGCCGTCGATCCCGTGCGCAAGGTGGCGATCCTCAACCCCAGCTACATGGCCTTTGTCTCCCGGCTCGTTCCCCGCGAGAAGGCGCAAGCGGCGGAGGGCGGCGGCAGCGAGCAGGGTCTGCAGCCGATGAAGGGCACGCCATTCGCGGTCGACCTGCATCCGCTGCTGTCGCCCGTGGGCGTGCCGTGCCAGGCGCCGCCGTGGGGCTACCTCGCCGCAGTGGACCTCGTCACCATGAAGAAGGTCTGGATGCACAAGAACGGCACCATCCAGGACCAGGCGCCGTTCGGGATTCCGTTGCCGCTGGGCGTGCCGAGCCTGGGCGGGCCGATGGTCACCGCCGGCGGCGTGGCGTTCCTGAGCGGCACGCTGGACTCTTACCTGCGCGCCTACGACGTGCGTACCGGCAAGAAACTGTGGCAGGCGCGCCTTCCAGCCGGTGGCCAGGCCACGCCGATGACCTACCTGTCCGATCGCACTGGGCGGCAGTACGTGGTGGTGATGGCCGGCGGGCACCGCTCGCTGGGCACCAGGATCGGCGACTCGCTGATCGCCTACGCCCTGCCGAAACAACGGTAGGAGCGCACCCGGTGCGCGACCGCCATGCAGGGGTCGCGCACAGGGTGCACTCCTGCAGGAAGCCAGCTCGTCAGCCCGGCATGTCCTCGAGCTCCATGCCCTTGGTCTCGCGTACCGCGAACACCACGAACAGCAGCGAGATCAGCGCGAACGCGGCATACAGGCCATAGGCGAAGCTCAATCCTGCCTCGGCCAGCGCCGGGAAGGTCGACGTGATCAGGAAGTTCGCCAGCCACTGCGCGGCGGCCGCCACCGCCAGCGCGACCGCACGGATGCGGTTGGGGAACATCTCGCCCAGCAGCACCCACACCATCGGGCCCCAGCTCAACCCGAAGAACACCACGTAGGCGTTCGCGGCCACCAGCGCGACCATGTTCCAGGGCGCGGGCAGGGTGAGGTTCGCGCCCGCGCCGACCGACTGCGAGAAGCACCAGGCCATCAGCCCCAGGGTGACGGTCATGCCGGCCGAGCCGATCGCCAGCAGCGGCTTGCGGCCGAGCTTGTCGACCAGCGCGATTGCCACCAGCGTCACCAGCACGTTGACGATCGAAGTGATTACCGTGATCGAGAACGAGTCGGCCTCGCTGAAGCCGACCGAATGCCACAGCGCGGACGAGTAGTAGAAGATCACGTTGATGCCGACGAACTGCTGGAACACTGACAGCAGGATGCCGACCCACACCACCGGCAGCAGGCCCAGCCGCGGGCCGCGCAGGTCACGCAGGCGCGGACGGTACTCCATCTTCAGGCTGCGCTCGATCTCGCCCAGCTTGTAGTCCAGTGCGCTCTCGCTGCGCATCGCCAGCACCTTGCGCAGCACCTCGCGCGCCTCGGCCAGCCGGCCGCGCGCCACCAGGTGGCGGGGCGATTCCGGCACGCCGAGCACCAGCGCGCCGTAGACCAGCGCCGGCACCACCGCCACCAGGAACATCCAGCGCCAGGCTTCCAGGCCGAACCAGAGCTTCGCCGAGGCGCCGCCGGCGGTGGCGGCGAGCCAGGCGTCGCTGAGCAGCGCGGCGAAGATGCCGAGCACGATGGCCAACTGCTGCAGCGAACCGAGTCGACCGCGCACGTGCGCCGGCGACACTTCCGCGATATAGGTCGGTGCGATCACCGAGGCCATGCCGACGCCGACGCCGCCGACGATGCGCCACAGGATCAGGTCCCACATGCCGGTGACCAGGCCCGAGCCGATCGCGCTGGCCGCCAGCAGCACGGCGGCGACCTGCATGGTGCGTACGCGACCCAGGCGGTCGGCCAGCGTGCCGGCATACCAGGCGCCGGCGGCCGAGCCGAGCAGGGCGCAGGACACGGCCAGGCCGATGCGGGCGGCGTCGAGTTCGAAGCCGCCGCGGATGGCCTCCACGGCGCCGTTGATCACCGCCGTGTCGAACCCGAACAGGAAGCCACCGAGCGCCGCCGCGGCCGCGATCAGCACGATGCGCGCCGTGGCCCGTTGTTCCAGTGCCAGGTCGACTGGCGTCTCCCGCGTACTCATCCGTTCTTCCCCCGAAGGTCCCAAGGACGACATGTGGTGCGAGTCTGGCTGCTGCCGCGGTCGCCGTCCGGCTGAATACGTATGCATGCCTGCCGGCACGCCGCGACCGCCCGATGGTAATGTTGTCAGCGCCGGCAGTACCAGAGGTTTCACAGCAGTGAGCAAGGCCAAAGCGACGTCGATCGACATCGCCCACCTGGCGGGGGTTTCGCAGGCGACGGTGTCGCGCGCCCTGCGCGGCAGCCCGCTGGTCAGCGAGGAGACCCGCGAGCGCATCCGCGCCGCGGCCGAACAGCTTCGCTACAAGGTCGACAAGAACGCCTCCAACCTGCGCCTTCAGCATTCAGGCACGCTGGCGCTGCTGCTGTTCGAGGACCCGACCACCGACGGCTCGAACATCAACCCGTTCTTCCTTTCGATGCTCGGCTCGATCACCCGCGCCTGCGCGCAGCAGGGCTACGACCTGCTGGTGTCATTCCAGCAGTTCTCCACCGACTGGCACGCCGACTACGCCGACAGCAAGAAGGCCGACGGCATCATCCTGCTCGGCTATGGCGACTACCTGGCTTATCGTGCGCGGCTGGAAAAGCTCGTGGCGATCGGCACGCGTTTCGTGCGGTGGGGCGCGGTGCAGCAGGACCAGCCGGGCGTGTCGGTCGGTTGCGACAACTTCAGCGGCGGCCAGGCGGTGGCGCGGCACTTCATCGAGCAGGGCTGCCGGCGGATCGCCTTCCTGGGCGACGCCTCCAGCCACTATCCGGAGTTTTTCGAGCGTTATCGGGGTTACGCAGACGCACTGCAGCAGGCCGGGCTGGATGTGGACGAGGCCTTGCAGGTAGACGCCGAGAGCACGCAGTTGTGCGGCCATACGGCCATGTCGGAGCTGATCGCGCGCGACGTGCCGTTCGACGCAGTGTTTGCCGCCAGCGACCTGATCGCCATCGGCGCGATGAACGCCCTGGCCGAACGCGGCTACAAGGTGCCGGCCGACGTGCCGGTCGCCGGCTTCGACGATATCCCGATGGCGCGCTTCGCCAGCCCGCCGCTCACCACCGTGCTGCAGGACACGCGCAGCGCGGGCGAGGTGCTGGTCGACAACCTGTTGAAGATGATCCGCGGCGAGCCGGCCGAAAGCGTGATGCTGCCGGTGAAGTTGATGGTGCGGCCATCGAGCGTGCGTCCGTAAGCCCGCCTTGCTTAGCCTTCCCGTCGGGGGAGAGGCCTAAGGATGAGGACCGGGACTCGCGGGAAGTTACGGCCGGGCAGGTTGCGGAAACGCCCACCGCAGGAACACCGGCAACATCTTTGCCCATGACGCCTGCTGGTGATGCCCTCCCGGCAGCAGGAACACCGTCACGTCGGCATCCGGGCCCGTGGTGACATAGCCAAGCTGGCGCAAGCCACCGCGCTGCACGCCATCGCCGCGATAGCCATCCACGAGGTCTTGCAGATCGTCGATCACGTCGATCACGCCATCATGGTCGCGATCGTTCGTCTCTTCGGCCGTTCCCGCGGCGAACCAGAACTTCAGCCCCTTGCGCCGTGGGCCGCGATCGACCATCGCCTGCGCCAGTCGGGTGCGTTGCACGGCCGCCGCATCGCTGCGATCGCCCGCCAGCCAGAACGACGGCGACATGGCGCCGACCTTGCCGAACACGTCGGGGTATTCCCAGCCCAGGTTGAACGCGTTGAGCGCGCCCAGCGACCAACCCATCACCGTGCGCTGGCCGGCGTCGGCGCGGGTGCGGTAGTGCGCGTCGACGTAGGGCACCAGTGCGGTGGCAACCCAGGATGAGTAGTCGGCAGCCCTCAGGCCGATCGCCCCGATCCGCGATCCGCCGACCACGCTTTGCCCTCGCTTGCGATCGGAAAGCCCGTAGCCGCTGGCACGATCCTGCAGCATGTCGATGGCGACGACGATGACCGGCTCGATCGCTTGCTCGTCATACAACCTCGCGAGCGTCGCCTGCAGCCCGACCGCCTGCATGTCCTGGCCATCGTTGGCATACAGCACCGGGTAGCGGTCGGTCGAGTTCGCGTAACCGGGCGGAAGGTAGACCGTGACGTGGATGCGCTCGGGCGCGAAGGCCGGGCTCTCCAGCTCGAGCCTCTGCGCCTGCGCGCGTGCCGCGCAGGGAAGCAGCAGGAGCAGGGCGAGCCACCAAGCCGCCTGGAACCGCGTAGGGTGGGCTTCAGCCCACCGTGCACGGTACGTCGACGGGCGGTGGGCTGAAACCCACCCTGCAAGGCAGTCATTCATCCGGATGGCTCTTGTCGCTCATCAGGCGCGTCAGCTCGGCGACGAGGTCGGCGCGGGTGGCTGGGGCGTCCAGCAGGTACACCGCCACGTCGTGCGGCGCCACGTTCGCGTCCAGCGCGCCGCCCGCCGCCACGTCGACTGCCGCACCACACAGCGCCCCCTGCCAGCGGCCCGGCTGCAGGTACCTCGTCACATGGAACCGGGCAGGCTTGTCGCCCTTGTTGAGCAACACCAGCGCGATCTGGTGCGCGCCGGCCCTCTGGTACACGCGATAGAACGCCGCCTGGTCGCCACCCATGTGTTCGACCAGCATCAGCCCGCGCTGCAGTGCCGGCGTGCGCTCACGCAGGTTGGCAATGCGCCTGAGCTGGCGGTAGATCGGGCTCTTGTCCGCCGCGTCGATGCGCGCCTGGCCGTAATAGTTGCGATTGCCCTCGTGTTCTGCACGCCCTCGCTCGAAGCCCGTTTCCGAACCGTAGTAGACCGCCGGGATGCCGCGGGTGGTGAACAGCCAGTTGTTGGCGTCGATGAAGCCCTGGTCGCTGGCGTCCATGCGCGCCATGTCGTGGTTGTCGTAGAAGGTGACCAGTTCATACGGGTTGGCGTACGGGCCGTTGGTCAGGTAGAGCTTCGACTGCAGCAGCGCGTAGTCGCTCCCGGGGTGCTCGAACACCGCCTTGATCGCGCCCTGCTGCGGGAAGTCGAGCAGGCTGATGCCGCCGTTCCTGGCCCAGGTGTACTTGCCGATGTTGTCGGGGCTGTAGTCGAACGCCTCGCCGTACATGAAGAAACCGGGGTGCTTCGCGCGGATGCGCGCGGAGAACTGTCGCCAGAACGCGGTCGACATGTGGCTGATGGTGTCGATGCGGAACGCATCCGCGCCCTGGCCGATCCACTTCAGGTACGCGCCGGTGAAGTAGTCCAGCACCGCCGGGTCGGACTCGTCGTTGTTGGACAGCTGCGCCAGGTCCTCGTACGCGTGGTAGAAGCGGTGCAGCGGGTTGTGGCGTGGGTCCAGCTGCCAGGGCGGCAGGTTCTGCTCGTCGGCAATGAGCTTGCCGTGCCCGTCGAAGATCTGCCCGAACTGCGGCTGGCGCACCGGCATGGTGAACGCCGGCGAGCCGTGGTTGAGCACGATGTCCTGCACGACCTTCAGGCCGGCCTTGTGCATGCCGGCGGTGAACTGTGCGAAGTCCAGGTCCTTGCTCGGCAGGTGTTCGTCGAGCTGGTAGAAGTTGATGCCCCAGTAGCCGTGGAAACCGGTCTTGCCGCGGTCGGTGAATTTCGAGCCCCAGCTCACCGGGTCGCCGCCGGTGAAGGCCTGGTCGGGGTTGTCCACGATCGGCGTGATCCACACCGCGCCGAAGCCCATGCCGCGGATGTAGCCGGCGTTGTCCAGCACGCCCTTGAAGTCGCCACCCAGGTAGCCGATGTTCGCACTCTGGCCCTTGGGGGCGCCCGGCACCGGGATGTCGAAGGTGCGGTGCGCGCCACCCTGGTCGCGATGGTCGTTGGACCGGTCGCCATCGACGAAGCGGTCGGTCATCACGAAGTAGATGGCGTTGGCGGCGAACGGCGCGTCGGTGCCGTAGAACTCGCGCGGCGCGTTGTCTGCGTGGGCGATGCCGGCGCCGAGAGCCAGCGCCAGGGCGGCCATGACGGTGGTGGGTTTCATGTTGCGTCCTTGGGGAATCCGGTGGCTTGCCTATGCGGCCTGGGCGAGGGGCGCAAGATCGGGCTCGCGCACGCGCAGCGTGCAGATGCCGGCGACGACCAGGCTGGCACCGCCCAGCGCCAGCGCCCAGATCGGCTGGCCATGGAAGAAGGTCTTGAGCAGCAGCCCCAGCACGCTGGCGGCCAGCAGCTGCGGGATCACGATGAAGAAATTGAAGATGCCCATGTACACGCCCATCTTGGCCGCCGGCAGGTTGTCCGACAGCAGCGCGTAGGGCAGCGACAGGATCGAAGCCCAGGCGAAACCCACGCCGACCATGGAGGCGATGAGCCAGCGCGCGTCGTGCAGCACCACGAACGACAGCAAGCCGGCGCCGCCCAGGCACAGGTTGACCAGGTGGCTGATGCGCAGGCCCCAGCGGCGCACCATCCACGGGATCAGCAGGGCGGCCGGTACGGTCACGCCGTTGTAGACCGCAAACAGCACGCCGGCCCAGTTGGCCCCTTCGTTGTACGCCGCGCTGGCGGTATCCGTGCTGCCGAAGAAGCTCTGTGCCACGCCCTGGGTGGTGTAGATCCACATCGCGAACAGCGCGAACCACGAAAAGAACTGCACCCAGGCCAGCCGACGCATCGGGGCCGGCATGCCGTACAGATCGCTCATCACCTGCTGCGGCATGCCGCGGCTGCGGGTGAAGGCGACCCAGACGAACAGCAGCCCGAACACGGCCAGGCCGCCGCCCAGCAGGTACAGCTCCTTCTCCAGTCCGAAGTGGGCAATGGCGAACAGCAGCGCGGCGCCCAGCGCCAGCAACAGCGCGCCCAGGCGCCATGCGCCGGAGGTGTCGGCCGGCGTGTCGGCGGGTGCCTGGTCGGCCTGTTCACGCAGTTGCCGTGGCGGATATTCCGGGCTCGTGGCGATCGTCCAGAGCACCGCGCCGAGCAGCACGACGCCGCCGGCATAGAAGGCGTATTTCACCGTGTCGGGCACGCCGCCGGCGGGTGCGACATTGGCCACGCCGGATCGGGCCAGCAGCCAGGGCAGGGCGGAGGCGACCACGGCACCGACGCCGATGAAGAAGCTCTGCATCGCATAGCCAAGCGGCCGTTGGCGCGGCGGCAACTGATCGCCGACGAAGGCGCGGAACGGTTCCATGGACACGTTGATCGAGGCGTCCATGATCCACAGCAGCCCGGCGGCGATCCAGAGCGAAGGCGCATTGGGCATCCACATGAGCGCCAGCGTGGTGAGCATCGCGCCGACCAGGAAATAGGGGCGGCGACGGCCCAGCCGGTTCCACGTGTGGTCGGACAGGTGTCCGACGATCGGCTGCACGATCAGGCCGGTGAGCGGGGCGGCCACCCACAGGATGGGAATGTCCGCCACGTCCGCACCCAGGGTCTGGAAGATGCGGCTGACGTTGGCGTTCTGCAGGGCGAAGCCGAACTGGATGCCCAGGAACCCGAAACACATGTTCCAGATCTGCCAGAAGGACAGGGTGGGTTTGTTGCTCATCCGGGGCTTCCGTAGCAGCGGGTTTCGGTAGGAGCGCACCCTGTGCGCGACCGCTGGCAAGGTGGTCGCGCAAAGGGTGCGCTCCTGCGGTGGGTCGTGGTCAAAGCGGCGCGATCAGCAGGTCGCCGACGTCGGCGTGATTGAGCGCTCCGGCGTCACCACCCGCGCCACCGGTGTAGTGGGCGTTGTGGCGCAGGTAGCTCATGTTGAAGCCGTCCTCCAGGCTGAAGTGGCAGCGTGCGCCGGCCTTCGCGGTGAAGTCGGCCCAGGTGGAGTGCTGCTGGCGGACGCTGTGCGGCATCACCAGCGGCAGACGCTGCACGCTGCCGTCGCCGCAATCGACCACCAGCCACTTCACCGCGGCGGTGATGCCGGTGTTGATCGGGCCTTGGGTATTGGCGTAGTCCAGCATGGCGCGATAGCGGCCGCTGGCCGGCGCGGTCCAGTGGCGCGGCCAGGCACCGGCGACCTTCGCGCGATCGCCCACGCACGCCTCGGGACTGGGCAACGACTCGATGCCGTGGTCGTCGACCTGGGTGACACGGATGCATTGCAGCGAGTCGCTACGTGCGAGCGTCGCGCTGCCGTCGATCGCGCCATGCCGGCGTCCGTTGACGTAGAGCACGCCCTTGCCCGGGCTGCGCACGCGCCAGTGATCGCCATCGGCCTGGACCGTGGGCGCGGCCGGCGTGGCAGGTGCGTACAGCGGCGTGTCGGTACGCAGTGGTTGCTCGGGAACGTTGATGGCTTTGAGCATCACCACCGTGTGGTCCGGTTCCTGACGTGAGGAGGCCGCCACCAGCAGGTTGCCGTCCAGCGCGGGCGGCCGGCGCAAGGTGATGCGGCGGTCGCGCAACTGCAGGTCGATGTGGTCGGCGTCGCCAAACAGCGTCGGGACCAGCGACACCGGCAGCTTGGGCTCCACGCGGCCATCGGCGGTCAAGCCGAAAACGCCCTCGATCGCGATGTCGAGAAAACCCGCCACCGACCAGAGTTGCCGCGGCGAGTTGACCACCGGGCCGCTGAGGGCGCCGTCGTCGAGGTGGATGCCCTGGGTCAGCAGCTCGTAGTTCTCCATGTTGGAGCCGGCGAGCGCCGCGCCCCGGACGACCGAACGGATCTCGTGCGCGATGCGCGCCGGGTCGTCCACTGCCCGTGCCGCGCGCAGCGCGTAGGCGCTGACGAAAGGCCAGATCGCACGGTTGTGGTAGATCGGCTGGTCGGCGCGCTCGGGCCAGATCACCGGGCTGCCCGAGGCCCAGGTCGGATAGTTCGCCAGCGCCTGGCGCGCGCGCGCCGGATCGGCGACGCCGCTGGTGATCGCCAGCGAAAGGCCGAGCAGGTCGTAAGCCTCGACCGGCAGGCCGTCGCCGCCGAGGTAGCTCATGTAGAGGCCGCGATCGGCACGCCAGAAGTGCGCGTTGATCGCCGCCTTCAGCGCCGTGGCCTGCGCGCGGTAATCGGTTGCGTGCCGGTCGCCGTGCCGCCCGGCCAGGTCGGCCGCCAGCTCGAGCGCCTGGTAGTGCAGAACATTGGTTGAAAGCGCGAAGGACTGCGCGATGAACACCACGTCATCGGCAGTCCAGGCGGGATAGGTCTGTTCGCGCCAGTCCAGGAACGAGGTTTCGCCGCGATAGAGGCCCAGCGCCGGGTCGAAGGCGTACCGCCGGTCCTGCGCCAGCGTATCGTCCAGCGCCTGGCGCACCCTGGCCGCGAAGCCGGCGTCGTCCAGCAGGTGCCGCGCGCCCAGGAACCACACGATGCGGTCGGTGCTGATCGGCCAGCTGCCGCCCGAACCGGTGTCCTGCATGACGTACAGGCCCTGCGGCGCGGAGGGCACGCGTACCCCGGAAAGCTTGAAGTCCAGTCCGTTGCGTGAGCGCGCAGGGTCGAAGCGCCACAGGCCCAGGTCGATCGCGTACGAGAGATCGCGCGTCCATACGTAGGGCCACTTCTCGCCCGTCTCGAAACACAGGCAGGGGATCGGCTGGCCGTGGTCGAACGCGCCGTCGCGGATGGCTCCCACCGAGTCCCGCTTGAGGTCGTCCTGCGCCATCGCGTAGAGGCCGTCGAACAGCGGGCTGGCGGTAGCGGCCTCGAACGGTGGCGTGGGAATGACGCGCTTGCCGGTCGGCCATTGGAGCAGATAGCCGTCGTTGGGTTCGCGCTGCATCGATACGTGGACGCCATGCCAGTCCAGGCCTTCGCGCCAAGGCTTTTCGGAAAGGTTCGGGCCGGTCGCCATCGAGGCCATCAGCAAAAGGCTCAGCATGGGTGTAGGAGGCTCCCTGCAGGCATGGACGTGCGTGGGCCACTTCCCGTGGGAAGCGTGCCGCGGTGACGGGGCCGTGCGGGCGCGGCCCCGGTAGCGATATTCGGCTTACTTCACCACGTCAAGCGTGACGGTCTGGCCCTTGCCGGCGGCCACGCGTACCCAGGTCACCGGGCCGAAACGGTCTTCCCCGACGGCCCAGCCGTCGTCGTCCGAGGCGCGCAGGGCATCGGCGCTGGCGAAGGCTTCCAGCACACGGCCGTTGCTGCGAACCGCGCGCGCGGGCTTGCCGTGGAACTTCAGCAACCAGGACTTCAGCGCCGGCTGGTAGCTGCCCTGGGGTGCGGCGATGGCGAAGGCCACGCTGTCCCCGTGGGCTTCCAGCCGCATGGACTGCAGGAAGTATTCGCCCTGCTCGTAGCCGTAGGTCTTGCCGTCGTCGTCGTAATAGTCGAAACCGGTTGCGTGGTCGGCCGGGAACAGCTCGACCGCCAGCTCGCTGAGCGGATGCTGCCCGACGTAATCCATCACCGGCGCGACCGGGATGATGGCGCCTTCGCGGATGTACAGCGGGATGTCGCTCCAGTGCGTGGCATCGGCTACGTGCTCGATGGTCTGGCCGCCGGCGTAGTGCCTGCCACTGAACCAGTCGATCCACTCGCCCGCGGGCAGGTAGACCGGCTTGGCCGTCTGGCCCTGCTCGACCACCGGCGAAACCAGCAGGCTGTCGCCGAACAGCCAGGCATCGATGTCGTTGCGCAGGTTGGCGTCATTCGGCCAGTCGAACAGCAGCGGACGGACCAGGCCGACGCCGGTCGCCCGACGCTTGTGCTCGTAGCTGTAGATGTAGGGAATCAGCGACTGGCGCAGGCGGATCGCGGCGCTGGCGGCCTTTTCGGCATCCGTACCGTACACCCACGGCTGGCGGTGCTGGCCCAGTTCGCCATGGACACGGAACACCGGCGTGAACGCGCCGAACTGGATCCAGCGTGCATAGTTCTCCGGCGTCGGGGTGCCGCCTTTGAAGCCGCCACCGTCCATGCCCCACTGCATGGCACCCACGTTGATCGCGCTCAGCATGCGCTGGCGCTGGCCGGCCATGGAAGCGAAGCCGGTGCGGATGTCGCCGGACCAGATGCCGTAGGCGTAGCGCTGCGCACCCAGGTAGAAGTTGCGGTTGAGCGACCACACGCGCTGGTCGGAGATAGCGCGCTGGCCGTCGTAGAGCGCCCGCTGCATGTCCATGTGCTGCAGGTCGACGGCGACGTCGTCGGCCTCGTCGTTCCACCAGCCCACGATGCCGGTTTCAAACGAGTGCTGGAGCGCGGCATTGAAGAACCACTCGCGCGCGGCCGGATCGGCGAAGTCGAGCTCGCGCACGGTCTTGCCGGAGAAGTAGTCCGGCGCCGGGTCGCTCTGCGCCAGCCAGTAGCCGTGTTCGGTGGCCTCGCGGCCCTCGACCGTGTCAACGTGAATGCGTGGCTTCATGATGCCGGTCAGGTGTACGCCCTGGGCGTCGAGCAGGGCCTTGAGCTTGCCGCTGTCGCCGTCGGGAAACTTGTGTTCGTTCCAGCGGAACTCGCCGTAGTTGTCCTCGCCCCAGGCCTTCCAGTCGAAGTCGAGGGTGAAGTTGTCCAGCGGGATGTGGCGCTCGCGGTAGCCGTGGACGATGTCCAGCAGTTCCTTCTCGTCGATGCCCCACTGGCTGTTGGTAAAGCCCATCGCCCACTTCGGGAACAGCGGACTGCGGCCGCTGACCTGCGCCAGCGCACCGAAGATCGCGTGCGGGTTGCCGAGGAAGACGTAATAGTCCAGGCCGCCGTCGAACATGCGCGCGTCGATGCGCGTGTCGCCCAGCGCGATCTGGCCGCCGACGCCGTCGATCAGTACGCCGTAGCCCGCGGTGGTCCAGACGAACGGTGCGCCGGCGTGGCCCTGCTCACCGGCGGTGACCGGACGGTAGCCGTCGCGCAGCAGGCCGGCGGTGGCCGGCTCGGTGGCGTCGAAGCCGCCGATGCCGTACATCGGCTCGCCCTTGGCGTGGATCAGGCTCAGGCGGCCGTGGGCCAGCGAGGGCAGCGCGAACTGGCGCAGCAACGGCGCCTGACCCGGCACGCCGATGCGCAGCTCGCCGTGTTCCTTGTCCCACACGGCTTCCAGCTGCGCGGAGTGCAGCCGGGCGCCGTTCGTGTCGTGGGATACGTCGGCGCCGGGCCGGCTCGTTGCCTGCAGGGCCGGATCGATCACGATCGTCGGCGCCGCCGCGTGGCCGGCCTTGCGGAACTGCACGTGCAGCGTGGCGGGCGCCGTCAGTTCGACACGAACCGTATCGGCACCCAGCGGGATATCGAAGCCCGGCGCCGCCGGCGTGATGGAAGCGGGGCTGGCCAGCGCAGCGTGCGCCCGGGCCTGGGAAAGCGATGCAGCAGCGGAAGAGGGGGACACCAGCGATACTCCGACAACGAACAACGTGATCGGCCCCATCGACGCGCGCTTGAGCTTTGTGAAGAGCGCGTGCAGGCGACCGGAACCGGACCCATAGTAGGGGCCAGTGCGCGCATCGCGACACCCGTATGCATACGTATTCATTCTTGACATGGCGCGGTTTTCCGATGGTGCAGCGCACGATCCAGACGTGCGCGGGGCGGACAGAAAAACGGACTCATCCGTACCGCGCGCCGCAGGGTTTTCACCCTCCGTAGACGCCCGGAGCAGCGGCACGGACACGGACCTCACTGGAGCACCACCGAGGCGTAGGCGGGCAATCGCAACGTGCCGGCATCGATGCGCGCATCGGCCACGCTGGCCAGGCGCACCCGGCTGAAGTGCGCGAGCGTACCGGCAAGTTTCAGTGTCTGCGGCCGGTGCGAAAGGTTGTGCACGACCAGCACGTCGTCGCCGGCGCCGGCCAGTTCCCAGGTGGCGAGGGAGGGACTGGGGACGACCGGAACGCTCAGCGACCCCTTGCGCAGTACGGGCAGCTCGCGGCGCCAGCCGATCAGCGTGCGGTACCAGGCCAGCAGCGAGTTCGCATCGTCCTGCTGTGCATCCACCGAGACGTCGGCGCCGTCACCGGCGGTGAACCGCTTCCAGCGGCTCTGGCCCGCGCCGCCCGGATCGCGGTGCCAGCGCATCGGTTCGCGCAGGTCGGGATCGGGCTTGCGTCCACGCATGCCCAGTTCCTCGCCGTAATAGATGAAGGGTTCGCCGGGCAAGGTGAGCAGCATCGCGGCGGCCATGCGCATGTGCTGCGCGTTGCCCTCGAGCTGACTCATCACCCGTTCCTGGTCGTGGTTGGAAAGGAACGGTGCATCCCGGCCGGCAGGTATCGACACCGCGATGTGCCGGAGCAGGGCGCCCAGCGCTCCCGCGCGTTCATTGCGCGCGCTGGCGACGAGCTGGCTGGCCAGCGGGAAATCGAACACCGCATCCAGCGGGCCGAACCATGGAGCGAGCTCCCTGGGTTCCTCGCGCGTGACCTCGCCGATCAGGTACACATCCGGGTCCGCCTGCTTCATGGCGCGGTGGAAGGACGACCACCATGCCAGGTTCTCGCGCAGGACGGCCGGATCGTTCTTCTGCGAGGCGAAGTCGTAGTAGACGTGCTGTGCCGCGTCCAGGCGAAAACCGTCCGCGCCCTGCGCGAGCCAGTATCGGCCCACGTCGTCGATCGCCTCGCGCACGGCCGGCGTGTCGAAGTCCAGATCGGGCATCGCGCCGGTGAAGGTGCCCAGGTAATGCTGCTTGCCCAGGGCGTGCCAGGCCGGCCCGCCGGTGGCGCTGGTCGCCTGCAGCGCGGCGCGCGGCCCGGCCCAGGTGTACCAGGCGTGGTGCGGATCGGCCGGATCCCGGGCGGCGAGGAACCACGGGTGCTGGTCGCTGGTGTGGTTGACCACCAGGTCCAAGATCACGCGGATGCCTCGCGCATGGGCCGCATCGACCAATCGATGGAAGTCGGCGAGCGTCCCGTACTGGGGATTGATCGCGCGGTAATCGGTGACGTCGTAGCCGTGATAACTGGGCGAGGAATGGATCGGCATCAGCCAGATGCCGTCGACGCCAAGCGACTTCAGGTAGTCCAGCTTGCTGGTCACGCCGCCCAGATCGCCGATTCCGTCGCCATCGCTGTCGTACCAGGCACGCACGAAGATCTCGTACCACACGCCCGAGCCCCTGGACCGGTCCGGGGGCTGGCCGGTCGAGGCGGGCGGCAAAGGCGTCGCTCCGGTGTCCACCGGGTGAGCCGCCGGCAAAGACGCGCAGCCGGCCAGGCATAAAGCGCAAGCAAGCAGCGAAATGAGCGGGGTGCGTCGGATCGGCATGAAGCTCCTGCTGGTGGCGGCACCGGGGCGGTCTGACCATACGACCGGCACCACCCCGGACCTCGCACTCACGGACGATAGGCGCGTGCCTGCGGCAAACCCGTGTAGCGGACTGCCCCAAAAAAAGACCTGCCGGCGAACCGGCAGGTTTGGGGAGGTGCAGCTATCGACTTCAGAACTTGTACGTCACGCCGAGCTGGTACGTCCGGCCCCACTCGATGTATTCGAGCGGGCGGTCCTTGGTACCCGCGTAAGTCCGGTACGGCGCGTTGGTCAGGTTGCTCGCCTGCAGCTGCACGCTGAAGCCCTCGAGCTTGCTGCCTTCGGCGAACGTGTAGTCGACCTGGGCGTCGAAGATGTTCTCGCCGACGACGTAACGCAGCGTGCGGTTGCCGTTGAAGTTGCCGATCTCGCCGATGAAGTCCGAGCGCTTGCGTTCGCTGATGCGCGCACCGAACCCGTTCTTCTCGTAGTAGGCCGTCAGGTTGTAGACCCGCTTGGACAGGCCAGGCAGGTCGATCGGGCCGCTACCGACGCTGGTGGCGTTCTCCGGCGAGCGGATCGAGATGTTGCTCTTGTTGAAGCTGGCGCTGGCGAGGATGCCGAAGCCGTCGAGCGCGGGCGTGATGACATTCAACGGGACCGAGGCGGAAAGCTCCAGGCCCTTGAGCGTGCCGCCCTTGCCGTTTTCCGGCGCGGTGAAGGTGCCGGTCGTCAGCGCGGGCGGCGAACCGGCCGGCGGGACGTAGCCTGCCACCAGCGAGGAGTAGTCGTAGCCGTCGCGCGTCTGGGTATAGATGTAGCTGGTCAGCTGCTTGTAGAAGAACGCGGCAGCCACGTAGCCGGTCGTGCCGAAGTAGCGCTCCCACGACAGGTCGAAGGCGTTGGCGCGCCACGGGTCCAGTCGCGGATTGCCGCCGCTTGCGCCCGGCTTGCCGGTGGCCGTGTCGATGCCGAAGTCGAGCGAGGCGCGCATGTCGTCCATGCGCGGGCGGGCGACCTGCTTGGCCAGCGCCACACGCAGCATCTGGTTGTCGGTCAGGGAGAAGGCCAGGTTCAGGCTGGGCAGGACGTCGGTATAGGTCTTGCCGCCGGACACCGGCTGGATCTGGCTGCCGACCGGCTGCGTGCCGTTGAACACGCGCGAGGTCGAGGACTGGTCGGCGCGCTGGACCTGCACGCCCACGTTGCCGCGGACGGGAACGCCCCACACCGTGTCGATGTCCGCCATCGCGTAGGCGGTGGTGATCTTCTCGTTCAGCGTCCACGCCTTGGAGATGAGATAGGACTGGTCTTCGTTCGGCTCGAAGGTCATGTAGCGGGCCACCGCACCCGGTACGTTCCACGCCGGGATGAGGCCGACGCCGGCAAAGCCCAGGTCGACCAGGCCGTACTGCAGGTCACTGGCGATGGGGGTGTCGCCCTGCGCGCCGACGTTGATGTTGCCTTCGGGCTGGTGCTTGCTCTTGTTGCGGTCGGCGTAATTGACGCCCACCTCGATGTCCGGCAACACCGACGCCACGCTGTCCGGCAGCGGAATCGTCGCACCGACGCGGGCGCTCTTCAGCTCGTCGGTGACGCGCGGAGTCTTGCCGTAGCCGGAGCCGTAGATGGTGTTGCGCAGGTAGAGCTGGCTCGGATCGGAGTAGTCCAGCGACGGGTCGAGCTGCGAGAAGTCGTCGCCGTGGTAGCTCAGGTGCAGCGTGTCCAGCTGCGGCGCCGGCACCAGCTGGGTGTTGTTCTCCAGGTTCACCTCGTTGCGCTTGGCCTTGGAGTAGCTCAGGTCGGCGACCAGGGTCACGTCGCCCACGTTGAACAGGTTGTTCCAGCCGGCCGCGTTGATGGTGTCGTGGCGTTCGTTGTACATGCCGCGCACCAGCGGGTACAGGTTGGCCGCCGTGCCCCCGGTGAAGGTGCCGTTGCCGTTGACCTGCGGATCGGTGACCTGGATGCGCCCGTAGCCGCCGTTGTAGTCGCCCAGGTTCACCTCGAACTGGTTCGCGGTGTCCTTCTGGGTCGCCTTGGTATGGAACAGGTCCAGCGTGCTGGTCCAGGTGTCGTTGGGCTGCCACTGCACGGTGGCCATCATGCCGTCGCGCTTGGTGTAGCCGGTGCGCCGGAGTGCCTTGATGCCTTCGGAGTACCACGTGCCGGCCGCCACGCCCGGCCGCCAGTCTTCGCCGACTTGCTCCCACGGCTCGTACAGGCCGACCTGGTTCTCCTGGGTCGGGGTCTTCGAATGCGCGAAGCCCAGCGCGATGCCCAGGCGGTGGTCCATGAACTGGCCGATGTAACTGGCGTTGATGCGGTTGCCGAAGGCGCTCTCGCCGCCCGCCGCGCCCAGCGAATTGTGCTGGCCGCGCACGCCCAGCACGGTGACGCTCTTGTCGTAGTCCAGGGGACGCGCGGTATGCATGTCCAGCGTGCCGGACAGGCCCTGGCCGATCAGGCTGGCTTTGGGCGTCTTGTAGACGGTCACGCCACTGATCAGCTCGGACGGGTACTGGTCGAACTCGACGCTGCGGTTGTCGCCCGTGCTGACCATCTCGTGGCCATTGAGCAGGGTGGTCGCAAAGTCCGGCGACAGGCCGCGCACGCTGATGACCTGGGCACGACCGGCTACGCGCTGTGCCGAGATGCCCGGCAGGCGGGCGATCGATTCGGCGATGCTGACGTCGGGCAGCTTGCCGATGTCCTCGGCCGAGATCGCCTCGACGATTTCGTCGGAGTTCTGCTTGGCCGACACGGCCGTCTGGATACTCTGGGCGAAGCCGCTGACCTGGATCACGCCCAGCGTCACCGCATCCTGCTTTTTCTTCGAATCGTTCTTCTGCGCGCCCGGGTTCGCCGTGTCGCTTTGCGAGGGCGACGCCTGGTCCGCCGACTGGGCAGCTGCGGCGGCGCTCGCCGCCATCAGCAAGCTCGAAGCCAATGCAGCGCTGAGCAGATTGCGCTTGAAATTCAACATGAAGCTCTCCCCGTGAAAATCGTTTTGACACCCCTGGGAGCTTGTTCACCCCACCAGGCAGGCCTGGCTTGGGTGCTACTCCCTTCGGGGCCGGATGTTAGTCCCGGGTTATGGCCCCAAGCGCAAAGATGCATACGTATTCATGGGTGGCTGCAGCGGCCGTGGCGAACCGGCGGTTTCGGGCGAACCTGGTGGTGCGATGCGCAAGAGGAAGGCGACCATCGCAGTACCAGGCGCATGGTTGCTTGTCCCAATGCATTGGTGCGCCGCGGAACTCGAGGGGCACGCATGCCGGTTCCCGAGCCGGCGTAGCCGTCCAGCGGCTCCGGTTGTCGGGGCTTTTTCCGCACATCCGGAGGCCTGTTTATTGCGATGCAATATCGCTGGAACACCGTCCTGGCGGAGTCCAGCGCGAATGGTCCGCGAACTGATGACGCAATGCATCAACCGTCTTGCCGTCGCCGCGCCGAGCGATCTCATGAATACGTATGCAGGGCGGGCCGATACCGTGCGGCTCGCCTTTAAGCTGCCGGCCACCGTCAGCGCGTCCAGTACGCGCGGTGCCCCAGTGAGCGCGGAATCCAAGTCATGCAGATGCAACAGTGGTGGCGCGGCGCCGTCACCTACCAGATCTACCCGCGCAGCTTCCTGGACACCAACGGCGACGGCGTGGGCGACCTGCCGGGGATCATCCAAAAGCTCGATTACGTGGCGAGCCTCGGTGTCGACGCGATCTGGATATCGCCCTTCTTCAAGTCGCCGATGGCCGACTACGGCTACGACATCGCCGATTACTGCGACGTCGATCCGATGTTCGGCACGCTGGAGGACTTCGACCGTCTGCTGGCCAAGGCGCACGGCCTGGGCATCCGCGTGATGATCGACCAGGTGCTGAGCCACACTTCGGTCGACCACGCCTGGTTCCAGGAAAGCCGGTCCAGTCGCGACAACCCCAAGGCCGACTGGTATGTGTGGGCCGATGCGAACGAAGACGGCACGCCGCCGAACAACTGGCTGTCTATCTTCGGTGGCGGCGCCTGGCAATGGGAGCCGCGGCGCGGCCAGTACTTCCTGCACAACTTCCTGGCATCGCAGCCGGACCTCAACTTCCACAACCCGGACGTGCGCGCGGCGATCCTCGACTGCGTGCGCTTCTGGCTGGAGCGCGGTGTGGACGGCCTGCGGCTGGACGCGATCAACTTCTGCTTCCATGACGCGCAACTGCGCGACAACCCGCCCAAGCCCAAGGAACATCGGGTCGGGCGAGGCTTCAGTCCGGACAACCCGTACGCCTTCCAGTACCACTGGTACAACAACACGCAGCCGGAGAACCTTGCCTTCCTGGCCGAGTTGCGCGCGCTGCTCGACCGCTACCCCGGGACGGTGGCGCTGGGCGAGATTTCCTCCGAGGACTCGCTGGCGACGATGGCCGAGTACACCGAAGCGGGCCGCCTGCACATGGGCTACAGCTTCGAACTGCTCACCGACGATTTCAGCGCCGCCCACATCCGCGGCACGGTGCAGCAGCTGGAGGCGCAGATGCGCGAAGGCTGGCCGTGCTGGGCGATCTCCAACCACGACGTCGAGCGCGTGCTCAGCCGCTGGGGGAGGACGCGGCCGACCGCCGCGCTCGCCAATCTCTTCACGGCTCTGGTCTGTTCGTTGCGCGGGTCGGTATGCATCTACCAGGGCGAGGAACTGGCCCTGACCGAAGCGAGCGTGCCTTTCGAATCGCTGAAAGACCCCTACGGCATCGCTTTCTGGCCGCAGTTCAAGGGACGCGACGGCTGTCGTACGCCGATGCCCTGGAACGACCAGGCGCATGCCGGTTTCACCGATGGCGAGCCGTGGCTGCCGGTGCCGGAGGAGCATCGCGCGCTGGCCGTGGCGCAGCAGGAGGACGACCCGGCGTCCGCGCTGCACGGTTTCCGCCGGGTCCTGCGTTGGCGGCGGGAACAGCCCGCGCTGCGCTGGGGCGACATTCTTTTCCTCGACGCGCCCGAACCGTTGCTCGCCTTCACCCGCAGCCACGGCGGCGAGACCGTGCTGGTTGCGTTCAACCTGGGCGCACACGCGTGCGAAGCCGATCTGGCGCTAAACGGCCATTGGCATGCCATCGACGGTCACGGGCTCCCGGAAGGCAGCTTCGCGGGTGGGCGGCTGCAGTTGCCCGCCCACGGCGTGGTGTTTGCGCGCCAGGCCTGAGCCTGCCGCAACAAGGCGGCATCACGCGACGATGAGCGGCTGATGCGTAGTCTGGCGACTGTTCCTTCCAGCAGGAGCCATCACATGCCCAATCCCAAGCCCACCGCCCAGCACCGGCACGGCACCGGCGACCGCAACGACGCCGACGTCGCGCGCATGGACCACAAGCTGCAGGAAAAGCGCGACGCCAAGGAAACGCGCGATGCCAAGGAGGCCGATCGCGAGGCCAAGCGCGAGGAAGGCTTCGTTCATCCGTAGGAGTCAATGCCGGGCATCATCGACGACCCGACGCGGCACCGGTAGCCGGCTGAGATTTTGGCCGGGGCGCAGCTGGCGTTCCGCGGACGGGGAGACCACGAAAAAGCCGCCCTTGTGAGGCGGCTTTTTTCATCGAAACAAGTGGTGGAGTGGAGGAGGATCGAACTCCCGACCTTCGCATTGCGAACGCGACGCTCTCCCAGCTGAGCTACCACCCCACGCGAGCCGCGCATGTTAGCAGCGTCGCGTGGCGTTCGCCAAGAGCCTGTCCGCCTTCGTCGCGTGCCGCGGGCTTCGCGTGCCGGTCAGTCGGGGAGCAATGCGGACAGCGGGCCGTGCAGCACGTCGCGGCGCCAGCCTTCGAGGAACTCCGGCCACTCGCGGGTGGTGAGGCATTCTTCCAGCACCTTGCGCGGGCACAGCAACCCGGCGGGCAGGTCGAGTTCGCCGGCGAGGCGATCGACGGTGTCCTTCATCGCGGCCAGCGCCTTCTTCGCCGGTCCCGGCACGGGTGCAGGGATCGCGGCGGTGGCCGCGAGTTCCTCTGCATCCGGGCCTGGCCGGATCAACTCGAAGAGCTCGGCGCGCTGTGGCGAGCGCAGCGCACGCTGGCCGCGGCTGCGCTGGTCCAGTTCGGCCACGCTCGAGGGCGGGTTCTGCGCGAAGTCGAGCGCGAGCGCGTCCTCGAGCAGCCAGGAGCGCGGGCGGTCCAGCGTGCGCGCGCTGCGGTCGCGCCACAGCAGGATGCGTCGCAACAGGGCCTGCTGCGCGCGCGGCCAGTCGGCGGCGGCGCGGAAGCTGCGGTGCGGCTGCGGATCGCCTTCGTGGGTGTCGGCGCGGCGCTTAAGTCGCTCGCAGTCCTCGGCGTGCCATGCCGTGCGGCCTCGCTCGGCGAGCCGCGCGGCGAGTTGCGCGTGCACGGGCTCCAGGTAGACCACGTCGAGCGTGGCGTACAGGCGCTGTGACTCGGTCAGTGGACGTTGCAGCCAGTCCGAGCGGGTCTCGCCCTTGTCCAGCTCGGGGCCGATCAGCTCAGCGACCAGTGCGCGGTAGCTCAGCCCGAGGCCCATGCCGACGAAGGCGGCGGCGATCTGGGTGTCGAACAGCGTGCCGGGGCCTTGGGGCAGCAGCGGTGCGAGGGCTTCGAGGTCCTCGCCTGCACTGTGCATGACCGTAACCATGGGCCCCGTGGCAAGACGCGGGCGCAGGGCGCTGCCGATATCGAAAGCGAGCGGATCGACCAGCGCGTAGCGGCCGTTCCACCCCAGTTGCAGCAGCGCCAGTTGCGGGTGGAACGTGTTCCGGCGCATGAATTCGGTGTCGACGCCCAGCGCGGCATCGGCGGGCAACTCGGCCAGCCACGCCTCCAGCGTGTCGCGGCGGTCGATCCATGTGGCGTCGGCCGCGGTGGGCACGGACATGCAGAAACTTCCTCGGTGTCGGTCGGCGGGCCCTCGGGAAGCGCCAGGCGCATTGCCCTGTCATCGGCCCTGCCATAAGGTGAGCGGCGCACGATAACAGCCTTGGGACCTCCATGCCGAGCAACGAAACCGTCCGCCTCCAGCGCACCCTCGGTGGCGCACTGGGCGTACTCGTGCTCGGCGCGGCACTGGTCTATCACTTTTTCCCCCGCGTGTTCCATGTGGACCCGGCGACCATGACCGCCCGCCGGCCGACCTCGACCGGTGCGGCCACCCCAGCCGGACAGCGCGCACCGCGTACCCCGCTGGACGCCGAAATCGATGCCGGGCCGCCGCTCACGCTGGCCCCGGCAGCGGTGATTGCGTCGCGGATGAGCAAGGGCAACCAGCACTTGCCCGAACAGCTCAGTGCCGACACGCCGGAGGTGCAGGCGTTGCTGGCGCGTGCCGGCAAGGCCATGCACGACGGACGTCTGGTCGGCGAAGAGGACAGTGCCGCCGCGCTCTACGCGCAGGCGTTGAAGGACAAGCCCGACAGCCGGGCGGCCGCGCAAGGCCTGAATCAGGTGCGCGCGCAGCTGGTGGCGCAGATCGGCCAGGACATTGCGGTCGGCGATGCCGATTCCGCGAAGGATCTCCTGGATGGTCTGCGCGGCCTTCCGAACACGGCGGGCGACGTTGCGCAGCTGGAGCAGAACCTGGAGACGCTTGCCAGGGTCCGCCCGATGCTGGTCCAGGCCGCCTCGCTGCTGCAGCAGGGCAAGGCCGACCAGCCGCAGGGGGGCAGCGCGCTGGACCTCTATCGCCAGGTGCAGGCGCTCGATCCGCAGAACGCCATGGCCGAGCAGGGCATCTTCCAGGTGCAGCGCGCCGTGCTGGATCGTGCCCTCGCGGCGGTGGCGCAGAACGATTTTGCCGCCGCCGACCGCGCGCTGGCCGAAGCGGACACGATCCGTCCCGGCTCGCAGCAACTGGTGGACGTGCGCAACCGCGTCGAAGGCATCCGCCGTCAGCGCGCCAGCGGGCTGCTGGCGCAGGCGCGCTCGGCGCTGGACGCCGGCAACCTGGACCTGGCACAGCGCCTCGCCGGACAGGCGCAGGCCCTGCAGCCTGACCTGAAAGGCATCGACGCGTTCCAGCAGCAGCTCACCAACGCCCGCCTGTATGCCAGCTACAAGCCGGGGCAGGTGTTCAGCGACCGCTTCGTCGATCTTCCGGGGCACACGCCGGCGATGGTGGTGATCCCCACCGGCAGCTTCCGCATGGGTGCGCCCGAGGGCGAGGAAGACGCCACCGACGCAGAGACGCCCGCCCACCAGGTCGCGCTGGACAAAGGCTTCGCCATGGCGCGCACCGAGGTGACGGTGGGCCAGTTCCGCGAGTTCGTGCGAGCCAGCGGCTATCAGCCCGACTCGGTCAGGCTGGGTGGCGCCAGCGTGTACGACGAGCGCAGCGGTGTGCTCCGCGATGACTCCAACGCCACCTGGCAGGACGACTACGCGGGCCGCCCGGCAGCGGACGACCTGCCGGTGGTCAACGTCTCCTGGCGCGATGCCAGGGCCTACGCCGCCTGGCTCGGCGAGCGCACCGGCAAGCACTACCGCCTGCCGAGCGAGGCCGAGTTCGAGTACGCCTTGCGCGGCGCCACCCAGACCCGCTTCTGGTGGGGCGGGCGGGCACCCACCCGCAAGGTGGAAAACCTCACCGGCAGTGGCGACCGCTCACCCAGCGGACGCCGCTGGAGCAACGCCTTCCCGAGCTATCGGGACGGTTATTGGGGACCGGCCCCGGCAGCGAGCTTCATGGCCAACCCCTTCGGACTGTACGACATCGACGGCAACGTCTCCGAATGGGTCGCCGACTGCTGGCATGACAACTACGTACGCGCGCCTGTGGACGGCAGCGCCTGGCTCAATCCCGGTTGCAGCGTGCACGTCGTGCGGGGCGGTTCGTGGGGCAGCTCGCCCGACCAGGTGCGCTCGGCGTACCGGCAGGGCGCGGACGGCCGGGTGCGCAGCGCACGCGTGGGTTTCCGCGTCGTTCGCGAACTGTAGACACGCGCCTGAAGAGGATGCCGCCATGGCCGGGGTCCGGGCCCGCCAAGGCGTACGACGGCCTATCCAAGCCACGCGACATCTGCAAGACTGCATGTCCGGCCAGCGGTATGCGCGCTGCTGCCGGATCCCGGCGGGCGGAGCCTTCCGGGGGGAGGGCGCAATGAATCCGGAAACCGTCAGCTTGTTCGTGCCGTTCAGCGGTGAGGCTCCCTGGATCGTGAGGGGCGAGGCCTCCCGGGTGGGGACGTATCCCACGCGCGCCGAGGCGATCTCGGCGGCCGTCCGGGTGCGTGCCAAGCTGGCGCGTGCCTGGGGCCTGCAACACCCGCCTGTGCGGGTGCAGGAGAGCGACGGCAGCTGGTACGAACTGGCCGATCCGGACTCCACGACTCTGGTGCAATAGGTAGCCCCCAATGGAAAAGACGTCCGGCCCCTGGCGGATCCTGCTGGTCGAAGACGAGATGCTGGTGGCCATGCTGCTGGAAGACATGCTCTCGGAGGCCGGTCACACCATCATCGGCCCGATGGCGCGGATCGATCAGGCCGTCGAGGCCGCCCGCAACGAAACCATCGACCTGGCGATTCTCGACGTGAACGTTGGCGGCGATGAGGTGTACCCGGTGGCCGAAGCGCTGGCAGCGCGCGAGATCCCGTTCGCCTTCGCCACCGGATACGGCGCCCACGGACTGCGCGAACCCTGGCAAGACCGTCCCACGCTGCAAAAACCCTTCCACCGCAACGACCTGTTCCGGATGGTGGCGGAGCTGGCGTCGTCCTACTCCTGCTGAGCCATCCGCTTCCGCCGCGGGGCGCCACAGCCCTGAGGCGTGACCGGACACGCCAGTCAGCGTACACCTGCGCGTGCCTTGCGTCTGGCTGTTCCCGCGACCGCCACAGCGGCTTGACCCTGCGGTAACATGCCGCAGGCAAGCGCCTGGCTGTTCACGCAGGTTTGTTTGCTTGACGGGATATCTGCCCGGGGGCGGGACCCCGGAGTACGGCAAGGGGAAGGGACATGCCGAAGAAGTCGGGGATCAACATCTGGTTACGCCATCTGGCCGTGGCCATCGCATATGCCGTGGTTTACGGGCTCGTGCGGCAATTGTCTTTCTCCCATTGGGCCCCGTTTGCCGGATTGCGGTTCAGCGCGTTGCTGCTTGTGCCCTACCGGTACTGGCCCGCGCTGCTGGTAGGCGAAGCGGCGTCACTGGCGTACGTCGGCATCGAATGCGCAGACCGGTTCGGTTGGCTCTGGGCCAGTTTCTTCATGATCCCGCCGATGCTCTTCTCGATGCCGCTGGTCCGGTGGTGTCGCGGCGCCGGCCGCATCTTTGGAGTGCACAACAGGACGAACATCAGTGTGTTCCTGTTGGCCACCTTGTGCGCTTCCCTGATCTGGGCGACGGTGAACATGGGCACGCTCGTGCTGATGCACACCCGGCCGGACGAAGTTATCCAATATCAGGCGACCGCAGCCCGCTATTTCATCGGCAATTACATTGGCGTGCTGACGCTGACCCCGTTGGTCCTGCTGGTGCGCGAAGACCTGCACGTTGTCGGTCTGCGTCAGTTCCTGAGGCGGCTGCCGGACAGCCGCCTGGCGATGGAAACCGCCTGTTTGCTGGTGCCGGCCCTCGCGCTGCTGGTGTGGCTGGCTTCCGGTGCTGCCGGCCCGGCTACCCAAGAGGCGCGTATGGCGATGTTTCTTCCGGTCGCTTGGCTTTCCCTTCGCCATGGCTGGCGCGGAGCTGCGGTCGGCGGCAGCGCGGCGAGCGTTGCTGTCGTCCTCGCCATGCCGTTCCACCGTGACAACGAAACGCTTCACGCACAGGTTTTCGTGGCATTCACCGTTACCACCATGTTTATGCTGGCAGCCCGGATTGCGGCGTTGCGAGAGGGCGAAGAGCGCGAGAGGGCCGATGCTCGCCTCGCACTGGCGGTCGCCCAACGCAATGTTTATCTGGGCGAACTGCAGTTACGTCAGACCTCCCATGCGCTGGAACAGGTGAGCAGTGCCGTCCAGGCCTCCTACACCCAACTGCTCGGCCGCCTGCGCTGTCTTTTGCCCGGAACCGACGAGCGCAGTTATTACCGCCACGCGGCAATTACCCAGCACCGCATCTATCGCCTGGCCGACTCGCTGTATCCGCTGACATGGGGCGAACGCGGCCTTCCGGCGGCACTACGCGAAGGGTCGATACCGCGCGCACTGGACGAAGCCGGCATGGTCTACTGGTGCCGTATCCGCGAAGCCGGGCTGCGCGAGCTTTCCACGGGGATCCACATTGCCCTTTACCGCCTGGCCGTCGAAGCGGTGGCCCTCGCTTGCGCGAGCCGGGACATCAGCCACCTGCAAGTCCAGCTGCGCTGTGGCGCGTTTGCGGGGCGCCGGTGGGCCGTACTTCGCGTGGACAGCCGGGTCGATTACGAGCACCTGGGCCGGGTCCGTTGGGACGAGGTCCTTCCGGTGCTCGGTGGCAGTGGTCTGGGCCTCGGGGCCATCAAGGACCGGGCCATGATTTTTGGCGGCAAGGTGCGCTTGCGTCCAGCCGGGAACGGGCAGCGATTGAGCCTGATACTTTTCGAGCCTGAGCTTGCCTGACAAAAAAACCGCCTTTCGGCGGTTTTTTTATTACCGGACGTGGGTATTGCAGTCTTCCTTGTCGGGATCGCAGGAAGGCGCGGCCAGGGTTGAAACGGTGGTCGCACTCAGATGCGTGTTGCAATCTTCCTTATCGGGATCGCAGGACGGAGCAATAAGCGTCGAGGTGGTGTTCGTTGTCAGGTGCGTATTGCAGTCTTCCTTGTCAGGGTCGCATGACGGCGCAGCCAGGCTCGACGTCATGGGCGCAGTCAGATGCGTGTTGCAGTCTTCCTTGTCCGGGTCACAAGGAGCGCGCGTGGCCGAGTTATTGTTGCTGGCCTGGAACAGGACCGTACCATCGCTGACCGGCACCGCGACCAGGCTGATCCCGCGGTCGCGGTACACCAGTTCGGCGTGTGCCGGCAGCGGCACGACGGTACTGGATAGCGTGGCTACCTTCTGCGGCGTCGAAATGCGCCGGGCATCGCGTCCCATTGGGAGGACCAGGAACTGGCCATTGGCGGCGGCGATGGCGCCGCGGACGTTGCCGTTGAGATCATTAACCTGGATGTACTTCACGCCATCGCTGGTAAACGCATAGACGTGCCAATGCGTACTCGAACTCAGATCTTGCGTATTGGGCCAAGCCTGACCCAGCCCGGTAGTGAGCGGCTGGGCAGCCATGGCAGTGGTCGAAAGACCTAGGGCCACCAAGCTGGCAAAAACGGCGCGTCGAGACAGCAAGATACTCATGTCCATATCCCCTTGTTGAAAGTTGCTCGCTAATGAGCAATATCACTCTAGCAGTCAGGAGTGATTTGTTTGAGAACGGGTTCAAGGGGTTAACTGAAGAGAGGCACGCGCATTCGGCAACATCGTCATGGATGACCTGATGCCGAAAAAGAGCGCTGCTTGTCTACCGAAATCGCCCCTGGCGGGCGATGCGGTTCAGGGGTGGCGCCTGAACCTATGATTGGTACCGGTGATAGGACTCGAACCTACACTCTGTCGCCAGAAGCGGATTTTGAGTCCGCCGCGTCTACCATTCCGCCACACCGGCACAAGAAAGCGAATTATGCCCGGCTCAGTGCACCGGGTCGAGCCCCAGCTGGCGCTCGCAGCGTTCATAGCAGTGGTCTTCCGACAGCGGCTGGAAGATCGCGCAGCGGGTCATGTTGCCGGAGTAGATGTGCAGGCTGACGGCGATCGCGTCTTCGCTCGGGTTGCGGATGGTGTGGTACTCGTGGGGCGGGATCAGGCTGCCGGCCGAGCCCGGGCCGGCCTGGATCGAGCCGACCGGCTGGAAGCGGCAGTGGCCGTTCTCGTCGGCGAGGCGCTCGTACTGCACCACCTCCAGCGCGCCGCTCCATACGCCCTCGACGCACCACATGCCGCAATGGTCGTGGATCGGTGTGCCCTGGCCCGGCCCCCAGGTCATCGCCACCACGCAGTAGCCGTGCTTCTCGCTGCGGTAGAGCTCGCGCCGGGCGTAGCGGCCCTCGGCGGTCTCGAACACGCAATCGGGCAGCTTGACCGCGCCGCTGCGCATCAGCTTGCACAGGCCATTGCGAAGGGTGTCGGTGACGGCGAAGGTGGTTTCCATGCCGACGGCATGATCGATCGCATCGATCAGCTCGCGGCATCCGGGAAATTCCGTGGTGAGCATGGGGATTCTCGCGGTGCGACTTCACGCCGAGTTTAGCGCACGGCTGTTAGCCGGCCGAGACGGACCCGTCAGGAATTCACAGACGGGCAAGAAAGCCGCCGATGGCGCGGCTGTAGTTGGGAATGTCCACCAGGAACGCATCGTGGCCCTGCGGTGAGTCGAGCGCCACGAATTCCACGTCGGCACCGGCGGCGGACAGGCCGGTGGCAATCTGTTCCTGCTGTTCGAGCGGGAACAGGATGTCGGTGCTGACGCCGATCACCAGCGCGCGCTCGATATGGATGCGCTTCAGGCCTTCCATGATGTCGCCGCCGCCATATTCGCCGATGTCGAACCAGTCGCTGGCGCGTGACAGATAGAGGTAGGAATTGGGGTCGAAGCTGCGGACGAAGCGCTGGGCGTGCCCCTGCAGGTAGGACTCGACCTGGAACTCGAAACCGAACGGTTCGTCTTCGCGCTTCTCCGGGTCGAGCCGGATGCGGGCAAAGCGGCCGTTCCACTCCATCGCCGATCGATAGGTGATCACGCCCAGCTTGCGCGCGATGCTCATGCCCATTTCGGGATAGCGACCGCCCTCGCCGTCGTGGCCGCTCTCCAGATGGATGTCGTAGTCGCCACCGTTCCACTGGGGGTCGAGCCGGATCGCCTCGCGCTGCAGCGAGCGGATGGCGATCGCGAAAGGCTGCGCCTGCGGCGCGGTATCGACGCTGATGTGCGCTCGCACGCTGCCCGGATGCAAGACCATGTAGGCCAGTGCGCCCATGCCGCCCATCGAGCAGCCGATGAGGCAGGCGAGGCGTTCGATGCCCAGGCCGTGCCGCACAACCTCGAAGGCGGCGTTGGCGACGTCCTCCAGCGACAACTCGGGAAACGCCAGGCGGTAGGGCTCGCCGGTGGCCGGGTCGATCGAGGCGGGGCAGGTCGAGCCCTTGTCGCTACCCAGCGAGTTGACGCAGATGACGAACCAGCGATCGGTGTCGATCGCCTTGCCGGGGCCGAGCATCCCTTCCCACCAGCCGGGGCTCGGGTCCTGCGCGTTGGACGCCGCATGCGCGCTGGGCGAAAGGCCGGTGAGGATCAGCACGGCATTGGCGCCGGCCGCATCCGGTTGCCCCCAGGTTTCGTACGCCACCCGCGCCCCGTGCAACTGGCCGCCCCGCTTCATCGCGAACGGCGAGGGCAGGACGTGATAGCGGCGGGCGTCGGGGGCTTCCGTGGTCATGGGTGGACCTTGTCGATGACGATCCGTACCGGGTCGGCCCGGTCCACCGGGACCACGCCCGCATCACCCTCCAGGTCGCCGCTCTGGGCGATGGCCTGGCCGCTGGCGCTGACCCGCGCGCCGACGAACACCTTGTCCGCCGAAGAGAGCTTGAACTGCGGTGCCATTGCCATCGCGTCGGTCAAGGTGACCGTGGCCGGCAGCCGGGAGGCGTCCAGCCGTGCCACGGCCAGCGGCATCGGTGGCCCCTGTTCCGCGCGCGCGTAGACGAACAGGGCAGCACCGGGCTTGAGCTTGCCGCGCAGCGCGGGGGCAAGCTGGACCTGCACCGTGAGATGGGGTTCCTCGGCGCTGGCGGCGGAGGCCGGCTTGCCACCGGCACGCGCCTCGGCCACGGCGATCTGTTCGGTGACCGCCCTGGCCACGTTGGAGCCGGGCTCCAGCAGTGGCTGCAGGCGGCGCCAGGTGGCAGCCGAAGCGGCATAGTCCTCGTGCTGGAACTGGCTGATGCCGAGCAGCCAGAGGCCACGCTGGTTGGCTGGGTCCGCCTGTACGGCCTGCTTGAGCAGGTCGAGTGCGCGGCCTTCGATCTTGTGGTCGTCGCGCACCATGGAGTCGGCCTCGGCCCAGCCGACCATCGCCGCGCCGTTCTTCGGATCGAGTCGGAGCGCCTGGTCGTAGGCATCGCGCGCCTGCGCGTTCTGGTGCAGCGCGGCCTCGGTCTGCGCCAGCAACATCCAGCCCTGGAGGTCGTCCGGCTGCTGCTCGAGGTGGTCACGCAGCTCCGCGACCGCCTTGTCGATGTCCATGCTCGGCTGGGCCGTCACGCCGTCCAGCGCCACCGGCGTGCCGACCAGCAGGTACAGCCCGCCGGCCGACAGGGGAACCACGAAGGCGACCGCCAGCACGAGCGCGAACAGGCTGCCCGGACGGCCCTGGCGGCGGCCATGCCGCACCAGCGGCCAGATCAGCAGAGCGAGCGCCGCCGCGATCATCACGGCAGCGATCAGGTAGAACGCGAGCTTCACCAATCGTCCCCTTGTTCGATCGTGGCGTTGTCGACCAGCCGGCTGTCGATGCGCGCCGCGCGGCCGCGTTTGCGGATGGTCACCAGCACGAGGGTGCCGCCCATCAGCAGGAACAGCACAGGGCCGAACCACAGCAGCCAGGTGGAGGGTTTCACCGGTGGGTCGTACAGCACGAAGTCGGAATAGCGATCGACCAGGTATTGCTTGATCTGGTCGTCCGTCTTGCCCTGCTGCATCAGCCCGAACACCTCATGGCGCAGGTCGCGCGCCAGGTCGGCGTTGGAGTCGGCCAGGTTCTCGTTCTGGCAGACCAGGCAACGCAACTGGCGGGTGAGGTTCTGGAAGCGGACTTCCTGGGCGTGATCCTTGAAGGGCAGCGGATCGATGGCCTGGGCGTTTGCCGCGCTGGAGAAGGCCAAGAACAACGCGAAGAGCATCTGTAGGAGCGCCCTTGGGCGCGACCCGGATGCCGCATGGTCGCGCCCAAGGGCGCTCCTACAGGGGACTCCGTGGTTCATGGTGCCTCCTGCTTGAGCTGTGCGATCAGCGGCTTGAGCTCTCGCTGAATCACTTCAGGCGTGAACGGCCCGATGTGCTTGTAGCGGATCGTGCCCCGGGCGTCGATCAGGAAGCTCTCCGGGGCACCGTACACGCCAAAGTCGATCGCAGTGCGGCCGGGCTGGTCGGCGATCACCATGTCGTACGGATTGCCGTGCCGCGCAAGCCAGGCCTTGGCATCCTCGGGCGCGTCCTTGTAGTCGTAGCCGATCAGCGGCACGCCCAGCGAGCGGCCTTCGGCCATCAATACCGGGTGTTCCTCGCCGCAGGCGATGCACCAGCTGGCGAACACGTTGACCAGATAGGGCTTGCCCAGCATCGAGGCCTTGCTGACCGTGCGGGCGGGATCGTCCAGCAGCGGCAGCGAGAACGCCGGCGCGGGCTTGCCGATCAGCGGCGAAGGCACTTCGCGCGGATCGTGCTGGGTGTTCCACCAGATGCCGAAACCGAACAGGCCCACCAGCAGGAGAAAGCCGATCAACGGCAGCGAACGGCTCATGCGCGCGATTCCTCCGCCGGCAGCACCGGCTCGGCCGCGACCTTGGCGGCCGATCGCCTGGCGCGGAAGCGCTTGTCCGCACCGGCCACGAAGCCGCCCAGCATCATGAACAGGCCGCCGGCCCATATCCAGCGCACGAAGGGCTTGGCGTAGAGGCGCAGCGCCCAGGCGCCTTCGAGGTTGTTGGGGTCCATCGGTTCGCCGAGGGCCACGTAAAGGTCGCGGGTGACGCCGGGGTCGATCGCCGACTCGGTCTGCACCTGGCCGCGCGGGTAGGTGCGCTTTTGCGGGTGCATCACGTCGATCGTCTTGCCGTCATGCAGCACGGTTACCGTGCCCTGTTCGGCATGCCAGTTCGGGCCGCGGGTGGCGTCCACCCCATCGAAACGGAAGGTGTAGGCGCCGACGGTCTGCGTGTCGCCCGGTGCCATGCGCACGTCGCGGGTGACGCTCAGCGACTCGGACAGCAGCACGCCCACCAGGAACACGCCGAGACCGAAGTGCGCCAGCAGCATGCCGGCCATCTCGGCCGGATACCGCCGCCCACGCGGCATCTCGCGCCAGCGCTTGTAGACGTACAGCAGCGTGCCGACGCCGCACCACACCGCGGCCGCTACACCGGCGATCGCCTTGGCCTGGCCATCCACGAAGAAGGCGGCGACGATGGCGCAGGCGACTGCGGCGATGGCCACCCGCAACAGCACGCTCTTGAGCGGACCGGCGTCGCTCTTGCCCCAGCGCAGGAACGGCCCGAACGGCAGCAGCAATACTACCGGGAGCATCAGCAGCGGGAACAGGAAGCCGAAGTAGGGCGGGCCGACCGAAATCTTGCCCAGGTGCAGCGCGTCGCCGATCAGCGGAAACAGCGTGCCCAGCAGCACCATGGCTGCGGCAACGGTGAACATCAGGTTGGCGATGACGATCACCGTTTCGCGCGAAAGCAGGGCGAATGCCTTGCCACCGGCCACCTTGGGCGCCCGCAGCGCGTACAGCAGCAGCGAGCCGCCGATCACGATCGCCAGGAAGGCCAGGATGTACAGGCCGCGGCGAGGGTCGGAAGCGAACGCGTGCACGCTGGTCAGCACGCCCGAGCGCACCAGGAACGTGCCCAGCAGCGACAGCGAGAAGGCGAAGATCGACAGCAGGATGGTCCAGGCGCGCAGCGAACCGCGCTTTTCCGTGACCGCCTGCGCGTGGATCAGCGCCACGCCCACCAGCCACGGCATGAAGCTGGCGTTCTCCACCGGATCCCAGAACCACCAGCCGCCCCAGCCCAGCTCCGCATAGGCCCACCAGCTGCCGGCAACGATGCCGCAGGTCAGGAAACCCCACGCCGCGTTGGTCCACGGCCGTGCCCAGCGCACCCACCCCTGTTCCAGTGCACCGCCGAGCAGCGCAGCGATGGAGAAGGCGAAGGCGACCGAGAAGCCCACGTAGCCCATGTAGAGCACGGGCGGGTGGAAGGTCATGCCCGGGTCCTGCAGTACCGGGTTCAGGTCGCCGCCGTCCGGCGGCATCGGCAACAGGCGCGCGAACGGATTGGAGGTGAAGATGATGAAGGCCAGGAAGCCCACCGCCACGATGCCGAGCACGCCCAGTACGCGCGCCAGAAATGCCTCGGGCAACTGTCGGCTGAAGGCGGCCAGCGCGACCGTCCAGACGTTGAGGATCATCACCCAAAGCAGCATCGAGCCCTCGTGCGCACCCCACACCGCGGCGATGCGGTAGTACCAGGGCAGGGCGAGGTTCGAGTTGTCGGCGACGTATTGCACCGAGAAGTCGAAGGTGAGGAAGGCCCACACCAGCAGGCCGAACGCCATCGCCACGAACACGGCCTGGCCTGCGGCGGCGGGACGCGCCACGGCCATCAACGCACGGTTGCCCCGCCAGGCGCCGATCAGCGGCAGCACGCCCTGCGCCAGGGCGAGCAGCATGGCGAGGATGAGGGCGAGCTGGCCGAGTTCGGGAGTCATTGCGGGGCCTCGTTGGCGGCCACGGCCTTGCCGTGGTGCGCCTTCTCCATGGCGTCCTTCAGTTCCTTGGGCATGTAGGTTTCGTCGTGCTTGGCGAGCACTTCGGTCGCGACGAAATGGTCGCCAGCCATGTGTCCCGTGGCGATCACCGACTGGTTGTCCCGAAAGAGGTCGGGAAGGATGCCGGTGTATTCGACGGGAAGCGCACCATCGGCGTCGATGACGGTGAAATCGACCTTCAGCGAATTGCCCGAGCGCTCGATCGAACCGGCCTTGACCATGCCGCCCAGGCGGAAGGTCTTGTACGCCTCGGCCTGGCCGGCGTGCACCTGGCTCGGGGTGAACAGGTAATTCATGTTCTGCTGCAGGGCGAACACGGTCAGCCCCACCGCCACCACGGCGGCGGCGAGCACGAGCAGGACGATGATCAGGCGGCGTTTGCGGGTCGGGTTCATGGATTCACGGCGGGCGAGGCAGCACGTTGCTGGCGCGCCGTTTGACGTGCCAGGCGCGCGCGAAGTTCACGCAGGTTGCGGCGGCGGCGCAGCAGCGGGGAAATGAAATCAGCGAACAGCACGAGGAAAAACACGACATAAGCCGGCCACACGTACGCGGCGTAGCCGCCCATGGCGAGGAACTGGCTCATGCCTGCCCTCCCGTGGCCTTATCGCCGGTGGCGATCCTGCGCACCCACTCCTTGCCGCCTTCCAGTTCCAGCAGGTCGGCGCGCACGCGCCCGAACAGGCTGGCGACGTAGTACAGCTTGGTCGCAACCATCATGGTCAGCAGCGGCCAGAGCATGTCCATGCTGATCTTGGAGGGACCCAGGATGCGCACGGTCGAGCCCTGGTGCAGCGTGTTCCACCAGTTCACCGAGAAATGCACGATCGGCACGTTGATGATGCCGATGATGGCCAGGAACGCGGCGGCGCGAGCGCCCTGGCGGCGATCCTCGAACGCGTGGTACAGCCCGATCACGCCCAGGTAGAGAAACAGCAGCACCAGCTCGGACGTCAGCCGCGCATCCCAGGTCCACCAGGTGCCCCACATGGGCTTGCCCCACAAGGAGCCGGTAACCAGGGTGATGAAGGTGAAGGCTGCGCCGATCGGCGCCGATTCCATCGCCACGGCTTCTGCCAGTTTGATCCGCCAGACCAGCGCGATGAACGAGGCGACCGCCATGACCCCGTAGATGAACAGCCCCATCCATGCGCTGGGTACGTGGATGAAGATGATCCGGTAGGCGTCGCCCTGCTGGTAGTCGGCCGGGGCGAGCACCAGGCCGCCGTACAGGCCGATCACGCCGGCAATCAGCGCCAGCGCCAGGAACCATGGCCGCAGCGTGCCGGCGAAGCGGTAGAAGATCGGCGGCGAGCCGAGCTTGTGCAGCCAGAGGGGGATCCACTTGGACATGGTCTTATGCGTCCAAAGCAATGCGAAGGGCGGCGGCGCAGGCCAGCGGTGCGAGCACCAGGGCGAGGACGAGCGCCGCGCCGAGCCAGGCGATCGGGGCCACCCACGGTAACCCCTGTTGGGCGGCAGCGACCGCACCTGCGGCAAAGATGACCACCGGCACGCACAGTGGCAGCAGCATCAGGGCGAGCAGCATACCAGAGCGCCGTGTCCCGGCCGTCAGCGCGACCAGCACGGCGCCGAGCAGGCTGAGCATCGGCGTGGCCAGCAGCAGGGCCAGCATGAGCACGCCCATCACCGGCACGGGCAGGTGCAGCATGCCGGCCAGCAGAGGTGCGATCACGATCAGCGGCAGGGCGGTAGTGAGCCAGTGCGCGAGGATCTTCATGCCGAGCATCAGCGCCAGTGGCTGTGGGGCGAGCACAAGTTGCTCGAGTGAGCCGTCCTCGATATCGCTCCGGAACATGGCATCGAGCGCCAGCAACATGGCCAGCAACACGGTGACCAGCACGACGCCGCCCGCGATGCGTTGCAGCAGCGCGTCTTCGGGTCCCAGGGCGAAGGGGAACAGCGTGGCCACGATCAATGCGTAGAGCACCGGCATGGCGATGTCGCCGCGGCGCCGCCAGGCGAGCGTGAGATCGCGCTGCAGTACCGCCGCACAGGCGCGGGCAACGGAAGCGTGACTCACGCCGCGGCCCTCCAGACGCGATCTCTCCCGGCCCGGCAGGGGTAAAGGCTCGGGGAGAGGGGGATGCCCCTCGTTCGAGACTCCCCGGCCGACCAGCGGTGAGCCACGTCAGCCATGCATGCGGATCCGCTTGGGCTCGCCGCCATGGAAGCTCACCGCCCCATGGCTGGTCACCAGCGCCGCACCACCCTCGATCACGTGCATCTCCAGCAGCCGGTTGACCAGCGCGATGCCCGCGCGGTCGAGGTTCGCGTACGGTTCGTCCAGCAGCCACAGCACGGCGGGCAGCAGCAACAGCCGGGCCAGCGCGGCGCGCTTCTTCTGGCCCGCGGACAGGCGACGCACCGGTTCGTCTTCGTAGCCGGCCAGCCCGACCTCGGTCAGCACGGAGGCGGCGCTGCGCCCCTCGCGCATGCCGTGCAGCCCGGCGGCGATGTGCAGGTTCTCGCGAGGGCTCATGTCCATCTTCAGGCCCAACTGGTGGCCAAGGAACAGCACCTCGCCGGCGCACGCGTCGCGGTTCCAGCGCGCCCCGCGCCACCTCAACTCGCCTTCGCCGACGTGGAGCAATCCGGCCAGCAGCCGCAGCAGCGTGGTCTTGCCGCTGCCGTTGTCGCCCTCCACCAGTGCCAGTTCGCCCGCATGCAAGGCGAAGTCCAGCGGGCCGAACACCGGCTCGTCGGCGCGCAGGAAGGACAGGCCCCGCGCTTCAAGCAGCGGGATGGCGTGGGAGGAAGTCATCCGGGGAATTGTCCGCAATGCGTGCGCGGGTTGTCCATGCGGTGTGGGGGCGCACCTGGGCGGGGTTCCGGCAAGGCTTCCCCATCCGCCCTTCGGGGCACCTTTCCCCGCGTGGGGGGAAGGCTTGAATCCCGCCTCCTCCAAGCCTTCCCCGTGCGCGGGGGAAGGTGCCGCCCCCGTGAAACGGGGAAGGACCGATATGTCACCCGTCCGAGCCTTCCCCCGCACGCGGGGGAAGGTGCCGACAGGCGGATGGGGGAAGCCTTGCTGGGAGCCAACCCCTCACCGCAAGCGCAACTCCGCCGCCCCCGCGCCGTGCCCGACCAGCCAGGCATTCTGTCCGTACCGGTCGCCCAGCCGCTCCAGTGCATGAGGGGCGATGCCCACGATCCAGAAGCTCGGTTCGCGCCAGCCATCGGTTCCCTTGCCCAGCGCCGGATGAATGTCGAGCGAGGCGTCGGCCCGAAGATCGGCGAGCAGGCGCCGTTGCGCCGCGCGGTTGGTCGCGGGCGGCTGCGGCCGGGAGCGCGGGTTCCAGGCGGTGAAGAATCCCCAATCGCGGTTGCTGGCCACTTCCCGCAACGCTACCGGCAGAGGCTCGCCGATCCGGATGATCGCGGCACCGCCGGTTCGCAGACGCACGCGGTAGGCGCTGCGGCGGTAGGCCTTCAGCAGCTCCTCATCCATGGCGCAGTGGCGGCAGGGGCGGCAGCGTGGCCTTGAGCGTGGCGATGGCGGCGTCCAGATCGACCGAGGCCGCGTCATTGGAGTCGCGCAGCAACTGCTCCAGCAGCAGGTCCTGCGCCCGCCCGCGCTCGAGCGCGTAGGCGTAGGGCAGGTGAGTGAAGGTGACCATGCGGTAGCGCGCCATGAAGTGTTCCGGCACCGCCGCCGCCAGGCGCGCGCCAAGCTCGCGTTTGGCCAGGTAGCGCGGGTCCGCGACCGAGTCGCGCATCTCCACGTAGTTTTCCAGCGCCATCGCCGCGATCGCATCGGCATTCGGCTGGCGGATGCGCTGGAACTGGGCGAAGGCCTCGGCCGGCTCGCTGCCGTCGAGCAGTCCGGCCAGCACCACGGTGTCCTCGAAACCGCAGTTCATGCCCTGGCCGTGGAAGGGCACGATGGCGTGGGCGGCGTCGCCCACCAGCAAGGCGCGACCGCCAAGGTGCCAGCGATCGAGATAGAGCGTGGCCAGTGTGCCCACCGGGTGCGCGTCGAAGTCCTCGGCAAAGCCGGGCAGCAGGGGCAGCAGGTCGGCGAAGTCGTCCCGGAAGAACTGCTCGGCCGCGCGCGCATCCGGGAGGGTTGCGAAGCTCGGGTGCGGTCCCTGCGCAGGCAGGAACAACGTGACGGTGAAGCTGCCCTCGGTATTGGGCAGGGCGATGCACATGTAGCCGCCACGGGGCCAGATGTGCAGCGCGTTGGGTTCGATCGCGAACTGAGCATGGCCGCCACTGTCCCGGAGCAGCGCCGGCGGCAAGCGGGAAGCGGGTGGAATTTCCAGTTCCTTGTAGCCATGTCCCAGCCACTCGGTGCGCTCGCCCAGCGGATGATGGGCGTTCATCGCCGCGCGGAGGCTGGAGCCGGCGCCGTCAGCGCCAATCAGTACGGGCGCGTCGAGTTCGCGCTCGATCCCGTCGAGGTCGGCCACGCGCATGCGCCCGGCATTGAAGTCGGCCGATACCAGGCCCTGGCCGAAATGGAAGCGCACGCCGGCTGCTTCGGCCGCATCCAGCAGCAGCATGTTGAGGCCGCTGCGGGAAACCGACCAGATCACCTCGCTGTCGTCTACGCCATAGCGCTGCAGTCCGCTGCGCCCGTCGGTGGTGTGCACCATGCGGCCGCGCATCATCACGGCATGCCGCAGCACATCCTCGGCCAGGCCCGCGCTACGCAACGCCTGCAGGCCACGCTCGGCCAGCGCCAGGTTGATCGACCGGCCACCGGCAAAGCCGGCGACGCGTGGATCCGGACGCTTTTCGAACACGTCCACGGCAAAGCCACGCCGCGCCAATTGCTGGGCCAGCAGCGCGCCGACCAGGCCGCCGCCGATCAGGGTGAGGGAGGGTTTGCTGCTCATGGGCGATCCGTTGCTTCGCATCGCCGAACTGTTCCGCAAGCGGGGCGGGGTTGCAATGCTTGCGGCCTTTTCCCTTCTTGGACGTGGCTCTGGCTCCCTATCCCCACGGGGAGATGGCTGGGATGAGGGGCCGTTCTTGCGGAGAAGTGGTCGGAACGAAGTTGTCGGCCGGGCAGCTATGGAGCGGCTCCCCGCGAGCCCCGGCTCCTCATCCCAACCTTCTCCCCGGAGGCAGAACGGGCGAAGGTCGTCCTGACGGACGAGCGTCGCTGATAAGACCTGATCAGCCCTTGCGGGTCTTGTTCGGCGGCGTCTGCGCGGCGGCGTCGAGGAAGCCGCGTTGCATCGACTTCCAGGCGTCCAGGTTGCGCTCGGTCAACTCGTTGAGCATCGACCAGGGCGTCTGCCCCATCAAGCTGTTGAGCTGGGCGCGGAACTGCTGCTGCTGGTCGAGGAACACCTGCAGGCTGCGCTCCAGGTAGGGACCCATGAACCCCTGCAACGAATCGCCGTAGAAGCGGATGATCTGGCTGAGCAGCTGCGGCGACAGCATCGGCTGTCCCTTCTCCTCGTGCTCGGAGATGATCTGCAACAGCACCGAGCGGGTCAGGTCCTCGCCGCTCTTGGCATCGCGGACCTCGAAGGTTTCGCCGTCCAGTACCAGCTGACGGACTTCTTCCAGCGTGATGTAGCTGGAGATCTCCGTGTCGTAGAGCCGGCGGTTCGGATACTTCTTGATGATGCGCAGTTTTTGTGCCATGCGGCACACGCTAGCAGAACGTATTGCGCTGCACCAGACATCCATGCTGCACCCGCCGGTGCAGCAAAGAAACCCATGCCGCTACGCGTCAATGGCCCACGGCGCCCCCCGCGCTGCCGAACGGCGGCCGGGCAAACCAGAGGATCGGGATCAGCAGCACGAACAGCACTGCGCAGGCGAGGAAGACGTCGTTCACCGCCAGGGTCAGCGACTCGCGGGTGACCAGCTGGTTGAGCAGGCCCAGACCCTGCGTGTGCGACAGGCCCATGTGCGATGTCTGCTGGAGGAAGCCGGTGGCAGCCTGGTGCGTCGCGTCGATGTTCTCGGTCAGCGTGGCGTGGTGCGTCTCGCCCCGGTGCTGCCAGAGCGTCACCGTCACCGCGGTGGACATGCTCGAGCCCATCGTGCGGCAGAAGTTGGACAGGCCGGTGGCGCTGGCGATCTGCTCCGGCGGCAACCCGGACAGGTAGATCTGGTTGAGCGGGATGAAGAAGCAGGGGATGGCGATGCCCATTACGAAGCGCGGCCACACCAGCGACGAGAACGAGGCCAGGCTGTTGAAGGTGGAAAACCAGTAGGAGGTGATGGCGAACACGATGAACGAGAACGTCACAACGCCGCGCAACTCGAGCCGGTGCAGGTTGCGACCCAGTATCGGCGCCATCAGGAAAGCCAGTACACCCACCGGCGCGGTGGCCAGGCCTGCCCAGGTGGCTGTGTAGTTGAGCGTCACCTGCAGCCACAGGGGGAACACCACGTTGATGCCGAAGAACGCGAACATGCCGAGCGTCAGGGCGATCACGCCCACGGTGAAGTTGCGCTCCTTGAAGAGCGCCAGCTCCACCACCGGATGCTTCGCGTGCAACTCCCATACGATCAGGAACGTCAGGCAGACCAGCGCCACGATGCCGAGCGTGGTGATCATCGGCGAGGCGAACCAGTCGTTGTCGTTGCCGTTGTCCAGCATGAACTGCAGCGCACCCACGCCGACCACCAGCAGCCCGAGGCCGACGGCGTCGATCGGTGTCTTGGCGGTCTTGGTCTCGCGCTTGTGCAGCAGGCCCCAGGTGATTACCGCCGCGGCCAGGCCCACCGGAAGATTGATGTAGAAGATCCACGGCCAGGAGAAGTTATCGGTCAGCCAGCCCCCAAGGATCGGGCCGAAGATCGGCGCCACGACCACGGTCATCGCCCACAGCGCCAGCGCGATGCCCTGCTTGGCCTTCGGGTAGCTCGACAACAGCAGGGTGAGCGACAGCGCCACCATCGGGCCGGAACCGGCACCTTGCAACAATCGGGCGATCACCAGCAGCGGCATCGAAGTGGCCAGGCCGCAGACCATGGAGAAGGTGACGAACAGCAGCACCGATACGACGAAGCTGCGTACCTCGCCGAACCGTCGCGCGATCCAGCCGGTCAACGGCTGCATGATCGCGCTGGCCAGCGCGTAGGAGCTGATCGTCCAGGTGCCTTCGCTCGGACTCACGCCCAGGCTGCCGGCGATGTGCGGTACCGCCACATTGACGATGGTCATGTCCAGCACTTCCATGAAGGTGCTGAACGCGACGGCGATGGTGAGCAGCACCAGCGCCGCGCCATGCAGGGGCGGCAGCGGCGTGTGGGTGTCGTTGGGCGTGGCGGCCATGGGGAGGGGCCTTCAGGTTATTTGGCGGCGCGGGGCAGGTTGGCCTGGATGATGCGCTGGGCCTCGTCCTCGGCCTTGCCCATCAGACGGTCATACACGCTCGTTTGCGCGACCGGCTGGTGCGCCGGCGCCTGTGCCAGCACCGGGCCGCGATCGTCCGTGATGTCCACGGTCACGTCGGTCGACAAGCCCACGCGAAGTGGGTGCTTGTCCAGTTCCCGGTTGTCCAGCGCGATGCGCACGGGTACGCGCTGCACCACCTTGATCCAGTTGCCGGTGGCGTTCTGCGCCGGCAGCAGCGAGAAGGCGCTGCCGGTGCCGGCGCCCAGGCCGACGACCTTGCCGTGGTATTCCACGTCGCCGCCGTAGACGTCGGCCTCGATGGTGGCCGGCTGGCCGATGCGGATGTGCTGCAGCTGGCCCTCCTTGAAGTTGGCGTCGATCCACAAGTCATGCAGAGGCACCACCGTCATCAGTTGCTGGCCGGGCGCGATGCTGTTGCCCAGTTGCACGCTGCGCTGGGCCACGTAGCCGGACACGGGCGCCAGGATCGCGTTGCGCTGCGCGGCGATCCAGGCGGCGCGGAAGTTGGCGCGGGCCTGCAGTACGGCCGGGTTCTCGGCTACGTCGGTGCCTTCGACCGCGGCATGCGCGGCAGCGGCCTGCGCCTTGGCCGCTTCCAGGCCAGCGCGCGCCTGCGCCACGCCGTCGCGCAGGTGCTGCACGATCTCGGGCGATTCGGCGTGCGCGGTCAGCAGCGGCAGGTGCCGCTTCAGGTCGGCTTCGAGCTTGTCCAGCTCCAGCCGGCGCGCGGTGACCTGCGCGTCGGCGCCGCTGGCCGAGCTGGTCTGCTGGCGCACGCCACGCACCGCCTGGGCAAGCGCGCTGCGTGCCTGAGCCAGACGGACCTGGGCGTCGGTCGGGTCCAGCTTCACCAGCACCTGGCCGGCCTCCACGCGCTGGGTGTCGTCGGCCATGATCGCTACCACGGTGCCGGGCACCTGAGAAGAGATCGTCACCTGGTTGCCGCCGACGTAGGCGTTGTCGGTCTTCTCGCGATGCGAGAACACGAACAGCCACAACACCAGCCAGACGAGCGCGATCAGGATGAACACGCCTGCGACGATGAGCAGTGCGCGCCTGCGCTTGGCCGGATTCTTGGCGGCCAGGCCGCTGTCGTTGTCGGCGGACTTGTCGGCTTCAGTGGCGCTCATGGTCGGCTCCGGGGGAAGGGGAGTTGGATGCGGTTTCGGAAGGGGGTTCGCTGCGATAGCCGCCGCCGAGCGCCTTGATCAGCGCCAGGTCGGTGGCCAGCGCCTGTGCACGGAGCTGGGTCTGCGCGTCGCGCTGCTGCAGCAGGACGAGTTCGGCGGCAAGGCTTTCGCGGCCATCGCGCACGCCCTGGCGCAGGCGGGCCTGGGCGTTGGCGAGCAGGCGCTCGTCTGCGGTCAGTTGCGCCTGCTGCTGCTCGCGCTGCGCGGCCAACTGCTCGGCCCCCAGCGCCTGGGTGGCGACGTCGCGTGCGGCTGCCAGCACCGTGCTGCGGTACTGCGCCACCGCGCTGTCGAGCTGCGCGCGACTGAGACCGTAGTTCGCCTCGAGCGCGCCGCCCTCGAAGATGGGAAGGTGCAGCGCGGGCGTCACCGCGAAGACGCGGCTGCCAGGCGTGAACAGCTTGCCCATGTCGATGCTGGAAAGGCCGGCCAGCGCGGTGAGGCTGAGGTCCGGGAAGAACTGCGCGCGCGCCACGTCGGTCTGCTTGAGCGCGGCCTCGACCTGCCAGCGGCTGGCGGCGATGTCGGGGCGTCGGGCGATCAGGTCCAGGCTCGCGTGCTCGGGCAGGCCGGGGGCGACGGTCGGCAGCGGACTGGCCTTGAGTTCCGGCAGTTCAGACGGCGATACGCCGAGCAGCGAGGCGAGCACCACGCGGTTGATCCTGGCCGAGCCCTCGATGGCGGTGCGCATCTGCCGAAGCTGCGCCAACTGCGCCTGTGCCTGCTCGGCGGTGTCCGCCAGGTCGACGCCCTGGCGTACGCGCAGCTGGGCGATGTGCAGCAACTGTCCGCCGGCGGCGAGCGACTGGTCGGCGAGCGCCAGCCGCGCCTGGTCCGCCTGCCAGCCGAAGTAGGTGCTGGCAACGGCATATTGGAGGGCCAGTGCGGCCGCGCTGCGCTGGGCCTCGGCGGCATGCGCCTGGTCCAGCGCCGCTTCGACCGTCGCGCGTTTCTTGCCCCACCAGTCGAAGTCGTACTTGAGCTGCACGCCCAGATCGGCCTGGCTGTACCAGGTGAAGCCAAGGAACTGCGAAGGAATCAGGCCGTGTTCGCTCATGCGCTGGCGCGCGTACTGCACGTTGCCGTTGACCGTCAGCCCCATCTGGGCAGCGGCCAGGCGGGCGGACTGCTCGGCGCCCTGCACGCGGCTCTGCGCCAGCGCGAGATCCGGCGCCTGGCGCAGGGCCCGGTCCATCAGCTCGTCGAGCTGCGGATCGTCGTAGGCGCGCCACCATTGTGCGTTGGGCCAGCCGGCCCGCGCGGCCGTTTCCAGGCCGGCAAGCGGCACGTCGTCCCGAAGCTGCGGCGGGGACAGCTTCACCGGCGGCGTGGCGCATGCGACCAGTGCCAGCGCGATTGCCGCGGCCAGCGCGGGGCGAAGGCGGAGCAGGGCAGGTTTCATGAAGCGTCCTTCGGGGAGGTGGCCTCGTCCAGTTGGTCGAGGTTGTCGGCGAGCTTGCGCAGCAGGCGGCCGAAACTGCGCTTGTCCGCGTCGTTGAAACCGGCGAATGCCGCGCTCACGCGGGGGAACAGGGGCGGCAGCAGCTTCTGCACGAAGCGACGCCCGGCCGCGGTGATGCGGATCACCACGCGGCGGCGATCTTCCTCGCTGGCACCGCGCGTGATCAGCCCGCGCTTGACCAGCGCGTTGGCGATGCGCGTCATGTTGGTGGCGCCCTGCGAGGTGTACTCGCACAGCTCGCCCGGCGTGGAGCTGCCGTCCGGTCGGCTGTAGAGGATCATCAGCGTGAGGAAGTCGCTGTGGTTGACCTTGTGCGGCTTGAGCGCCTCTTCCACTGCCTCGTCGAACGCGTGGCCGACCATCAACAGCAGGCGGGTGAGGCGGGCTTCGGTGGCGGGCATGTCGGGGATCACCTGGCTCACGCGGCCAATCCCCTCGTCCATCATCAGGATGCAATCGCTCAGGCGCGCCATTTCACCAGCTCATATTTCACCAGTGAACAAAAATAGCGCGGGTGGAAAACCCAGGCAAGTGCCGCTGGAGGCAAACGGGCGAGACGGGTGCCCCGCCGCGTCGCGGGTCGCGCAGAGGGTGCGTTACTACAGGGAAGGTGGAGGGGCGAGGCCGAATAGTCGGCAGGCATTTGCCGTGGTGGCGGCGGCGATGGCCTCTGCGGACTCACCGCGCAGTTCGGCGATCGTCCGCAACGTTTCCAGCATGCGGACCGGTTCGTTGCGTGCACCCTGATGGCCGGCATTGGGCTGGTCGGGCGCGTCCGTCTCCAGCAGCAGATGGCCGATCGGCATGTTCGCGACCAGGCTGCGCAGGCGTTTGGCGCGCGGGTAGGTGACCGGGCCACCGATGCCGAGCATGAATCCCATGTCGTAGAGCCGCTCGGCCTGTTGCTCGCTCCCGGCGAAGCTGTGTACCACCCCGCGCAGGCCGGGAAAGTGCTTGAGGGCGAGCACGACTTCTTCCACCGCCCGGCGCGCATGTACGATCACCGGCAACTCGAACTGCTGCGCCAATGCCAATTGTTGTTCGAAGTAGGACTGCTGCTGCTCGCGGTCGAGTGCCTCCACGTAAAAGTCCAACCCGATCTCGCCCAATGCGACCGCGTCCCCGTGGTGCAGACGTTCGCGCAGCAGTTGCAGGTGCTCGGGCCGGTGTTGCGCAAGGAACAGCGGGTGCAGGCCGTATGCGGGGTAAAGCCCCCGGTGGCGCTGGCACAACGCCTCGATACGCGGCCAGCTCGCCGCGTCGATGCCCGGAACCACCATCGAACGCACGCCCGCCGCGGCGGCGCAGGCCAATACCTGCGCACGGTCGCCATCGAAGCTTGCATCGTCGATATGCACGTGGCTGTCGACCAGCCAGGGGGCGGGCAGGGAGGCAGGCGGATGTGAGTGTTCCGTCACGCGTTCATCACTTCGGTTGCGCATAGGGAAGAATGTCTAGGCCGGATTCAGTATGGCGAAGGTTCAATGGTCCCGCAGGTGAAGGGTGGACGCATGGCGCGCCCGCCACGCCGCAATGAAACGAAGGAGATGCAAGTCATGAACAGGTTGATGGTCAATGCGCTTCAGGTGGGGATCGCGGCAGCGCTCGCGATGGGCATTTCGGCTTGCAACCGCGACGCCAGCGCCGATGCCGGCCTGGCCAATGCCGCGTCCACCGCCCCGGGCGCGGACAATGGCGTCAAGTACGCGCGGGTGGTCAGCGTCGACCCGATTCGCAAGACGGTGAACAATCCGCGCCAGGTGTGCCATGACGAGGTGGTTACGCATAACGAGCCCCCGAAGGACCAGCACCAGATCGCCGGCACGGCGATCGGCGCGGTCGCCGGTGGCCTGCTCGGCCACCAGGTCGGCGGCGGCAAGGGCAAGACCCTGGCCACCGTTGCCGGCGCGGTCGCGGGCGGTTACGCGGGCAAGAAGATTCAGGAGAACCGCCAGGAGGCCAAGGTCACCACCACGACCGAGCGCAAGTGCGAGACGGTCAACGACTCCAGCACCAAGGTGGTCGGCTACAACGTGCGCTACGAGTACAACGGCGTCACCCGCACCACGCGCATGGACCATGATCCGGGCGATCGCGTGCAGGTGCAGGAGGGCGTCGTCTCGGTCTCCGACGCGCAGTAAGCTGACACAACCTATGCGGTCCATGGACGGACCGCACGCGATCATCGACCCCATCCCACATCGAGGAGTCGCGTCATGTTCAACCGATCCCGCAATGTCGCGCTGGCCGCCGTCCTGGCGAGCAGCCTTGCCCTCGGCGGTTGCGCCACGGGTCCTTACAACAACAATGGCGGCTACAACAATGGTGGCTACCAGAGTTCCGGCTACGGCAGTTCCCGCTGCCAGAGCTGCGGTGTGGTGCAGGACGTCCAGCAGGTCTACGTGCAGGACAGCGGCCACGGCACGTTGGGTGCGGTGATCGGCGCAGTGGCCGGTGGCGTGCTCGGTAACCAGATTGGCAAGGGCGATGGTCGCAAGGCGGCGACGGTCGCCGGCGCCGTAGCTGGCGGCGTGGTCGGCAATCAGGTCGGCAAGCGTTCGGGCAACGGCGAGATTCCCGCCTGGCGCATCACGGTACGCCTGGACAACGGGCAATACGCCACGGTGACGCAGAAGGAAGATCCCGGCCTTCGCGTCGGCGACTACGCGCAAGTTCGCGGCGACCACGTCTACGCCATGTAGCTACGGACGTATAGACGTCCAAAAGAAAGGCCCTCTCGCGAGGGCCTTTTTACTGCCGGAAACCTTTGTCAGTTGACCGCGTAGAAGCGGTGCTCGCCGATCGTGGTGCTGGTGTGGTTGAGCGACCACGCCGGCGCGATCGCAACGGTGGCGAAGTGGTCTGCGTGCGGGACGAGCAGCTGGCGCTGGGCCAGCGGCAAGGCCCAGTTCTCCATCGAGTAGCCGGCGACCTTCCAGGCCTTGGCGAAGGCCTTGAAATTCGCAATGTCGTAGGAGCCGGGCGTGGCCGTGATGGCGAACTGATGAGGGGCCGCCACCACCTTGCAGACGGTGTCGCCCCAGCGGCCGCGTTCGCGGCGACGCAGCGCGACTTCCGCAACGGCGAGCTGACCGATGGTCGACTCGCTGCGGGCCTCCAGATACACGGTCGTCGCCAGGCAGGCCTGGTCGGCGATCGGCTGGGGCAGTACGGACGTCAGCCACAACAGCATGGAAAGTTTCATTGTCTGCCTCCAGCGTGCTGTACGCGCGGGATGAAACTTCCATCTCGTGCGCCGTTGCGGTGGACGGGCGGGCAGGCCGTTACCACCTGGATTGATCGCCGCGACCGAAACAAGAGTCGTGACGCTTTGCCACGGGAGTGTGGCGTTGGGCCGGCTGGTCCGGAGCCGGCGTGATCGTTGGCGCGCGCACTGTCGGTCGCGACCGTCTTCTGGTCTGCGCGAGGGCGGCTGCTGCCTGGATTGTTTCCGCGTGGAGCGGGTGTTCCATCCGGCGATCTTTCTGCCGGGTCGCGCCGATCCGGACCCCTCCGGTTCGTCGCGTGCAGATGCCCGTGAGCGATGGGCATCAATCGAAAGTCGGCGGGAGCGTAGTCGTGGTGAAGCCGGCTGGCAAGTGCCGGACCGGTGCAGTTTAGATTCGGCTCACGTTCATTCACTACGCATGCGCGGCGAGTGAATGGCGCTCATGCAAGGCAGATCCCGATTCGCGTGACGGCGCAAGAAAGGCAGCCGGTTTGCGTGGAAAATCCATTGTGAGGGCTCGCCGCGTGAACGAGGTGTGCAAGTGGGCTCGCCAGGCGACGGCCCTCGCGCGTGCTCAGGCGAAGCCCGTGTGCCTGCCAGCCTGCCGCTGGACAACCATCGTTCACCGCCATTGAACCGCTGCCGTGATGTGCTTCGACGCCGTTCCTGCAGGACAAGTTCATGGCCGTCCGATTGAGGCCGCTCGACCAGCAGACCGTGGTCATCACCGGTGCTTCCAGTGGCATCGGCTTGTGTACGGCGTTGCTCGCCGCGGAGAAGGGCGCACGCGTTGTGCTGGCCGCGCGCAGCGCTGGCACGCTGGAGGCTGTCGTGAAGCAGATCGCCGAGGCGGGGCACGAGGCGATCGCGCTGCCCACCGACGTCGGTGACCGGGAGCAACTGCAAGACCTCGCGGCGGCCGCGATCCAGCGCTTCGGACGCATCGATACCTGGGTGAACGATGCCGGCGTGGCGATCTATGGAAAGCTCGACGAAGTGAGCGAGGCGGACAGCCGTCGTCTGTTCGACACCAACTTCTGGGGCGTGGTCAATGGATCGCTGGTGGCGTTGCCCTATCTGCGAGAAAGCGGTGGCGCGCTGATCAACATCGGCAGCGAGGTGTCCGACGCGGTCATTCCTTTTCAGGGCATGTATTCGGCCTCCAAGCATGCCGTGAAGGGCTTCACCGACGCCTTGCGCGTGGAGGTGGAGGAACTGGACCAAGCGCCGGTGTCGATCACCTTGATCCAGCCGACCGCGGTCAACACGCCTTATCCGCAGCACGCGCGCAATTACATGGCACAGGAACCGAAGCTTCCCTCGCCGATGATCGACCCGCATCGCGTCGCCGAGGCGATTCTCGAGGCGGCGACGGAGGGCGGTCGCGATGTCACCGTCGAAGCTGCTGCCATCGCTGGGCGACAAGATAGCGGCCATGCAGGCGGATCGGCAGCAGCGCGACATGCCGGCGAGAGCGCCGGAAGGAACCCTGTTCCGCGCCGGTGGCGGCAGGCAGGTGTACGGAAGCGCGCCGCACTAGAGGTCGCGTCCGCGTACCCTCCCTACGCGGCAGCGTCGTGGAAGATGATCCCGAGCGTGTAGCGTGACCCGCTGCGCAGCCGGCTCACGCCATGGCGCAGGTTCACCCGGTAGCTGCCGCGCGTGCCCTGCACGGGGCGATGGTGTACCGCGAAGATCACGGCATCCCCCTGCGCAAGCGGCACCACCTCGGCGCGCGACTGCATGCGCGGCCGCTGCTCGGTAAGCACGAACTCGCCACCGGTGAAGTCGACGCCCGGCACGGACAGCAGGATGGCCATCTGCAACGGGAATACGTGCTCCCCGTACAGGTCCTGATGCAGGCAGTTGTAGTCGTCCGTCTGGTAGCGCAGCAGCAACGGCGTGGGCCGCGTCTGGCCGGCGGCGTGGCAGCGCGCGAGATAGTCCGCGTGCGTCGGCGGGTATCGAACCTCGATCCCCATCGCTTCGTTCCACCGGTTGGCCAGTGGTACCAGCCGTGGATAAATGCCAGTGCGCAGCGCCTCGACCTGCGCCGGCAGGGGATAACCGAAGTACTGGTATTCACCGCGTCCGAAACCGTGCCGTGCCATCACGACCCGACTGCGGAACGGCTCGCTTCGGCTGTAGAGCGCCGCCAGCTCGCGGCAGGTCCGTGGCGATAGCAAGCCAGGCAACATGGCATACCCATGGGCGTCGAGCGCGGCATGAGTGGCCGGCCAGTCGATGGCGTGCAGCGCGTCGGCAGGAGCTTGATCGGTCATCCCGTCAGAATCGTTCGCGCCGCGCGCCTGCGCCCTCCGGATCTTGCGCTTCGTCCTCATCGGCCTGGTCGCCGCGAACCTGCGCATGGCTGATGAGCGCAAAAATGCAGCTCCCGCCGACAATGTTGCCCGCCAGCGTGGGCAGCGCGAATTCCGTGACGAAACCGCCGAAGGAAAGTCCTCCGGCGAATACCAGATAGAAGGTCTCCACCGACCCCACGATGATGTGGGTGAAGCCGCCCAGCGCGATCAGGTAAGTCGTCAGCACGATCACGGCGATCTTCGCGTGCTCGGCCGCCGGCACCAGCCACACCATGGTGGCGATCAGCCAGCCGGCGACGATGCCCTTGGTGAACATCTGCAGCGGCGTGTTGCCCATGACTTCGGTGCCGATGCCCAGCAGCGCCGTCCGTGTGGGCTCGTCGAACAGCTGCATGTGCAGGATGCCGTAGGCAAACAGCGCGGTGCCGACCAGGTTGCCGGCGAACACCACCGACCAGAGCCGCAGCAGCGAGCCGAGCTTGCGCAGGTTCGGGTGCGTCATCAGCGGCAGCACCGCGGTCATCGTGTTCTCGGTGAACAACTGCTGGCGGGCAAGGATGACCACCAGGAAGCCGAACGGATAGCCCAGGCTCTCGATGAGGAAGGCACCCGGTACGCCCTCCAGATGCCGGTGCAACAGGCCCCGAGCCAGCATCGAAAATCCCATCGACAGTCCGGCGGCGAGCGCCGAGAGACTCAGCGCGAGCAGGCCACGACCGAGCTCCTCCTCGCCTTCGAGGCGGATGGTCTCGTGCAGCACGGCCACCCGCGGCGGGCGCTTCTGTTCGACCTCGCCCCGTTCCTGGCGCGACAGCGAAAAGCCGTCGCGGGCGTCGGCTTCGTTCGGATCCTCGGCGCCGGCAAGGCGCTGGCGTCCGGTTGGCTGGGGCATGCGGGGGTCCTCCGGCGGACCCTGCACGCTACGACGCACCGCGTATGCGGAGCGTCGCCTCAGGCGGGGACGTCGACCAGCACCAGTTCGGCGTCCTCGAGCGCGGTGACCCGGAGCGCGGGCTCGTCGCGGATGGCCGCACCGTCGCGCGCATCGATGCGCACGCCATTGACCTCGAGGGCACCTTTGGCCGGGACCAGGTACGCATAGCGACCGGCGCCCAGCGGATAGTCCGCCTGCTCGCCAGCACGCAGCGTGGCGCCCAGGACGCGCGCCTGCGCGCGCAGCGGCAGGGCCTCGGGGTCGCCCGGAAGGCCGCTCGCCAGCGCGACGAAACGCCCGGCCCGCTCGCCGGCGGGGAAGGGGCGGGCTCCCCAGGAGGGCGCGCCCCCCGTCCGGTCGGGAATGATCCAGATCTGGAAGATGCGGGTGGTGTCGGGCTCCAGGTTGTATTCGGCGTGCGTGATGCCGCTGCCCGCGCTCATCACCTGCACGTCGCCCGCGACGGTGCGCCCCTCGTTGCCCAGGTTGTCGCGGTGGCTGATCGCACCCTCGCGCACGTAGGTGATGATCTCCATGTCCGCATGCGGGTGCGGCGGGAAGCCGCTGCGCGGCGCGATGGTGTCGTCGTTCCATACGCGCAGCGCACCCCAGCCCATGCGGGCGGGATCGTGGTAGCTGGCGAAGGAGAAGTGGTGTTTGGCATCGAGCCAGCCGTGGTTGGCCCCGCCCAAGGTGTCAAAAGCCCTGCGTTCGATCATCGTGCCCTCCTGCCAGGCGTGGTTGCCGGCCAGACAAGCAAGGTAAGGGTGCGCTACGCGCCGGCAAATGGCCGTGGATTGAACGCATCGTTCGCCGGCTGGCACCCATTGACCGGGGCGCGCAGGCATGGGTTAGGCTAGCGCCGGGGACATCCAGGAGTGCGCGTGATGCGCAGGCGACTATTGTTGGCTTGGCTGCTGGCCGGCTGCGCGGGCCCGTTGTGGGCTGGCCAATTGGTGGTGCGGGTCAGCGACAGCGGCGGACATGCGGTAGGCGATGCGGTAGTGACCGTGACCCCGTCCAGCCCGTCGGCCCAGCCGGCGCCCGCGCCGGTGACCCGCTACGTCGACCAGCGAGACGAGACCTTCATTCCCTACGTGCAGGTGGTCCGGCCGGGCGACCGCGTGGTCTTCCGCAACAGCGACGGCACGCGCCACCACGTCTATTCGTTCTCCGAGGCCAAGGCGTTCGAGTTCCTGCTGCGCCCGGGCGAGAGCTCGCCGCCGACGACGCTCGACAGGCCCGGCCTGGTCGCGGTCGGCTGCAACATTCACGACCACATGATCGCCTACCTGATGATCACGTCCGAGCAGGCCAAGGTGACGCCCTCGCAGGGGCAGGTGGTGTTCGACCAGCTTCCGCCGGGGAGCTACACGGTGGCCGTGTGGCATCCGCAACTGCGGCCCGGCCAGGCGCAGCCCAGCGAGGTAGCGGCGGTGGGCGAGGGGACGGATGCGCAACATGCCGACTTCACCCTGTCGCTGATTCCCGATCCGCGCGGGTTCACCGATCGCGAGCACCTGGACTACTGAGCCCATGCGCACCGTGGTCGGCTTCCGCCTCCGTCTCGCGCTGTTCTTCGTCGCCACGCTGGTGACGGTGCAGTTGTTGACGGCCGCGCTGGTCTACGGCGTGACCCGTCGCGCGATGGTCAGCGAAGGCGAGCGCCAGCTGGCAGTCAACGCGCAGGCCTTCGTCGCGCAGATGGACGACCTCTCGGCCCGCGTGGCGGGCAACGTGGAGGTGATGGCGCTGGACTATGCGCTGCGCTCGGCCATCGCCGAACGCGACCACGGGACGGTGTTCTCCGTGCTGCGCAACCACGGGCGCCGCGTCGGCGCCTCGCGCATGCAACTGGTGGGGCTGGACGGCGTGGTCGAGGTGGACACCGCCGACACCCACGCCAACGGCAAGCGATTCGCCTTTCCGGACTTGGTGGAGCATGCCTTCGACCGGCGCGTCGCCGCGGTGGTGGCACTCCAGGCAAAGGCCTACTGGGTGGTGGTCGTACCGATCTACGCGCCGCAGCCGGTGGGCCTGGTGGTCGTCTATGTGCCGCTGGACGATGCATTGCTGGCCCACTTGCGAGAACTGTCCGCGCTGCCGGGCAACATCGAACTGGCGGTGCGGCCGGACGCTTCGGGCTGGGTCGCCGCGGCGCAGGGGCTCCGGCATACGGGGCTCGTCGCCAGCCTGGCCGGGCAGGAGCTGCCGACCAGTCCGGCGGTGCGCCGCATCCAGGGCCACGAATACCTGGTGCTGGCGCAGCCGCTGAGCCAGGCGCGCAGCAGTGCACCGGTGGTGGCCGTGCTGGGTTACTCGCTGGGCGATGCCTTGCGGCCGTTCCGCGCGGTGGTGATCGCCTGGGGCTTCCTGCTGGGGCTGGGCCTGGTGGTCGGGCTGATCGGCGCGTGGTTGACCGCGCGCAGCGTGTCGCGTCCGGTGGAATCGCTGGCTGGCGCGGCGCGGAGGATCGAAGCGGGCGATTACCGCGCGCTGCCGAATCTCCATCGCCGCGACGAACTCGGCCAGCTGGCGGCGGCTTTCGGCACGATGGCCGAAGCGGTACGCCAGCGCGAGGAGCGCATCCGCCAGCAGGCCCTGCACGACCAGGTCACCGATCTGCCCAACCGGGTGGCGGCCGAGGCGACGATCGACCGCGCGCGCGACAGCGGCACGACCCACGGCGCGCTGCTGATGGTCGGCCTCACGCGCGTGCCCGACATCATCAAGACCATGGGCCACGGCCTGTATGACCGGCTGATGCGCGAAGTCGGCGCCCGCCTGGGTCGCGTCGCCGCGAAGGCCTACCTGGCGCGCGCGACCGACACGCAGTTCGTCGCCTGGCTGCCCGGCGCGGACCGGACCGAGGCGGTCGCCGCGGCGCTGCGCATCCTGGACGCCCTGAACGCCCCTTATGTCGAGGCGGACGTCAGCGTCGACACCTTGCCGGCAATCGGCATCGCCATGTATCCGGAAGATGGCGCGTTGGCCTCGGTGCTGTTGCGCCATGGCGAGGTGGCCCAGTTCGCGGCCACCGGCTCGACCCGTCCACTGGCGTTCTACGACGTGGCGACCGACCCGCACCGGACCGAGCGCCTGTCGCTGATGGGCGAGTTGCGCGAAGCGCTCGACCACGACCACCTGCTGCTGCACTACCAGCCCAAGCTTGCGCTGGACACGCGTCGCGTGGACGGCGTCGAGGCGCTGGTGCGCTGGCACCATCCGCGTCGCGGGATCGTGCCGCCGCAGGACTTCATCGGCATGGCCGAGGACACCGGCAACATCCAGCGGCTGACCCGCTGGGCGCTGGCTGCCGGTATCGCGCAGGCCAGCCGCTGGCACGCGCGCGGGCTCCCCCTGAACGTGGCGGTGAACCTCTCGGCGAGGGACCTGGAAGAACCCGAGCTGCCGTTGCGCATCGGGCGCCTGCTCTCCATCCATGGACTGCCGCCGGGCAAGCTCACGGTAGAAATCACCGAACGCGCCGTGATCGGCGAGCCGGAAACGGCGATCCGTGTCCTGCGCGGGCTGGCTGATCTGGGCGTCGGCATCGCGGTGGACGACTTCGGTGTGGGCCAGTCCGCCTTCGCCTACCTGCGGCACCTGCCGGTGAGCGAGCTGAAGATCGACCAGACCTTCGTCCGCCACCTGGCGCGTGACGCCATCGACCAGACCATCGTGCGTTCGATCGTCGAACTCGGGCATCGCCTGGGCTTCCGCGTCACCGCGGAGGGCGTGGAGGACGAAGGCGCGCTGGAACAGCTCGCGGCGATCGGCTGCGACCATGCGCAGGGCTTCTTCATCGCCCGTCCGCTGCCGGCGACCGAGCTGGCGGGTTTTGCCTTCGAGCGGGCCGGAGTGGCATGAGGCCTCGCTTTCGCCGTCTCACCCTGGCCTGCCTGATGGCGTCGCCGCTGGCCGGGCACGCCCAGGATTTCAGCCTGCACGGTTATGTCGATGGCCGCCTCGTCGCCGCGCCGGGAGAGCGCAGCTGGGTCGAGGGCGGGCTCGGCAAGACGCGTTTCGGCGGAGGCGACGTCGAGGCGCGCTTCGGCGGTGCCGCGCTGGTCGGCACCGCGCAGCTCACACCCGCGCTGCTTGCCTTCGCGGGCGTGCAACTGCAGGACGGCGACCGCGCCGGCGTGGACGTGCTGGAGGCCTACCTGCGCTGGCGCCCGGTATCGACGATCCGTTGGCGTGGCTCGGTGCAGGCCGGCGCGTTCTTTCCGCCGGTCTCGCTGGAGAACGACGCCATCGGCTGGACCAGTCCCTGGACGATCACGCCCTCGGCGATCAACAGCTGGGTCGGCGAGGAACTGCGTGCGGTCGGGGTCGAGGGCCGCATCGAGCGGCGCGGCGAGATCGCCATCTGGGAACTGCGCGGCGCGCTGTTCCAGCGCAACGATCCGGCAGGCAACCTGCTGGCAGTCCGCGGCTGGTCGCTCAGCGACCTGACCTACGGGATCGGCAGCCGCCTGCGCGAGCCGGACGCCTACGTGCGCGACGACGGCGAGGAGCCGCCGATGCGCTACGACCCGTTCCGGCGCATCGGCCACCAGTGGGGCAACTACGCCCAGCTCACCTGGCGCGCGCGCGGCCGGGGACGGCTCAGCCTGATGCACTACGACAACCACGCCGATCCCCAGGCCTGGCAACCCTACGAGGGTGGCGAGCGCCTGTACGCCTGGCGCACCCGCTTCTGGAGCCTGGGCGCCAGCGCCGACACCGGTCCGATCACCTGGCTGGCGCAGGCGATGGACGGCGATACAGTGATCGAACCGGTTCCGGGCCTGGTCTTCACCACCCGCTACCGCGCCGCCTACCTGCTGGCTGGCTGGAACCGCGGCGCGTGGCGGCCGGCCCTGCGGCTGGACCACTTCAGCACGCGCGAACTGCCTGGCACGCCGGGCCTGCACGAGGGCGAGCACGGCAACGCTGTCACCGCCGCGATCAACTGGCGTCCGCATGACTGGCTGCGCCTGACCTTCGAGGTGCTGCACATCGACAGCACGCGCACCGTCCGCGCCGACTACGGCCTGCGGCCGCACACCCGCGGTACCCAGGCGCAGTTGAGCGTGCGCCTTTTCTACTGACCCGTTCCCCGCGCAATCGCGACACCCGCCGCGTATCCGGGCGCGGTGGCGCTTTGCTATCCTTCGCCGTTCTTGCCAGTGCCCGTACGGGCGCCACAACCACGGCCATCGTTTTCATGATCGAGACCAATCCGATTCATGCGCAGATCGCGGACCTCACGGGCCGCGTCGAGTCGCTTAGGGGGTATCTTTGACTACGCCACCAAGCGTGAGCGTCTCGAAGAAGTAAGCCGCGAGCTGGAAAGTCCTACCGTCTGGGACGATCCGCCGCGCGCGCAGGAACTGGGCCGCGAACGCGCCCGCCTGGACACTGTCGTCACCGGCATCGACGAACTCACCGCGGGTCTTTCGGACGCGAGGGAGCTGCTGGACATGGCCGCGGCCGACGGCGACGAGGACACCGTCCGCTCGGTCGCCGACGACGTCGGGAAACTCGAGGCCCGCGTGGGCAAGCTCGAGTTCCAACGCATGTTCTCGGGCAAGATGGACTCGAACAACGCGTTCGTGGATATCCAGGCCGGCGCCGGCGGCACCGAGGCGCAGGACTGGGCCGAGATGCTGCTGCGCATGTACCTGCGCTGGGCCGAGTCGCGCGGCTGGAAGGTCGAACTGATGGAAGTCTCCGGCGGCGAAGTGGCGGGCATCAAGTCGGCCACCTTCCGCGTCGAGGGCGACTACGCCTACGGCTGGCTGAAGACCGAGATCGGCGTGCACCGCCTGGTGCGCAAGAGCCCGTTCGACTCGGACAACCGCCGCCATACCAGCTTCACCTCCGTGTTCGTCTCGCCCGAAGTCGACGACGACATCGACATCGACATCAATCCTGCGGACCTGAAGACCGACGTCTACCGTTCGTCCGGCGCCGGTGGCCAGCACGTCAACAAGACCGAGTCGGCCGTGCGCATCACCCACGTACCCTCGGGCGTGGTGGTGGCCTGCCAGACCGAGCGCAGCCAGCACGCCAACCGCGACCGCGCCATGAAGATGCTGGCGGCCAAGCTGTACGAGCTGGAAGTGCAGAAGCGCAACGCCGAGAAGGACGCGCTGGAAGCGAGCAAGTCGGACATCGGCTGGGGCAGCCAGATCCGCAACTACGTGCTCGACCAGAGCCGCATCAAGGACCTGCGTACGGGCGTCGAGCGCTCCGACACGCAGAAGGTGCTCGATGGCGATCTGGACGAGTTCATCGAGGCGAGCCTCAAGTCTGGCCTTGATGCCGGCGCCAAGCGCATCGACGCCTGACCGGATTTCCCGAGGAGGACACCGCATGAACGGCAAGACGATCGGCATGCTCCTGTCTGCCTGTGCCGCACTGGCGACGTTTGGCGTGGCCGCGCAGGACAGCGGCGCCGGCCAGTCCATCAAGCAGGACGCCAAGGCCGTCGGCCATGGCGTGGCCGACGGCGCACGCGATATCGGCCACGCTACCCGCGATGTCGCCAAAAAGGTGGGCCACGGTGCGAAAGAGGCCGGCCTGGGCATTGGCCATGGGGCGAAGAAGGCAGGCATCGCCGTGGGCCATGGCGCGCGCGATGGCTGGAAGGCCACCAGGCATGCGGCCAAGCTGGTGTTCGACTGAGCCGATCGGCCGCGAACACCTTCATCGAACATCAACCATCACGAGACACCCGCTGCCGCATCCGGCCGCGGCCACGGAACCATCCATGAGCGAAGCCACCGAAAACCTGCCCGTCGACGAGAACAAGCTGATCGCCGAGCGCCGCGAGAAACTCAAGACGCTGCGCGGGCAGGGCGTGGCCTTCCCGAACGACTTCAAGGTGGACGCCTTCGCCGGCGACCTTCGCACCGAGTTCGCCGACCAGGATGCCGAAGCCGTCGACGCGGCGGCACGCCGCGTCAAGGTCGCCGGCCGCATCGTGCTCAAGCGCGTGCAGGGCAAGGTCAGCTTCGTGCAGATGCAGGACTTCACCGGCCGCATCCAGCTGTTCGTCCACCAGGGGACGGTGGGCGAGGCCTATGAGGCGTTCAAGGGTTGGGACGTGGGCGACATCGTCGGCGCGGAAGGGCAGCTCATGCGTACCAAGACCGGCGAGCTGTCGGTCAAGGTCGAAAGCCTGCGCCTGCTGACCAAGAGCCTGCGCCCGCTGCCGGACAAGTTCCACGGTCTGGCCGACGTCGAGCAGCGCTACCGCCAGCGCTACGTCGACCTGATCGTCACCGAGGAAGCGCGCCGCACCTTCGCGCTGCGCTCGAAGATCATCGGCTTCATGCGCAAGTGGCTGGAGGCCGAGCCGCGCCGCTTCATGGAAGTGGAGACGCCGATGATGCACGTCATCCCAGGCGGCGCCACGGCCCGGCCGTTCGTGACCCACCACAACGCGCTGGACATGAGCCTGTACCTGCGTGTGGCCCCGGAGCTGTACCTCAAGCGCCTGGTCGTGGGCGGCTTCGACCGCGTCTACGAGATCAACCGCAACTTCCGCAACGAGGGCGTGTCGACCCGGCACAACCCCGAGTTCACCATGCTGGAGCTCTACCAGGCCTACGCCACCTACCACGAGATCATGGACCTCACCGAGGCGGTGATCCGCGAGACGGCGCAGAACGTGCTGGGCGGCACCGCGCTGACCTGGGAAGGCGCGCAGATCGACGTCGGTCCGGCGTTCCGTCGTTGGCGGATGGAAGATGCCGTGCTGGAGCACAACCCCGGGATCAAGCGCGAGGAACTGCGCGATCGCGAGGCCATGGCGGCGCATGCACAGCGCCTTGGGGTCCAGGTCAAGCCCGGCTATGGCTGGGGCAAGCTGCTGCTGGAGATCTTCGAGAAGACCGTCGAGCACACGCTGATCCAGCCGACCTTCATCACCGACCATCCGGTGGAGGTTTCGCCGCTGGCCCGCGAAAGCGACACCGATCCGGGCATTACCGACCGCTTCGAGCTCTTCATCAACGGCAAGGAGATCGCCAACGGCTTCTCCGAGCTCAACGACCCGGAAGACCAGGCGGCGCGCTTCAAGGCGCAGGTCGAGGCCAAGGAATCGGGCGACGACGAAGCGATGCACTTCGATGCCGATTACATCCGCGCGCTGGAAGTGGGCCTGCCGCCGACCGGCGGACTGGGCATCGGCATCGACCGCCTGGTCATGCTGATGACCGGTTCGGCGTCGATCCGCGACGTGCTGCTGTTCCCGTACATGCGCCCGGAAGCCTGAGGCGAGCCACCCCATCCGCCCTTCAGGCACCTTCCCCCGTGACGCGGCGTGTGAATCGAGCCTTCCCCCGTTCCACGGGGAAGGTGCCCGAAGGGCGGATGGGGGCGCCCTTGCGGGGAACTACACCGCGCCCACACCCCGCGACCGCACGCGCCGCCGCAGCATCGCCATCTGCAACAGATTCACCCCGCTCGACCCGGCCCAGTACAGCCCGAGCCCGGCGGCGAGGTGCCACACCATCAGCAGCGATACCACCACCGGCAGCCATTGCAGCAAGGTGCGCGTCTGCTCGGACATCGCCGGGTTGAGCAGCAATGCCGCGAAGCTCAGCACTCCCACCACCAGCGCCAGCCACGCATCCGGCCGCGCCAGTTTCGGAATCCACAGGAACGAGCCGGCTCCGGCCACGCCCTGGCGGATCGCCGCGTAGATGCCCGCACCCAACGGCGCCTGCACCAGCGCGACCAGCAGGCCGCTGCCCAGGCCGCCGGTCAGGCCGTGCTCCCGATACAACGCCTGCATCGCCCGCGCCTGCGCGGCCGGATCACCGGCATGGCGTTCCTTGAGGCGTGCCAGCTTCGGTTTGAGCGCCAGCAACTGCTGCTGCCGCCACCAACCCTGCTCGGCGTGCTTCAGCGTCATCGGCAGCATTCCCACGCGCACCAGCACCGCCAGCGCGATCACGGCCGCGCCGTAACTGCCGTCCAGCCACGTGGCCAGCTGCGCCAGCACCGAGGAAAGTCCATCCACGAACATCGACCACATACCCCCGCTCCCTGCTTCATGGTGTGAGCGCAGGAGATGTGCGCGGTCATCCACTGTTTCAAGCGCCCCGGTGCGGTGACCGATGGCAGGGGGCTCAGCCTTTCCCGTCCGGAGGCGAGGGCAGGGGATCGTTCCACGACTTGGCCACCGCCCAGGCCACGCCGGTCAGCGGCACCGCCAGCAGCGTACCGACGATCCCGCCCAGGATCGTGCCTGCGGTGAGCGCCAGCAGCACCGCCAGCGAATGCAGTTGCAGCGAGCGTCCGAGCACCACCGGCGAGAGCAGGTTGCCCTCCAGCTGGTTGACCACGATCACCACGACCGACACCCAGATCGCGGCGCTCAGCCCCACGGTCACCAGCGCCACCAGCGCCGCGATCACCCCGGTGGCGGTCGCGCCGACGATCGGCACGAACGCGGCCAGGAACACCAGGATCGACAACGGCACCGCCAGCGGCACGCCCAGGATCCACACCGCGCCGCCGATGAATACGGTATCGACCAGCGCCACCAGTGCGGTCCCGCGCAGGTAGCCGCCCAGCACGTCGATCGCGCAATCGCCGGCATGCGCGACGCGCGCGTGCCACGCCGGTCGCAGTGGCCGGAGCAGGAAACGCCAGATGGACGGCCCGTCTTTCAGGAAGAAGAACAGGATGAACAGCACCAGCACGAAGCCGGTCGCCAGCTCCATCGTGGTGAACACCCCCGCCATGGCATGCTGGCCAAACTCGCTGCTGGTGATGAAGTCGACCACCGCCTGCCGGGCGTGCTCGATCTGTTGTTCGCTGATCGACAGCGGCCCGCGGTGGAGGTAGTGCAGGGCCTGGCCGAACCCGTCGATGGCCGACGACTGCAGCGTCGGCCACTGCGCCGCCACCCGCGCCACGGCCAGCCCTATCACGCCGCCGAGGCCCACGCCTCCGAGCAGCAGGGTAAGCAGGGCCGCCGCCGCGTGCGGCAGGTGCAGCCGCCGCAGCAAGGCGACCAGCGGAAACAGTGCCGCGCTCACGATCAGCGCCAACAGCAGGGGAATCACCACCAGCTTGAGCCGAATGGCCGCCACCCCCACGGCCCACGCCACCAGCAGCACCAGCCCCACCTGCGCCGAGCGGACGGCCAGGCGCCCGAACGGATCGGTCCACAACGCGCGCAGCGACGGACGGCCCGGACGGGACGTGGACGGGTCGGTCGGGGTGTCTCCCATGCATCGGTCTCCTGTCGGTGGCCGGCCGTGCCCGGATCACGCGGTCATGCGCGCCGCGCGTACCTGCCTGCACGCCTAGCCGGAAGCCCTGACCCTACCGGGGCGTAACACACCGCAACGTGTAGGCCCGCATCGGGCCCCGCGCCGCTGTGGGCGGCGGTCGGGTCGGCTAGACTTGGCAGTTTCCCGGTTGGAGCATCACGCCATGTGGTTTGCCATCGTCGGCACCGACGTCCCCGAGTCGCTGGACAAGCGCAAGAGCGCGCGGCCGGAGCATCTGGCGCGCCTTGAAAAGCTCCAGGCCGAAGGCCGCCTGCTGCTGGCCGGCCCGTTTCCGGCGATTGCCTCGGAAGATCCGGGCCCGGCGGGCTTCACCGGCAGCCTGATCATCGCCGAGTTCCCCTCGCAGGCCGACGCCCAGCGCTGGGCCGACGCCGATCCGTATGTCGCCGCGGGCGTCTACGCCGGCGTCGAGGTCAAGCCGTTCCGCAAGACCCTGCCGTGAACGCGATGGTCGAGCAGATCCGCCAGCGCCTGACCGACGCGCTGGCGCCGGTCGAGCTGGAGGTGCTCGACGAGGGCCACAAGCACGCCGGCCACGCCAACGCCGGCAAGGGCCATTTCCACGTGCGCATCGTCAGCGCCGCCTTTGCCGGCGTGTTGCCGATCCGGCGGCACCGCATGGTGTACGCCGCGCTGGAAGGGCTGATGGACCAGGGCATCCACGCGCTGTCGATCGACGCCAAGGCTCCTTGAGTTTCCAATTCAACAAGTTATAGATTCTACTTCGAGTTATTTGTCACGCAGGGTTCGCATTGCGACCACGCCCGGCGTTTGGCACAGTGACCTGTCGCCCGAGCCACCGCGGGCCTGCCCTACTGTTGAGCCCGCATGCGCCTTACTACGATCAAACTCGCCGGCTTCAAGTCCTTCGTCGACCCCACCACGCTGCACCTGCCGACCAACATGACCGGCGTGGTCGGACCCAACGGCTGCGGCAAGTCCAACATCATCGACGCGATCCGCTGGGTGATGGGCGAGAGCGCCGCCAGCCGCCTGCGCGGCGATTCGCTGACCGACGTGATCTTCTCCGGCTCCAACGCGCGCAAGCCGGTGGGGCAGGCGACCGTCGAGCTGATCTTCGACAACGCCGACGGCACCATCCAGGGCGAGTACGCGCAGTACGCCGAGATCTCGGTCAAGCGCCAGGTGACCCGCGACGGGCAGTCGTCCTACTTCCTCAACGGCGCGCGCTGCCGCCGCCGCGACATCACCGACCTGTTCCTCGGTACCGGGCTGGGTCCGCGCAGCTACTCGATCATCGAGCAGGGCATGATCAGCCAGATCATCGAGGCGCACCCGGAAGAACTGCGCACACATCTGGAAGAGGCCGCCGGCATCTCCAAGTATAAGGAGCGCCGCAAGGAGACCGAGAGCCGCATCAAGTCCACCCGCGAGAATCTCGATCGCGTCAAGGACGTACGCGACGAGGTCGACAAGCAGCTCGACCACCTCAACCGCCAGGCCCGCGCCGCCGAGCGCTGGAAGGCCCTGAAGGAAGAGCAGACCCGCAAGGAAGCCGAACTGCGCGCGCTGGAATACCGCGCGCTGAAGGGCCAGCACGAGGGCGAAGGGCAGGGCCTCTCCGCCGCCGAGATCGAGATCGAGAAGCAGCTCGCCGGCCAGCGCCAGATCGAGGCGCAACTGGAATCGGTCCGCGAGCGTCACGTCGGCGCCACCGAGCACCTCAACGAAGTGCAGGCGGAGGTGTACAAGGTCGGCGCCGAGATCGCCCGCGTCGAACAGCAGGTGCGCTTCAACAAGGAAACCGCCGAGCGTCTGCAGCGCGCCCAGGCCGAAGCCGAGCGCGAGCATGGCGAGCTGTCCGCGCACATCGCCAACGACCGCGAGCAGGTGGAAACCCTGCGCATGGCGCTGGCCGAGGGCGAGCCCAAGCTCGAAGCGCTGCAGCAGATGCAGGACGACACCGCCGAAGCGGCGCGCGGCACCGAGTCGAAGCTGGCCGACTGGCAGCAACGCTGGGACGCCTACACGCGCACCGCCGGCGAATCCAGCCGCGCCGCCGAAGTCGAGCGCACCAAACTCAATTACCTCGACCGCCAGGCGATCGACCTGTCCAAGCGGCGCGAAGCCCTCGAAGCCGAGCAGAACGCCACCGACGTGGCCGCGCTCGACGCCGCCGCCGAACAACTGCACGTCGAGCACGACACCCAGCGCGAGCGGGTCGAGTCGCTCGGCAGCCTGCTCGACCAGCACAAGCTCACTCACGAGAAGGTGCTCGACGAGGAGCGTCAGGTGCAGTCCTCGCTCAACGAGGCGCGCCAGCAATTGCAGAGCGCGCGTGGCCGGCTGTCCTCGCTCGAGGCCCTGCAGCACGCCGCGCTGGGCCAGGAAGAGAGCGCCGCCAGCGGCTGGCTCGCCAGCCTCGGCCTGGACAAGGCGCGCCGCCTCGGTGAAGCGCTGCAGGTGGACGCCGGCTGGGAGTCCGCCGCCGAAACCGTGCTGGCCGGCCTGCTCGACGGTGTGCTGGTCGACAACCCGCTGAACCTTGCCGGTGACTTCGGCACCTTGGGCGAAGCCGACCTCGCGTTGCTGGCCTCGACGGAAGGCGGGCAGGGCGCCGAAGGCACGCTCGCCGCCAAGGTGCGCGGCCCGGCCGCGGCCATGCAGCTGCTCGCGCAGGTACGCACCGCCGAAACGCTGGACGAGGCGCGCAACCGCGTCGGTTCGCTGGCGGCAGGGGAGTCCATCATCACCCGCAGCGGCGAATGGCTGGCCCCGCAGTGGGCACGTATCCGCCGTGCCCAGGGCAACCAGGTCGGCGTGCTGGCGCGCGAGCGCGACATCCGCCTGCTGACCGAGCAGATCGAAACACTCGAAGCGCAGCTGGAAGAATCCACCGCCCGCCTGGACGAACTGCGCACCGCCAAGTTCGAAGCCGAGCGCGCCCGCGACGACGCCCAGCGCGAGCTCTACAACGCACACCGCCGCCAATCCGAGCTCGCCGGCCAGTTGCAGAGCCACCGCGGCAAGGTCGAAACCGCGCGCGCCCGCGCCGAGAAGGTGGCCGGCGAGCTGTCCACGCTGATCGAGCAGCTCGACGAGCTGCAGGTGCAGACCCGCGAGGCCCGTGCGCGCCTGGACGAATCGGTCAACCACATGGGCGACCTGGAAGACCAGCGCCGCGAGCTGGAAAACGAGCGCCGCGCGCTGCTCGAAGCACGCGAGGAAGCCCGCATGAACGCCCGCGAGGCCGCCGACCAGGCGCACGCGCTGGCGCTGTCGATGGAATCCAAGCGCTCGTCGCTGGCCTCGCTGGAACAGGCACTGGCCCGCCTCGACACCCAACTGCGCCAGGTCGAGGCGCGTCGCACCGAAGTCGCCGAACAACTGGCCGCTGGCTCCGACCCGATCGCGGAACTGGAAGCCGAGCGCCAGACCTACCTCGACCAGCGCCTGCTCGTGGACAGGCAGCTCGTCGAAGCGCGCCGCGCGCTGGAAGACTGCGACATCGAGTTCCGCAAGCTCGAGCAACAGCGCCACCTGGCCGAGCAGAACCTGGCCAGGCTGCGTGAAAGCCTGTCGGAAAAGCGCCTGGCCGCGCAGGCGCTGCAGATGCGCGCCGACCAGCTCGCCGAAGCCATCGCCGCCTCCGGCCTGGAACTCGAACCGCTGCTCGCCGAGCTCCCCGAGCAGGCCGACGCCAACCAGTGGCGCACCCAGCTTGGCGATCTCGCGCAGAAGATCGTTCGCCTGGAACCGGTCAACCTCGCCGCAATCCAGGAACATGCGGAACAGAGCGAGCGCAAGACCTACCTGGACAACCAGATTGCTGACCTGACCAGCGCGATGGAGACGCTCGAGGGCGCGATCAAGAAGATCGACCGCGAGACCCGCCAGCGCTTCAAGGAGACCTTCGACAAGGTCAATGCCGGCGTGCAGGAGCTGTTCCCGCGCCTGTTCGGCGGCGGCCACGCCTACCTGGAGCTGACCGGCGACGACCTGCTCAACACCGGCGTGTCGATCATGGCGCGTCCGCCGGGCAAGCGGCCGTCCAACATCTCGCTGCTCTCCGGTGGCGAGAAGGCACTGACCGCGGTCTCGCTGGTGTTCGCCATCTTCAACCTTAATCCGGCACCGTTCTGCCTGCTCGACGAGGTGGACGCGCCGCTGGACGAAGCCAACGTCGGCCGCTTCTCCAACATGGTCCGCGAGATGAGCGAGAAGGTGCAGTTCATCTTCGTCAGCCACAACAAGGCGACGATGGAAGCGGCCAGCCAGCTCTGCGGCGTGACCATGCGCGAGCCAGGCGTTTCGCGCCTGGTGCAGGTGGACCTGGCCGAAGCGGCTAAACTGGCCGGAGCTGCGTGAGGATCCATCGATGACCGTGCTCGCCTTTGCCTGGAACCCTGCCGTCGGCGTACCGCTGGCGATCGCCGGCGCCATCGTGCTGGCGCTGCTGTGGCTGTTCGGCCAGCCGAAGAAAGAGCAGGGCAGGCGCCGCGTACCGAACACCGGGCAGGGCAGTGGCGAACGTCGCGAACCCACCTTGGGCGATGGCGACACGGACGACATGCTGCTCGACGACGAGCCGCACGCGCGCCTCGGTGGCGAGGAGCCCATGCCGCAGCAGGGCGAACTGGAGATCGGCCTGCGCCAGGAACTGGAAAAGCTCGGCGCCACCCTGGCCGGCGAACGCGCCGCTCCGGCCACCCAGCCGTCCGGCCGCGCAGCGTCGATCATCGACGCGCTGCGTGCGCCTTCCGGCGCTGCCGAAGCCGTCGCCCCGACGCCCGTGTCCGCGCCAGCCTCGGCGCCTGTTCCAGCCCCGGCGCCCGCACCCGCGCCCAAGGCGCCGCCGGCGTCGGACCTCGGTCGCCGCCCCTCGCAGCTGCCGATGGAACGCATCGTCACGCTGTTCGTCATGGCCCGCGACGGCGGCGTATTCAACGGCGCAGACCTCATCGTCGCGGCCGAGAAGGCGGGCCTGGAGTACGGCCACCTGGGCATCTATCACCGGCTGGTCGACGGCAAGCGCGAACAGGGCCCGATCTTCAGCGTGGCGAACATGCTCAAGCCCGGCAACTTCGACCTGACCCGCCTCGACGCCCTGCGCACCCCGGGCCTGAGCTTCTTCATGACGCTGCCGGGCCCGCTCTCCGCGCTGGATGCCTGGGACGCCATGCTGCCCACCGCGCAACGGCTTGCCGAGCTGCTCGACGGCCAGGTCCTGGACGAGGAACGCAACGCCCTCGGCCGCCAGCGCATCGCGCACATCCGCGACGAGCTGCGCGGCTGGGACCGCGACCACGAAGGCCAGGAAATCATCTTCGGCCGCTGACGGTCCGCCCGGCAACGCCCCTGTAGCAGCGCACCTGTGCGCGACCGCCATGCCCCCGGTCGCGACATGGCGCTCCTGACCATCCGTTCGGACCGCGCCATGTACACGCCCACCGCCTTCCGCGAAACGCGTCTGCCCGAACTGCATGCAGCGATCGACACGATCGCCTTCGCCAGCCTGGTCAGCACCACCCCCGACGGTCTCCAGGTCAGCCACATCCCGCTGCTGTTGGCGCCGGAAGAGGGCAAGTACGGCACGCTCTAAGGCCACGTCGCCCGCGCCAATCCCCACGCGCTTGGCAACGGCGCGCCGTCGCTGGCGATCTTCCTTGGCCCTCACGCCTACATTTCCGCCGGCTGGTATCCCGGCAAGCCGACCCACGGCCGGGAAGTCCCCACCTGGAACTACATCGCCGTCCACGCCCACGGCACCCTGGAAACCTTCGACGAGCCGTCCGCCCTGCGCGAACTCCTGTGCAAGCTCACCGACCGCCACGAACGTGCCATGCCCGATCCGTGGCACGTGGACGACGCTCCAGCGGACTACATCGACCGCAACCTCAAGGCCATCACCGGCCTGCGCCTGCCGATCGAGCGGATCGAAGGCAAATGGAAACTCAGCCAGAACCGCAGCGAATCCGATCGCGAGGGCGTGTTGGCGGGACTGGACGGGCTGGGGAGTGACGAAAGCCGCAAGATGGCCGCAGCGATCCGGGCTGCCAACAAACCGGCCATGGAACCGTAGGCCCGCGCGTGCGAGCCTTGCTCGCCTGGACCAGCAAGTACTGGATTATTTCGCTTCCAACGAAGCCTGCAGTGCCGTAGCCAACGCCGCGTCGCCGCTGACCAGATCTTTCCAGAGCAACGCCACACCGCGGCGCCGTCCTTTCTCCGTCAACTTCAATCCCTCCGGGTCCACCACCAACGTGTAGGCGACATCCCCGATAGTCAGTTCACGCTTCAGCGGTTTGTCGAGCGGCGTCATGGGGAACTCCTGAAGAGGCGGATGAAAGGCTGCGCAGCGGGGTGCAGCGTGGCGAACGCTTCGTCGTTGGCCTGTACTCAATTGCGCATAATGTCTATTATGTAAAGTAGCGAAGCGGGTGGAAACATCGGCTCGCGGATGTTCCCCTGTCATCCTGCTACGGGACCGCCGGTTCGGATGGCTCTGTTGTGGGCGACGACGTCCTCGGGTGCCAGTTATTGATGTCGCCGGAGACCGTGCGGAGACGCTGGCCATTATCGCTTTCAGCCAGGGCGGACATTCGTGGCCATAGCGCTGCGCCGCTCCGGGCGGCAGTTTCAGTACGCCAGGCCGGCCTGTCGCGCTGCTGCCCGGGAGGGCTTGGCGCCGGACAGCCGGTCGCACACGGTGTCCACATCGCCGTCGGCGAGCAGGTCGTAGGCCGATCGCCCCTCGAAGGCCCGCTGGTGCATGCACATCCAGCGTGCCGCCCGCTGCCGGTCGCCAGCGAACTGCAGAGCCAGTTGCGCGACCGCTGGATGGTGTTCCTCCAATACCCCGAACGCGCGCTGCATGGCTGCCTCGCGGGCGAGGTCCAGCCCGTGCAGCTCGTCAGCCACGGCACGCAGGCTGCGGCCTGTCTTCGACGACCGCTGTGCGTGGGTCACTGCAGCGTCCTCTGCTCGGAGCGGTCGATCTCGATCGCCGCCCGCAGGAAGGTCAGTACGGCGTGTACCCTGCCCTCCTTTACCAGTTCCGCCGCGGTGAGCCCGTCCAGTACCGACAGCGGTACGGTGCGGTACCAGACCATGGCTTCCACCGGGTCGGGTTCCAGCGACGCGGCCAATCGCAGCACCGCCAGCGCCGCCGTCCGCGCGTCTTCCACTGGCGAGGGAGCATGTTGCAAGGGTCGCGCTCCGGTTGCCAGCCAAACCTCAGATGTGGATCGCATGGGAACCTCCTGCGAATCGCTTTCCGGTAACGGTAGCCAATACGAACAGGAGCGGCTTTTGGATGCCTCCTCCCCTGGCCTCAGGTGCGCATATCGGAAAAGAGCCATCGCGAAGCGATTTTCCCTCCGTGTTGTCGACGACCCGCCGGGACAAGACGACGGCACTCTTGGGTGGCTACCTTGCCCGAGGCCGGTGCACCGGCCTCCATAACCCCTGCGACAAATCGCCCGCTCTCCAGCCCGCTCCCCGCCTGACATGAATCAAGAGCGCCCCCCGCCCCACCCCTGACCATGCACGCGTCCTCAAGGGAGACGCGCAATGAGCACCACCCGAAAACTCTGGCTGGGGCTGGCGGCTTTGCTGCTGGCCTCGTTCGCTGTCCTGCTATGGGTCGGCAAGGAAGTCCATCAGCAGGCGCCGCCGCTGCCTTCGGCCGTGGTCACCACGGATGGCCATACGCTCTATACGCGAGCCGACATCGAGCTGGGCCGGCAGGTGTGGCAGAGCATCGGCGGGCAGCAGTTGGGCTCCATCTGGGGCCACGGCGCCCTGGTGGCGCCGGACTGGAGCGCCGACTGGCTGCACCGCGAAGCGACGACCATGCTGGAGCTGCTTGCCCGTGACGAAGGCGCCGCCTCGTTCGCTTCGCTCGATGCCGGCCGCCAGGCCGCTTTGAAAGCACGAGTGCAACAGGAAGAGCGCACCAACACGTACGACGCGGCCAAGGGCACGATCACCGTGTCGCCGCTGCGCGCGCAGGCGATGGAAGTGGTGGCGCTGCACTACGACAGCCTGTTCAGCAACGACCCGGCCACGCACAAGCTGCGCGAGGGCTATGCGATGCGCGAGAACACCATCGCCGGGATGGAGCATCGCCGCGTCGTCACCGCGTTCTTCTTCTGGACCAGCTGGGCCGCCGCCGCCGAGCGCCCCGGCCACAGCGTGAGCTACACGCAGAACTGGCCGTTCGATCCGCTGGTGGGCAACCAGCCCAGCGGCACGACCTTCATCTGGTCGGTCTTCAGCGTGCTGTTCCTGATCCTCGGCATCGGCCTGCTCGGCTGGCACCACGCGGTGCAGAGCCACAAGGAGGAGCCTGCCGTGCCGCCGGCCCGCGATCCGCTGGCCGAATTCAAGCCCACGCCCTCGATGAAGGCCACCGCCAAGTACTTCTGGACGGTGATGGGCCTGTTCCTGACCCAGATCCTGCTCGGCGCCACTACCGCGCACTACCAGGTCGAAGGCCAGCAGGCCTACGGCTTCGCGCTGGCCAACATCCTGCCCTATGCGCTCACGCGCACATGGCACACGGAGCTGGCCGTGCTGTGGATCGCCACCGCCTGGCTCGCCACGGGCCTGTACATCGCGCCGGTGATCGGCGGACACGAACCGAAATTCCAGCGTCTGGGCGTCAACTTCCTGTGGGTGTGCCTGATCCTGATCGTGGTTGGCTCCTTCGCCGGTCAGTGGTTCGCGGTGATGGACAAGATGGGCCTGAAGTACAACTTCTGGTTCGGCCACCAGGGCTGGGAATACACCGACATTGGCCGCTTCTGGCAGATCTTCCTGTTCGTCGGGCTGATGCTGTGGCTGTTCCTGGTCGGTCGTGCACTGTGGCCGGCGATCAAGCGCCGCGACGAGACCTCCAACATCGTGGGCCTGTTGTTTCTCTCCACCATCGCGATCGGCCTGCTCTACGGCGCCGGCCTGATGTGGGGCGAGCACACCCATATCGCGATGGTCGAGTACTGGCGCTGGTGGGTGGTGCACCTGTGGGTGGAAGGCTTCTTCGAGGTGTTCGCCACCGCGGTGATCAGCTACCTGTTCGTACGCCTCGGCTTGCTGCGCGTGCACAGCGCGACGGTGAACGTGCTCTTCGCCACCATCGTGTTCATGGCCGGCGGCGTGCTCGGCACCCTGCACCACCTGTACTTCACCGGCACGACCACGGCGGTCATCGCGCTGGGGGCGAGCTTCTCCGCGCTGGAAGTGGTGCCGCTGGCGCTTATTGGACTGGAGGCCTACGACAACTGGAAGAAGCAGCACGCCGCGCCGTGGATGGCGCGCTATCGCTGGCCGATCATCTTCTTCGTGGCGGTGAGCTTCTGGAACCTGATCGGTGCCGGCCTGTTCGGCTTTCTGGTCAACACGCCGATCGCGCTGTACTACATGCAGGGCCTGAACCTCACGGCCACGCACGGCCACACCGCGCTGATGGGCGTGTACGGCATGCTCGGCCTGGGGTTGATGCTGTTCTGCCTGCGCGGCATCAAGCCGGACGCCGAGTGGCGCGAAGGCTGGCTCAAGGGTGCGTTCTGGTCGCTCAACATCGGCCTGTCGATGATGGCCCTGCTGACCTTGTTGCCGCTTGGCATCCTCCAGCTCGACGCGGTGCTCGACCACGGCTACTGGTTCGCACGCTCGGAGCACTTCATGGACCGCCCGTTGATCCACCTGCTCGTGTGGATGCGCGTGCCGGGCGACACGCTGTTCGCGGTGGGCGCGCTGTTGACCTCGGTGTTCGTGGCCTCGCTGTGGCTGCGGGGCAAACGCGAGCCCAGGGCGGTGCCGCTGCCGCAAGCGGCGCGAGAGAGCGCGTGACCGACATCAGGGCGTGCCGCGAGGCGCGCCCTGATCCTTTTCTGCAGGAGCACACCCGGTGCGCTCCTGCGACACCACGGGCTGCCATGTTCGAGTTCTATCCCCAGATCAAGGCCGTGCACATCGCCTGCGTCCTGCTCAGCGGTGCGCTGTTCGCGCTGCGCGGGCTGCTGCTGCAGGTCGGCCATGCCGGTGCGGCGCACTGGGCGCCGCTGCGCTATCTCAGTTACACCATCGATACCACGCTGCTCACCGCGGCACTGATGCTGCTCACCATCCTGCCCGGCGCGTACTTCGCCAACGGCTGGCTGACCGTGAAGCTGGTGCTGGTGGTGGCTTACGTCGTGCTCGGCAGCCTCGCGCTCAAGCGTGCGCGAACGCCAGCGGCGCGACGGATATTCCTGGCCGCCGCGGTGGCGATATACGTCTTCATCCTGGGGATCGCACGCATGCACCATCCCATGGGCTGGCTGCACGGGTGGTTCGCATGAGCGCCGCCTCCGAGCTGCCGGCTGAATCGCCGCGCGACCACACGCTCGATGCCTGCTTTCTCGGCCCCTACGGCGAGAACGACACGCTGCTGGAAAAGCTGCTGGTCGAGTTCCTGCGCGACCACGTCTACTGGCGGCGGAACTTCCACCCGGAAGACCCGCCGGCGATCGCCACCTCGGCTGCGTGCCATCCTGACTACCTCGCGTTCGAGTCGCGCATGCGCCGCGAGCTGCACCAGCTCTCGGCCGCGCTGAAGAAGTCGGTGCCGTTCCACAGCCCCCGCTACATCGGCCACATGGCCTCCGACCTGCTGCTGCCGGGGCTGGCTGCGCAGATGCTCACCCTGCCCTACAACCCCAACAACGTCAGCGAGGATGCCGCGCCGGTCACCGTCGACCTGGAAGTGCAGGCCGGCCTGCAACTGGCGCGCATGCTCGGCTACCCGCACGATCCGGCGCGGCCGGACTGCGCCTTCGGCCACCTCACCTCCGGCGGCACCGTCGCCAACTACCAGGCACTGCGCCTGGCGCTGGCACTGAAGGCCTTCCCGGTCGCATTGCGCGCCGCGCAGGTGCCGGATATCGCCCTGCCCGAGAACGACTGGGGCGCCTTCAACCTTTCCCCGGCCGCGTCGATCGCGCTGCTGGAACAGTGGCAGCGCTGGCTGGCCGCGCTCGCGCCGCCGGTGCGAGCGCAATGGCGTGCCTGGGTGGAAGCCGAGCGCATCGAGCAGCGTGGCCTGGCCGGCTTCTTCGCCGCGCACCCGCAATTGAGCGTGCCACGCGTGCTGGCGCCGATCACCGCGCACTACTCCTGGAGCAAGGGCGTCAAGCTGCTGGGGCTGGGCCGGGAGAACCTCGAGCTGCTGCCGACCCGCGACATGCGGCTGGATGCCGACGCACTGGCCGAGCGACTGCAGCGCCTCGCCCGGGCGCGCGAGCCGGTACTGCTGTGCGTGGCGGTGCTGGGCGGCACCGAGTACGGCACGATGGATCCGGTCCACGACGTGCTGAAGGCACGCGAGGCAAGCCGCGCCCAGGGGCTGGATTTTGCCGTGCACGTCGATGCCGCCTGGGGCGGTTATCTGGCGACCGTGTTCCGCCGCGAGGACGGCAGCCTGCGTCCGCGCGAGGACGTGGCCGTCGACTACGCGCATTTCCCGACGCCCGACGTGCACGCTGCGTTCGCCGCGCTGGGCGACACCGATTCGGTGACCGTCGATCCGCACAAGCTCGGCTACCTGCCTTACGGGTCGGGCGCCTTCGTCTGCCGCGACCACCGCGCCATGGCGCTGCTGGCCGAGCGCGCGGACTACGTCTTCCACGGCGCCACACCGGTCGACTACCTCGCCCGCTACCGCAGCCTCGGCCAGTACATCCCCGAAGGCTCCAAGCCGGGCGCCGCCGCGGCCGCGGTCTACGTCACGCACAAAGTGCTGCCGCTGGACCACGCCCATTTCGGCCGCCTGCCGCGCGCCACCCTGCAGGCGGCCGAGGCCTTTCACGCCCGGGCACGGCAATGCGCGGACGAGCTGGCCGGGCGCGTGCATGTGCTGGTGCCCTTCGCGCCGGACAGCAACCTGGTTTGCCTGGCGATCAACCCGCACGGCAACCGCGACGCGGCGGCCGCCAACGCCTTCGTGCGCGCGCTGCACGACGAGCTGCGCTGCGACGTGCGCCAGCCGCTGCAGGTGAAGGAGTTCTTCGGCTCGGTCACCAGCCTGCGCCCGGACGTGCTCGGCCCGGCGCAGACGCGGCGCATCCTGGACGCGCTGGGCCTGGACCCGCAGACGTTCGACGGCGGCGAAGACCACCTGCTGATCCTGCGCCACACTCTGATGAACCCGTACCTGATCGACCACGAAAACGGCATCAGCTACATCGACCGCTACTTCGACCACCTGGCCCGGCGCCTGCGCGCGCTTGCCGCCACGCGCCGCTGACACCGCCATGGACCATCCCGTTCCCCTGCAACCGCACCGCACCAGCCACGACCGCGCCTGGGTACACGACGCCCTCGCCGCACTCGCGCAGGAAGCAGCGCGCTCGGCCGACACGCACCTGCTCAAGCTCGCGCTGCCCGGCTTCCCCGGCATCGACTTCTATTTCAAGGACGAGGCGGCCCATCCCAGCGGCAGCCTGAAACACCGCCTGGCCCGCTCGCTTTATCTCTACGCGCTGTGCAACGGCCGGCTGCATGAAGGCCAGCACGTGGTCGACGCATCCTCCGGCAGCACCGCGATTTCCGAAGCGTGGTTCGCGCGGATGCTCGGGCTGTCCTTCACCGCGGTGATGCCCGCCTGTACCGCGCCGCGCAAGATCCGCGACGTGCAGGCGCTCGGCGGCCGCTGCGACCTGGTCGAGGACCCCGCTCAGGTACACGCCCGCGCCGCCGAACACGCCTCCCGCGGCGCCTGTCACCTGGATCAGTTCGGCCTCGCCGAGCGCGCCACCGACTGGCGCGGCAACAACAACATCGCCGAATCGATCATCCAGCAGATGGCGCGCGAGCCGCAGCCGACGCCGGCATGGATCGTCTGCGGCGCCGGCACGGGCGGCACCTCCGCCACCATCGGCCGCTACCTGCGCTACCGCCGCCTGGACACCCGCCTGTGCGTGGCCGAGCCGGCCTGCAGCGGTTTCGTGCAAGGCTGGCGAACGCGCGACCGCCGGGCCGTGGCCAAACGGCCGACGGTGATCGAGGGCATCGGTCGCCCGCGGGTCGAACCGGGCTTCCTGTTCGAGGTGGTCGACCACGTGGTCGAGGTGAACGATGCGGCGTCGGTCGCCGCGGCGTGGATGCTGGAGGACCTGCTCGGTCGCCGCTATGGCGGTTCGTCCGGCACCAACCTGGTCGCCTGTCTGCAACTGGCCGCAGCGATGCGTGCGCGGGGCCAGCGCGGCAGCATCGTCAGCCTGTTGTGCGACCCCGGCGAACGGTACGCGGAAACCCTGTTCGATCCGGCCTGGCTTGCCGCCCGCTCGATCGACATCGCCCCCGCGCGCGCCGCGCTGGAACGTTGCCTGGCCACCGGTACGTGGACGCCCCTGCCCGCCTGATCACGCTCCACGGCCTCCCCGCCACCCTCGCGGCCAGCTGCCGTATACCGCCCGAATGCCGCACGCACGTCGAAGCAGTGGTGCGGCTGCGCGCCGTGGCCTTTGCGCGACTGCTGGTACCGCTCACACTCGCGTGGATTCCGCTGGACGTTCTGGCGCTCGGCCCCGCCCGCGCATTGCCCGCACTGGTTCTGCGCCTGGCGCTGGCCGGCGGGTTGTTAGCCCTGTCGTGCCAGGCCGCGCGGCTGCCGCGCTTCACCGCCATGTGGCTGCTGGTGGCGTTGCAGGCGGTCGGCTTCGGTCTGCTGCAGTGGCGGGTGCCGCCGCACGACGACGCGCTGCGCATCGGCTACGGCCTTTTCCCTTACCTGATGGCCGCGCAACTGGCGCTGTTCCCGCTGCCGTGGTGGCGCAACCTGCTCGCGGCAGTGGCTGCCGCCGGCCAGTTCGCGCTGCTGCTGGCGCTGGAAGGCGCGCCTGCCGATGCGTTGCTGTGGAACCGGGTGTGGCTGTTCGGCCTGATCGTGGCCGTCGGCGCGTGGACCGGCCAGGCGCAGCTGCGCCTGCTCGTGCGCCTGCTTGCGGCGCGCCGCGATGCTGCCCACGATCCGCTCACCGGGCTTGCCAACCGCCGCCATGCCACCGCGCATCTGCAGGCTGCCTGCGCCGACGCCGATCGCCGGGGCGAGCCGTTGTCGGTGCTGATGCTCGACCTGGACCACTTCAAGCGCGTCAACGACCAGCACGGCCACGCCGGCGGCGACTGCGTGCTGGTGGCGCTCGCCCAGGTGCTGCGGCGGGAGCTGCGCGCATCCGACCTGGCGGCGCGCCATGGCGGCGAGGAATTCCTTGCCGTGCTGCCGGCCTGCGACGGGACCGATGCACTGGCTACCGCCGAACGCATCCGCCTGGCCGTGGCAGCCATGCACGTGCCGGTGCCCGATGGCGAGGCGCGCGCCACATTGAGCGTCGGGCTCGCAACCCGCGACACCGGCGAGGCGCCCGAAGCGCTGATCGCCCGCGCCGATGCGGCGCTGTATCGCGCCAAGGCGCAGGGACGCAACCGGTGCGTTGTCGGCTAGCTGTCGCGCGTCCCCGCGTGCTGATCCTGTCCCCTCGGGGCGGAAGCTCCGACGCTCCCGCCTGACCCGCGTCAAGGCAGCCGGTTCCCGCGCCGGCGAGCCTCGCACCACCACACACCACCGACGCCGCCGATGAGCCACCACGACCTGCGCTCCTTCCTCGCCCAGCTCGAACGCCAGCACCAGCTCGCCCGCGTGCAGGCGCCGGTCGATCCGCACCTGGAAACCACGGCCCTGTGTCATCGCGCCCTGCGCGAAGGCGGTCCGGCACTGCTGATGGAACACCCGGTCGGCTCCGACCACGCCTTCCTCGGCAACCTGTTCGGCCACCGCCGGCGCATCGAACTGGCGCTCGCCGGGAGGCCAATCGCCAGCCTGCGCGAACTGGGCCAGCTGCTCGCCTCGATCAAGGAACCACGCTGGCCGGCCAACCTGCGCCAGGCACTCGCCACCTGGCCGGAGCTGGCACAACTGGCGCACGTTGCGCCGCGCCATGTCGACGAGGCGGCCTTCCTGCATGAAACGGTCGAGGGCGACGACATCGACCTCGCCCGCCTGCCGATCCAGCACTGCTGGCCGGGCGACGCGGGGCGCCTGGTCACGCTCGGCCTGGTGGTCACCCGCGGCACCGCCAAGCGCCGCCAGAACGTGGCGATCTACCGCCAGCAGGTGATCGGCCGCAATCGCGTGATCATGCGCTGGCTGCCGCATCGCGGCGGCGCGCTGGACTACGCCGACTGGCGCCTCGACCGCCCGCGCGAACCCTTCCCCGTGCTGGTCGCCATCGGCGCCGACCCGGCCACCCTGCTGGCCGCCGTGGCGCCGGTGCCGGACACGCTCTGCGAATACGAATTCGCCGGCCTGCTTCGCGCCGAACGCACGCGCCTGTGGCGCAGCGAGCTGACCGGCCTGGACGCGCCCGCCGGCGCCGAGATCCTGCTCGAGGGTTTCATCCATCCGGACGACAGCGCGCTGGAGGGACCGTTCGGCGACCACACCGGCTACTACAACGCGCAGGACCGTTTCCCGGTGCTCACCATCGAGCGCATGCACCTGCGCCAAGGCGCGATCTACCACGGCAGCTACATGGGCCGCGCACCGTTCGACGAGCCCTCGGTGCTGGCGATGGCGCTGAACGAAGTGTTCGTGCCGATCCTGCAGAAGGTGTTCCCCGAGATCGTCGACTTCCACCTGCCGCCGGAAGCCTGCTCCTACCGCGTCGCCGTGGTCGCCATCCGCAAGCAGTACGCCGGCCACGCGCGGCGCGTGATGATGGGCGTGTGGTCCTACCTTCGCCAGTTCACCTACACCAAGTTCGTGATCGTGGTGGATGCCGACGTCGACGTGCGCGACTGGTCGCAGGTGATCTGGGCCATCGCCACGCGGGTGGATCCGGCGCGCGACACGATGCTGGTGGAGAACACGCCGATCGACTACCTCGACTTCGCCAGCCCGGTCGCCGGCATGGGCTCCAAGCTGGGCATCGACGCGACCAACAAGTGGCCGGGCGAAACGAGTCGCGCCTGGGGCATGCCGATCGCGCCGGACGCAGCGGTGGATGCGCGCGTGGAAGCCCTGTGGGGCAGCTTGGCGACCAAGCCGATGGTGCAACCTGTCCGTCGCTGCGAAAGCTGAGTCCGGCTATCGGCCGGGTTGGACGGAGCGCGCGGCTGGCTGTCTTCGCGCTCCGCCAGGAATGAAAGCTCCCCGCAAGGCTTCCCCCATCCGCCCTTCGGGCACCTTCCCCCGCAGGCGGGGGAAGGATCAGGTAGGGCGCTTCTCGCGAGCATTGCCCGGCGAACGATGCTCAGTGCGCGTGGGCTGCCGGCGCGGTCCAGTCCGGATCGTTGAAATAGCGCGGATAGTCCGCCACGGCGTTGCGCATGGCCTGCACCTGCGCCATGTCCTGCGGATCGGCCTTGAGCTTCTGCGCGGCGCCGAGCAAGGGCACCAGCATCCCGTGCAGCACGGCGTCCTGCTCCGGCGCGAGCTTGCACTTGGCGAAGATGTCGGCGGCCGCCTGTTCGATCAGGCCGACGCGATCCAACGCCATGGTCGCGTCCATGTGACCCATTTCGTAGTGACGCAGCTCCTCCAGCGCGGTGTGGATGCGGCCCATGCCATCGCGCAGCGCGGCGTCCGCCGCCCAGCGCTGGGCGGGCGCAGGCACCGGGTGGGTGACGTGCGCGTGCGCGGCGTGGTCGTGCTGGGCGCGGGCGGCGCCCGGCGTCACCGCGAGGACGGCGAGCAGCACGACGGACAGCTTCATCGGGGACATGGGCCTGGGCTCCTGCAAAGCGGCGGATGTGCCGCGTGCATGAAATGGTAGCCAGCGCGGTCGGCTGTGCATTGATCCGCGACAAACTGATCCACGTCAACGCCGAGCCCGCTTGCGGCGACCACGATGCGCGCACTTCCACAGTTACCGAGGTGCGCATGCAACTGGTCTGTCCCGCCGGCAACCTGCCGGCCCTGCAGGCGGCGATCGCGGCGGGTACCGACGCGGTCTACGTGGGCCTGCGCGACCAAACCAACGCGCGCGCCTTCCCCGGCCTCAACTTCTCCGATGCCGAGTTGCACCAGGGCATCGCCCACGCCCACGCGCGCGGCCGCAAGGTCTACCTGGCACTGAACACCTACCCGGACAGCGCGCGCCTCGGGCAATGGCATGCGGCGGTGGACAAGGCCGCGGCGCTCGGCTGCGATGCGATCATCGCGGCCGAACTGGCAGTGCTGGACTACGCTTCGCGCACGCACCCGGCGATGGCGCGGCATCTTTCCGTGCAGGGCTCGGCGACCACCGCACCGGCACTGCGCTACATGCACGAGCGCTTCGGCATCAGCCGCGCGGTGCTGCCGCGCGTGCTCTCGATCCAGCAGGTCGAGCGACTGTGCGAGACCAGCCCGGTGCCGCTGGAGGTATTCGCCTTCGGCAGCCTGTGCATCATGGTCGAGGGACGCTGCCAGCTCTCCAGCTACGTCACCGGCGCCTCGCCCAATCGCCACGGCGTGTGCTCGCCGGCGAAGTACGTGCGCTGGGACGAACACGACGACGGCCGACGCAGCGTGCGCCTCAACGACGTGCTGATCGACAGGTTCGAGCCGTCCGAACCGGCCGGGTACCCGACCGTCTGCAAAGGCCGCTTCGACGTGCGCGGCGAAACGTTCCACGCACTGGAAGAACCGACCAGCCTCAACACGCTCGAACTGCTTCCGCGCCTGGCGAAGGCCGGTGTCGCCGCGTTGAAGATCGAAGGCCGCCAGCGCGGCGTGGCCTATGTCACCGCCGTCACCCGTACCTGGCGCGATGCGCTGGAGCGCTACCGCGCCGCGCCGGAGACCTGGACGACGCAGCCCGCGTGGCAATCGGCACTGACCCGGCACGCCGAAGGCCACCAGACCACCCTCGGCCCCTACCACCGCCGCTGGCACTGAGGCAGGAACCGCGCATGAAACTCAGCCTCGGACCGTTGCAGTACTTCTGGCCGCGCGAGCGCACACTGGCCTTCTACCGCGAGGCGGTGCAGTGGCCGGTCGACGTTATCTACCTGGGCGAGACGGTGTGCAGCAAGCGCCGCGAGCTGTCCACCCGCGACTGGATCGAGCTGGCCGCCGAACTGGCCGAGAGCGGCAAGCAGGTCGTGCTCTCCTCGCTCGCGCTGATCGAGGCCGAGTCGGAGCTGGGCGTCGTCAAGCGCCTGGTCGCCGAAGGCAACGGCTGGATCGAGGCCAACGACCTCTCCGCCGTGCAGCTGTGCCGCGAACGCGGCGTGCCCTTCGTCGCCGGACCCACGCTCAACGTCTACAACCACCGCGCGCTGAAGCTGCTGATCGATGATGGCCTGCGCCGCTGGGTGCCGGGCGTCGAGCAGGGCCACACGCTGATCAGGGAACTGCGCGAGGCGATGCTCGCCGAAGGCCAGGCGATGCCGGAGCTGGAGGTGATCGCCTTCGGCCGCCTGCCGCTCTCCTTTTCCGCCCGCTGCTTCACCGCCCGCGCGCTGGACGTACCCAAGGACCAGTGCGGCTTCCGCTGCATCGACTACCCCGACGGGCTGCCGCTGGCCACCCGCGAAGGCAAACCGTTCCTGCGTATCAACGGCATCCAGATCCAGGGCGAGGAGATCACCGACCTGGGACCGGAGCTGCCGGGGCTGCGCGAACTGGGCGTGGACGTGCTGCGGCTCTATCCCCAGGCCGAGGGGATGGCCGAGGTGGTGGCGCACTTCCACCTGGCACGGCGTTCCCCGCAAGCGCCGCCGCGGATCGGGGTACGCAACGGGTACTGGCATGGGGAGCCGGGGATGCGGGTGGCGGGGTAGCGCTCGCTCCGGATGCCCCCATCCGCCTGTCGGCACCCTCCCCCGCGTGGCGGGGGAAGGCTCAGTGGGATGCATCGCGCGAAGCGGTTCCTTCCCAGGGCCGGCGAATGGCTCCATGGGTACATCGCGCCAGGTTGTTTCTTCCCCCGCGCGCGGGGGAAGGTGCCCGAAGGGCGGATGGGGGAAGCCTTGCCGGACCCTACACTCTGGCAAACACCAGGCTCGCGTTGGTGCCACCAAACCCGAAGCTGTTCGACATCACCGTCGCCAACCGCGCCGGGCGGGTGTCGCGCAGGATCGGAAAGCCTTCGGCGCGCTCATCGAGCGAGTCGATATTCGCCGAGCCGGCCACGAAGCCGCCGCGCATCATCAGCAGGCTGTAGATCGCCTCGTGCACGCTGGCCGCACCGAGCGAGTGGCCGGTCAGCGCCTTGGTCGAGGACAGCGGCGGCATGGCATCGCCGAACACCTCGCGCACGGCGTTGAGCTCGATGATGTCGCCCAGCGGCGTGGCGGTGCCGTGCGTGTTGAGGTAGTCGACCGGACGGTCGACGTTGGCAAGGGCCATCTGCATGCAGCGCACCGCGCCCTCCCCGCTCGGCGCGACCATGTCGGCCCCGTCGGAGGTCACGCCGTAGCCGACCAGCTCGGCGTGGATGTGCGCGCCGCGCGCGCGGGCGTGCTCGTACTCCTCCAGCACCAGCATGCCGCCGCCACCGGCGATGACGAAGCCGTCGCGGGCGGCGTCATAGGGACGCGAGGCGGCGGTCGGCATGTCGTTGCAGCGGCTGGAGAGCGCGCCCATCGCATCGAACTGTGCGGTCATGCCCCAGTGTTCCTCCTCGCCACCGCCGGCGAACACCACGTCCTGCGCGCCGTGGCGGATCAGGTCGGCCGCCGTGCCGATGCAGTGGGCCGAGGTCGCGCAGGCCGCGGCGAGCGAATAGCTAAGGCCCAGGATGCCGAACGCGGTGGCCAGCGTGGCGGAGACGGTCGAACACATCGTGCGCGGCACCATGTAGGGCCCGACGCGACGCACGCCCTTCTCGCGCAGCAGGTCCGCGGTTTCGATCTGCCAGTGGGCCGAGCCGCCACCCGAGCCGGCGACCACGCCGGTGCGCGGATGGCTGACCTGCTCTTGCGTCAGGCCCGCGTCAGCGATGGCCGAGCGCATCGAGACGTAGGCATAGGCCGCCGCGTCGCCCATGAAGCGGCGCAGCTTGCGGTCGATCGCCGCCTCCAGGTCGATGTGCGGCACGCCGGCGACCTGACTGCGCAGGCCGCGGGTGGCGTAGTCGGGCATCGCGCGGATGCCGCTCTTCATGTCGCGCAGGGCGCGCGCGACGGTGTCCGCCACATTGCCCAGGCAGGAGACGATGCCCATGCCGGTGACCACGACACGGCGCATCAGAAGTTCTCCGCCGACTGGAACAGGCCCACGCGCATGTCGGTGGCCACGTAGATCAGGCGGTCGTCGACGAAGGTCTTGCCGTCGCTCACCACCAGGTTGAGCTTGCCGCGCATCACGCGGCGGACATCGATCTCGTAGCGCACGAGCTTCGCGCTCGGCAGCACCTGGCCGGTGAATTTCACCTGCCCCACGCCCAGCGCACGCCCGCGCCCGGGCTCGCCGAGCCACGGCAGGTAGAAGCCGGAGAGCTGCCACATCGCATCGAGGCCGAGGCAGCCGGGCATCACCGGATCGCCGGCGAAGTGGCAGCCGAAGAACCACAGCTCGGGATGGATATCGAGCTCGGCGCGCAGCACGCCCTTGCCATGGGCGCCACCGTGGTCGTCGACGTGCGTGATGCGGTCGAACATGAGCATCGGCGGTGACGGCAGGCGGGCGTTGCCGGGACCGAACAGTTCGCCGCGGGCGCAGGCAAGCAGCTGTTCGCGGTCGAACGAGGAGGGACGTGTCATGGGGAGTTCTTCAGTGGAGGTGCGGCGAGTCTGGATAGCCGTCCAGACGGAAGCCTTGATGCGGATCAAGCGCGGACGGGGTGTGCGGATGAGCCGCACCCGCCGCTGCGCGCCGCGTGAGCCGGATCGTCAGGTACCGCGTCGGTGGGCGTCGCGCGCGGCACGGGCCAGTCGCGCGCCCCGGTTGAGCGCGATGCGCAGGCCCAGCGGCACCGATTCCCACGGCAGGCGGTCGAGCAGGTTGCGTGCGGTGAGGCCGAGTTCCGTGTCGCCGGTGAGCACCAGCGTGCGCTGGAAGAACAGCGTGTCGGCATCTTCCAGGCGGCTGGCGAGCAGCAGCAGATCGGTGGCGCTGCCGCGCACGCTGGCCTCGGGGGTCTCGTCGATCACTGCCAGGCGCCCTTCGCGCAGGGTCAGCACCCAGTGGAGCTCCAGGTCGGTGACTTCGATGCCGAGCCGTCGGCCGGCCATGAAGTCGAGCGCGTGTTCGGCCAGGGGCGCGGCAAGCACGCGGGCCATCGCGCGTTCCAGGAGCGCGTGCTGCCAGCGCGCCGGAACCACGCGCAGCAAGGGGGCAAGGTGTCGCGGCGGCGGCAGCAGGCGCAACATCGGCGTGGCGGGGGCAAGGTCGAGGTTCATGCCATCGAGCATGGCGGGCGTGCCGTCGGGCCCGCCCTGATCCAGGTCAGCCGCCAGGCCCTGCTGCGCACAGGCATCGCCGATGGCCAGGTCGAGCAGCCGGGTCGCGGTGACGGCCGGCACGCCCAGGCGTTGGGCCAGGTCGTGGGTCCGCTCCCGAACGGCGCGTTCGCGTTCCGGGTCCCGTGGAGGCATGCCGCCGCTGTGCTTGAGCAGCGCCACCAGGCCGACCAGTCGGCGCCGCGCCGCGAGCAGCACGAGCAGGCCGTCGTCCACCGCATCGATAGCCCCACGGGCGCGCGCCAGCGCAAAGCGCGACGGGCCGGCTTTCCGTAGGGTGGGCTTCAGCCCACCACCACACCTGAAGCCCACCCTGCGCGTGTTATGCCGGACGCAGCTCACGCGGGCTGCCCGACGCGGCGGAGAAAGGCGCGGCCAGCAAGCAACGCACTCGCCAGCGCGTAGCCGTGGACGCTCCAGGCGGCCAGTTGCCCCAGGGCGGCCAGCCGCGCCAGCCAGGGCATCGGCCACAGCACGGCCGCGACCAGAAGCGGTGCGGCGGCGCCATGCGCGAGCAACGCACGGCGCCTGGATGCGTCGGGCAACAGGCGCTGCACGCCGGGCAACTGCACCCCGCGCGGCACGCGCCGGCGCAGCGCAATCCAGTCGACGAACGGCACGATCTCCAGCGTCATTCCACCGACCAGCAACGGAAGGCCGACGCCCAGCGCGAGCGCGCCGGCAACCATCCCCTGCCCCGCGGCGAGGGACAGGGCGGCGAGCGCCAGGGCGAGGAGTCCGGCGCGCCAATGCAGGAACAGTGCACTGTGGCGGGCGCGCGGCACACGTTGTTGCAGCCAGAGCGCGCCGAGGGCAAAGCTGGCGCCGCCGCCGGCCACCGCCAACGGCAGCGTGCGATCGGCCGGGTAACGCAGATGCGCAACCACCGCCGCGAACAACCCCATCGCCACCACCGCAAGCCAGCTGGCCTGGGCGCGCGGCGGCACGCTTGCGGTGCCCTGAAACATCGGCATGACCACCCGTGCCACGGTGGCCAGGAGCAGCACCATCCAGCCGAGGACGCCGAGTCCTGCGTGTGCGTCCACCGCCGCCAGCGGCCACGCGATGCGCCTGGCCAACAACAGCGCCAGTCCGCCGCCGGCCAGCGCGGCAAGCATGCCGAAGGCGAGCGCGAGGCCGATGCCGGCGCGCAGCAGTCGTTCACCGGCGGCAGCCACCAGGCCGGGAATCGTCATCGCGCCCAGCCAGAGGAAACTCGCCGGTAACACGATGCCGGCGGCCAGCAGCGGCCAGCGCGCCTGCGCATGAAGCCCGGCCACCAGCAGCAGCACGCCAAGGTTGAACAGCGCATGCAACGCAGACGCGCCCTGCCAGCCGTGCAGCTGCGCGCCGGCGGCAGCAGGCAGGAACTGCAGCAGGCTGCCGAACATCGCGTTGCCGAGTATCCCGAGTGTCCAGACGTGCACCAGCGCCAGCGTGGCCGGGTGCCAGCGCGTCAGCAGCGCGACATCGCCGTCGACCAGCAGCAGCGCGGCTCCCGCCACGCCCCAGCACGGCATGGCGAGCAGGAAGCGCAGCGGCAGCGTGGCCGGTGGCGCCTGGTCAAGCCGAAGTTTCGGCATCGTCCGGGCGACGGATCTGCACCCGCACGCTGCCGTCGGCTTGCGGCTCGCCCGGCTCGGCGTCGAAGCCGCGCAGGGCCAGTTCCATCAGCAACGGGCGCGGGAACATCGGGGCGACGATGGCGACCGCGTCGCCGGGCGCCAGGGCATCGGCGGCGTCCAGCGCTTGCTGCATGGGTTCCGGTGGCGGCAAGTGACGCAGGTCGAGTTCGATGGGCGGAGTCATGGCGTCATTGGACTGCGGGGGTGACGGGGATGTGCTGACGCAGGTCAACCCAGCCGGCTTTCCATCCTTCGGAGAGGGTCGCTCCTGGGGCCATCTACCTACGAGCCCACGGATACTGACCTTCGCCGCGAGCCCCGGCCCCCCCCCCAAACCCTCTCCCGCAGGGAGAGGGTCTCAGAGCTGGCTCGTTTGGCCCCTTCCTTACGCGGGAAAGTTTGAAGCTTGCGCGCTTTGGCTCCCTCTCCCCTCCGGGGAGAGGGCTGGGGTGAGGGGCCGCACTTGCGACCATCCAACGACGAGCCCACGCACCGCTGACCCTCCCCGCGAGCCTGGGGGGGGGGGGGGGGGGCGCCCCCCCCCGCACTTGCGACCATCCAACGACGAGCCCACGCACCGCTGACCCTCCCCGCGAGCCTCGCCCCTCACCCAACCCTCTCCCCGGAGGGGAGAGGGCTTCAGAGCTGGCTCGTTTGGCCCCTTCCTCACGCGCGAAAGTTCGAAGCTTTGCGCGCTTTGGCTCCCTCTCCCTTCCGAGGAGATGGCTTCAGAGCGGCGAGTTCAAGGCAGCAGCTTCAGCGCAGCGCCTGCACGCCCTTCCATTCCACCTGCAGCCACAGCTTGGTGTCATCGCGACCGAAGCCGCCGGCCTGGTAGCGGGCGAGCTTGAGCAGACCATTCACTGCCGGGCTGAAGGCATAGCCCAGAGAGCCGTCCCACTCGCTGCCGTAACGACCGCCACGGTCGGCGCGGTAGTCGTGCCAGGCGAGCGTCCAGCCTGCGCGGGCCTGCGGGCCGAAGGCACCGTTGACCGCGGCGTAGCGGTCCTCCAGGCCACCTGCCGGCGTCACCGCGAACTGGTCGTCCCAGCCGTTGAAGGCGTGCAACGTGGCCAACGGCGCCTGCAGGGCGTGGCGGCCGTTGCCGCCGAGGTGCTCCCAACCGAGCTTGCCGGTGATGCCGTGCAGGGTCCATGCGGGTTCAGCCAGCCAGTAGGCGTGCGAGAAGCGGTCGGGGTTGTTGGCGTAGTCGGCCTGATGCGCCGCTTCCAGCGTCCAGCCGAAGCCGTCGGCCGCGGGTTTGCCGCTCCAGCGCGCGCCCCAGGTGGCGCTGGAGGCGGTGGCGACGTCGCGGTCTTCGTGCAGGTAGGCGTAACCGCTCCACTGCTGCATGCCGCGCTTGAAGGCGGCATTGAGCAGGTGGGTGTCGAGCTTGCGTTCCCGCGCCGTGAGCAGAAGCGCGTCGCGACCGGCGACACGATGCACGCGGTCCAGCCAGGCATAGCGCATGGTCCAGGTGGCGGCGGGCTGCCACTGCAGCGCCACCGCGTCGAAGGTCTGCTCGTGCTGGCGCCAGCCGACGTTGCCGATCCAGCGCTGGTTGTCGAACAGCAGGCGCTGGCGGCCGGCGATGGCGCCAAAGCGGCTCCCCTGCCAAGCCAGGTAGGCCTGGTTGAGCTCATTGCCTTTCGGATCGGTAATGGCGGGATATTGCGTGTGCCCGTTGGCGCCGCTGTTGTAGCGGCCGCCGGCAGCCGCCACGCCGGCGCCCTCGAGGTAGCCGCTGAAACCCTTGCCGAACTGGGCGCGCAGGCCCAGCCGCAGGCGCAGGGTGTCGGCGCGGGCATCGCGGACGAAGGCGTCGCTGTCGACCTGCTCGTGGCGGGCCCGGGCATCCCATTCCAGTTGCAGCGGGGCGGGCGTATCGGCAGCCCAGGCCGGGGCGCTGGCAAGGGCCAGCAGGCAGGCAGTGGCGAGGCGCGTTTGCATGGTTGTCGCTCCTTGGGGAATGCGCGCAGTGTCGGGAGCGCGGCGGGGCGACGGCTTGACTGCAGTCAAGCGGACGGAGCGGTGCGGCAACGCGCCGCGGACGTCCAGGCGTCCATTTGCCAAAAAAAAGAGGTGGCCTGTGGCCACCTCGAAAAGGACCGGCGACAGTGGCTGCCGCCGGTCTTGTTGCTGCGATGCGCCGGGTCAGTGCGCCGCGGCGGGCGCCGGGGCCGGCTGCGCGCGGACCTTCGCCACCTCATCCTTGCTCACCTGCCCGCCCAGGTTGCCCCAGCTGTTGAGCACGTAGGTCAGCAGATTGGCGACCTCGTCGTCGGTGAGCTGGGTCATCGGCGGCATCACCGAGTCGTACTCCTTGCCATTGACCGTGACCTTGCCGGTCAGGCCGTGCAGCGGGATGGCGATCAGCTTGTTCTTGTCTTCCTTCACCAGCTTCGCCACGTAGTCCGACTTGGCCAGCGGCGGGAACACGCCGGGCAGGCCTTCGCCGTTGGCCTGGTGGCAGACCGAGCAGGTGCCGGTGAACAGCTGCTTGCCGGCGGCGACCTGGTCCTCCTTGCTGAGCGTGCCGGCGGCGCCGGCCTTGGCGGCGGTGGTCACCGCGTGCAGGTTCGGCTCGGCACGGTCGCCCAGATAGACCGAGTCGACTTCCTTGCCCGAATAGATCGCCTTGTTCTCCGGGCCATCGACCTTGAGGATGCCCATCGCACCCTTGTTGAATGCGCGGAAGATCGAGTGATCGACCAGCACGTAGCTGCCGGGTACGTCGGTATGGAACTCGACGATCGCCGCGCCGCCGGCCGGGATCAGCGTGGTCTGCACGTTCTCCTGCGGGTGCAGGCCACCCTCCTGCTGCACGCGGTCGAAGATCTCGCCGATCACGTGGAAGCTGGAGACCAGGTTCGGGCCGCCGTTGCCGACGAACAGGCGCACCGATTCGCCCACCTTCGCGGCCAGCGCCTTGTCGCCGGTGAGCGCGCCTTCGTGGCCGTTGAACAGCACGTAGGTCGGGCGCTCGTCGATGGCCTTGTCCATGTCGAACGGCTGGTGGCCTTTCTCGCGGTACTTGCCCGTGGTGTAGAAGTCGCCCTGCATCACGTAGTACTCGTGATCGACCTTGGACAGGCCCTGCGGCGGCTCGACCAGGATCAGGCCGTACATGCCGTTGGCGATGTGCATGCCGACCGGCGCGGTGGCGCAGTGGTAGACGTAGATGCCGGCGTTGAGCGCCTTGAAGGTGAACTGCGACTCGTGCCCCGGCGCGGTGAAGCTCGAGGCCGCGCCGCCGCCCGGGCCGGTGACGCCGTGCAGGTCGATGTTGTGCGGCATCTTGCTGGTCGGGTTGTTCTTCAGGTGGAACTCGACCGTGTCGCCCTGGCGCACGCGGATGAAGCTGCCCGGCGTGGTGCCGCCGAAGGTCCAGTAGGTATAGCTGACGCCCTCGGAGATCGGCATCTCCTTCTCGATCACCTCCAGCTCGACGATCACCTTGGCCGGGTAGTTGCGGTGGATCGGCGGCGGCACGTTCGGCGGGCTGGTCAGCACCGCGTGGATCGGCTCGCCCTGCGGCGGGCCGAAGTCGGTCGGCGCCGGCAGCGGCGCGGGCGCCGCGTAGGCGGCCGGGCTGGCGGACAAGGCTGCGTCGGCGGCCTGCTTTCCGGAGCAGGCGGCGAGGGCCAGCATGCTGGCGGCCGCGAGCACGGTGGACAGCATTCGTGACATGGGGTGTCTCCTGTGGTGTCGACGCCAGCGTAGGTTTGGGCCTTCACCCGCGCTTGACTTGCGTCAGGCGCACCACAGGAAACAGGCGGCTGCGTCAGCCTGCCACACCGCCCTCACCCGCCGGGCGCATGCACCCGGCGGGCTGTTCGACCGCCGCGCTCAGTCGGTCTCCATCCAGAGCCGGTCGATCACCACCGCATCGCCCTGCGGCGCGCCGTCGGTGGCGACGCGCACGAAGCTGAGCGTGAGTGCATCCAGCGGCTCGGGCCAGATACGGCCGAGCACGTCCTGCGCAGGGAGGACGATGCGCACCGGCGCCTGCATGGCGGCCATGCCTGCGCCGGCCATCATCCGCGCGTGGCGTGCGACGCTGACTTCGAAGGGCCCGAGCGTGCCGACCAGGTAGGTCTGCTCCGGTTGCGTCAGGCCTGTGCTCGGCAAGTTCAACAGGATCTTGTAGAAGTAACCGCCCTGCGAGGCCGCCCCGGTGAGGCTGACACCATCGAGCACGATCCGCAGCGCATCGCCGGCGGGCGTTGCGCCCTGCCCCTGGGCCGTGGCCAGGCTACGCACGCGATTGCGCCCCTCCACGGTCAGCGGAATCCGCACGCGTGTCGACTGTGCCCCCAGCGCCAACCCTCCGAGACCGCCCAGCGAGGCGCCCTGTACCGGCAGCGGCGAGGCAAAGGCCTCCTGGATGGACGGAAGCGTTCCGGCGTACCCGCTCGGCTGGCTCGTCGGCAGGGCCGTATCGTCGTAGCGGTAACCAAGGACGCTCGGCGTGTAGGTGCTGACGCGCTTCATGGTCGAAACCGCGGGGCCATAGGAAAACGAACCGGACCAGTAGCTGGCCGTCCGGGCAGGCATGTGCCGCCCATCGTCTGCCTGCACCCATGCATCCCAAAGTCGGTCGATATTTGCGTGGTGCAGCCAGAAGATCGGGTCCCGCGGCGACACCGCGATGTTGTCCATCGTCCCGCCGATCAGGTTGTGCACGCCATTGTGCGGCGCGGATTCCACGGCCGGCTCGAAGGCATCGGTCTTGCCGCGCTGGAAATTGGTCAGGCCCGGATCGAAGGCGCCAAGGGTGCAAGCGCCGGAGACGTCCGTGCCCGTGCGGTTGCGCAAATAGAGCGGCGAGCTGGAGTCGCGGAATTCGGCGGGGAGGAGCGGATGCTCGTAGTAGTTCCAGTAGGGCAGCACCAGTGCGCTGTTGCCCGAAGCCTTGCGCAGCTGCGCCTCGAAGCGCGCCAGGAAGCCGCGATGCCAAGCCAGGAAATACGGTTTCTTGTGGGGGCAGAAGTTGGCGTGCACATTCGTCCAGTAGGCCCAGCTCCCGGGCTTGGTGGAGTCCTGGCTGGCGCGCATCTTCGCGACGGCGTCGAGAAAGGCCGTGTACAGCGGGCTGTCGCGGAACTGCGGCCAGGAGGGCCGCGTACGCAAGCTGGTGGCGCCAAGGATCCCGCGAGGGAGCATGGGAACCAGTGCCAGTGAGGCCGCCGCCTGCAGGAATTGTCTGCGGTTGGTCATCGTGTCCTCCATTTCGGTGCGTGGCTGTCGGCGCAGCGTCGCCGCAGCCCTCGGTCTTGCCGCGCGCATCGGCGCGCAAAAGGAACCTAGGGCGATGGCGATGTCCGGCGTTGATGCACGTCAACCGATCGGCACCCGCCTGCGGCGAGGTAGTGAAGGGCCTCGACCGCAGAGGCACGCCCCAGGGGATCGATGCGGGCGACACCAGGGGTCTATCCACGCCAGGCGCCACCGGGGTGCCGGGGCGGCTGCATGAAGCGGCGCTTGAGCCACTGCACCAGCAGCAGGTAACTGAGCGCCGCCGTGGCGAGGAAGGCAAAGAACTCCGGCGGCAGCGGCACGAATCCGAACAGGTCGGCCAGCGGCGTCCACGGCAGTATCAGGCCGGCCGCCAGCACCGCCACGACGCTCGCCACCAGCGGCGCGGATGGGCGGCTGCGCAGCGGATTGCCGTGCGTGCGGATGACGAACACCACCAGCGTCTGCGTGGCCAGCGACTCGATGAACCAGCCGGTGTGGAATGTGTCCGCGGTGGCCTGCAGCCAGTGGATCAGCACGTAGAACGTCAGCAGGTCGTAGAGCGAGCTGACCGGCCCGATGCCGACCATGAAGCGGCGGATCAGCGGCACGCTCCAGCGTTGTGGTCCCCGCAACTGGGCCGCATCCACGTTGTCCGAGGGAATCGTGGTCTGCGCCAGGTCGTACAGAAAATTGTTGAGCAGTATCTGCGCCGGCAGCATCGGCAGGAACGGCAGCACCAGCGCGCCGACGACCATGCTGAACATGTTGCCGAAGTTCGAGCTGGTGCCCATGAACAGGTACTTCATGACGTTCGCGAAGGCGCGCCGGCCTTCGATTACACCGGCATGGAGCACCTCCAGGTTGCGCTCGCGCAACAGGATGTCGGCGCTGTCGCGGGCGATGTCCGCGGCATTGGGGACCGAGATGCCCACGTCCGCCGCGTGGAGCGAGGGCGCGTCGTTGATGCCATCGCCAAGGAAGCCCACCACGTCGCCACGCGCCTTCAGCGCCATCACGATGCGGCGCTTCTGCTCCGGCGTGACCTGGGCAAACACGCGCGTGCGCGAAGCCAGCAGGCCCAGGGCGGTCTCGCTCAGGCCGCGCAATTGGTCCCCGGTCACCACGCTGCCGGGATCCAGTCCGACCTTCTCGCAGGTGTAGCGCGCCACCCGCGGGTTATCCCCGGTGAGGACCTTCAGCGGGATGCCATCGGAGGCAAGTGCCTGCAGCGCCCCGGCCACCCCGGGCATGAGCGGATCGACGAAGGACACGAAGCCGGCCAGCACCAGCCCTGCTTCATCCTTCGCGGTGAAGCGCGTGCGTGCCTCGACCGGCCGCCAGGCGACTGCGAGCACACGCAGCCCACGCTCGCCCATCGCCTGGTAGGTGCGTTCGCAGTCCGCGCGGCGCAGCGCGTCGAGCGGCAGGATGCCGTCTGCCAACGCATATTGGGTGCAGGCGGGCAGGATCGACTCCGGCGCCCCCTTGGCGACCAGCCAACGTTCCCCTGCCCGCTCGACGACCACGCTCATGCGCCGTCGTTCGAAGTCGAGCGGAACCTCGTCCAGCTTGCTCCAGCCTACTGGCAGCGGGCCCTCGCGCAGGATCGCGGCGTCGATCGGGCTGTGCGTGCCGGTTTCGAACATCGCGTTGAGCATCGCCAGTTGCGACGTCCTGGCCGATGGCGCTCCCTGCGCATCCCAGCAGCCGTCGACCGCCGTGTCGCCACGGGTGAGCGTGCCGGTCTTGTCGCTGAGCAGCACGGTCATGCTGCCGAAGTCCTCGATCGCGGCGAGGTGGCGGACGATCACCCGGCGGCGTGCCATGCGCACCGCGCCGCGCGCCAGCGTGACAGTGGTGATCACCGGCATGAACTCCGGCGTCAGTCCGACCGCAAGCGCAAGAGCGAACAGCAGCGTCTGCAACGGCGGCCGGTGCAGGACGACACCCGCCAGCAACACCAGCAGGACCAGCAAGACCACGGTCCGCATGATCAGCCCCGCGAAATCCTTCAGGCCGCGCTCGAACTCGGTCAGCGGCGGCCGCTCGTCCAGTCGTGCCGCGATCCCGCCGAAGGCGGTCGCGGCACCGGTCGCCTCCACCAGGGCGACCGCGGTGCCGGCGACGACCGACGAGCCGAGGAACACCTTGCGTTCCGCTTCCGGGTCGGAGCCGGTATCGTCGGGTTGCGGCTCCTTTTCCACCGGCAGGGATTCTCCCGTCAGCGCCGCCTGCTGCACGTGGAAGTCCCGGGCATCGAGCAGGCGCGCGTCGGCCGGAATGCGATCGCCGGCGGCCAGGCGGATCAGGTCGCCGGGTACCAGTTCGCGCCGTGGCCGCTCCTGCCAGCGGCCGTCACGACATACCGTGGCCATCGGCGTGACCTCCGCGCGCAACCGCTCGGCGGCACGCTGCGACCGAAAGCCCAGTGTGGCGTTGAGCACGATGCCGAGCAGAACGATTACCGCGATGATCAGCGCGCCGAGGATGTCGCCCAGCACCCCGGCGGTGATCGCCGCCGCGATCAGGATCGCCACGAGAGGGTTGGCGAAGGCGGCGGCAACGGTCCCGGCGAGCCCCGATCCCGTGCGCGGGAACTCGTTCAGGCCAAACCGGGTCCGGCGCCGCAGCGCCTCGGCCTCGGACAGGCCGGTGCGTGCCGGTGGCGCGGGATCGCCGGGGCGAGGCGCGGGCTCCGGCGCAGAGCGGGTCGCGGATTCCATGGCGGCCACCATGCCCGTCAGCGCACGCGCGCCGTTGACCCTGGTCAACTCCAATGCGCCGCCCTTGATGCAACTCAATGCGCACGGTAGCCGCCGTGCTGGGATGGTCTACCTCGCCACGATCCGCCCTCGCGCGGAAAGCTGCGGCGATCGGCGTGCCGCGCTGCGTAGGAGAGCGGTGGACTGGACACCTCCGACCGGCTGCGCCTGCTGGTCGTGGTGGCGTCTTCCCAGGCGCATCCGCTGAGGCACGTGACCCGCGACGCTCACCCGGCTCTGCAGCACGGTCACGTTGTGCGCTTGTAGTCGCGCTCGATGTGCCAGCCGGACAACCGTGCCGCGGCACGGTTGTCCGGAACGGCCGCACGCGCGCCAGGTCCATGCCCAGCGTATCCAGTACCGAACGCCGCGTGGTGTGCATGTCCATCTTGAAAATGACCTTGGACCACGGCTGCGGCGGGCGCGAGGGCGAGCAGCGCGGCGGCGAGCGCACTGTGCCAGTCGTCGAATCGGATGTTCATGTGAAGCCTCCACCGCGCGTGCGGCTGGTACGGCATCCGGACTCCCGCCGGTCATCCTTCGCCATGCGGCGGCGCGGGAATTGATGTCGGTCAACCAGTCCGCCGAGGAACCGGGGGCGCCTACGGTCGCACCCCACGCGGGCGCAGGTTGACCGAGATCAAGTGCCCGCGCAGCGTGCGGTCACACGCTCGCTGGCAGCCACGGGAGCCCGCCATGCAAGTCCGCGAAATATGCACGCACGAAGTGGTTTCCATCAGCCCGGCCGCCTCGGTGGTCGACGCGGCCCGGCTGATGCGCACGCGGCACGTGGGCGCGCTGGTAGTGGTGGAGCAGCCCAACGGCGAGCGCATTCCGGTCGGCATGCTGACCGATCGCGACATCGTGCTGGAAGCGGTCGCCACGGAGGCGCCCTGTGGGCAGTTGCGCGTCAGCGACGTGATGAGCCGCGACCCGGTCACCTGTTCGCAGGACGAGCATCTGCTCGACGTGGTGGCACGCACGCGCGCTTACGGCGTCCGCCGCCTGCCGGTGCTCAACGCCAAGGGCGGCCTGTGCGGGCTGCTCAGCCTGGACGACATCTACGGCGCGCTGGGCGCCTGCATGGAGACGATGAGCCGGGCGCTGACCCGCAGCCACGTGCGCGAGATGGAAGCGCGCCCGTGAGTCCCGACGTTCCGGGGATCCGTGATGGGGCCACCGCGGCGCCCGCGAGCGTCGCCGCGATCGGCCCTTACCTGCCCCGAACCCATATCGCCTACTTCTCGATGGAGATCGCGCTGGAGCCGCGCATGCACACCTACGCCGGCGGGCTGGGCGTGCTTGCCGGCGACACCGCCCGGGCAGCTGCGGACCTCGAACTGCCGATGGTGTTCGTCACGCTGGTGTCCCGCCAGGGTTACCTGCGCCAGTCGTTCGATGCGCAGGGCAACCAGCTCGAGTCGGCCGATCCGTGGGCGCCGGATGCCTTTGTCCACCCGCTGCGCGCCAAGGTCGCCGTGCTGATCGAGTGCCGGGAAGTCTGGGTGCGGCCGTGGCTGTACCGGTTGCGGGGCCGCCTCGGGCACGAGCTGCCGGTACTGCTGCTGGACACCGACCTGCCGGAGAACGCACCGCAGGATCGCCGCATCACCGATGCGCTGTATGGCGGCGACGCGGCGTATCGGCTGGCGCAGGAAATCGTGCTCGGCATCGCCGGCGTGCGCGTGCTGCACGCGCTGGGCTTCGAGATCGCCACCTACCACCTCAATGAAGGGCATGCCGCGCTGCTCGGCCTGGAGCTGCTGCGTCGCTACCCGCTGCCGCCGGACACGGTGGGACCAGGCGAGCTGCAATTCGATGCCGGTGAAGTGCGCAGGTCGTGCGTGTTCACCACGCACACGCCGGTCGACGCGGGACATGACCGCTTCCCCTACGCGCTGTACGAACGCCTGCTGCCGGGCTACCTCGAAACCTCGCAGGCGGCCCTGCTGGCCGGGAGCGGAGCGCTCAACCTGACCCAGCTCGCGCTCAGCCTCGCCGGCTTCGTCAACGGCGTCGCGGTGCGCCATGCGGAAGTCACCACGCGCATGTTCCCGGGCTACGACGTGCGTGCAGTGACCAACGGGGTCTATCTGCCGGACTGGGTGCATCCGGCGTTCGCCGCACTCTACGACCGCAGCTCCGCCTGCTGGGTGCACGATCCGGAGACGCTGGCCCGGTTCGACCAGTTGCCCGACGCCGACGTGTGGCAGGCGCACGAACGGGCGCGCGCCGACCTGATCGCGTTCCTGGCCGAGCGTGCCGGCGTGGCGCTGGATGCGCAGTTGCCGATCCTCGGCTTCGCGCGCCGCATGACTGCCTACAAGCGGTCGTCGCTGCTGTTCACCGACGTGGCGCGGCTTCGCGCGATTCACGCGGCATCGCCGTTCCAGGTCGTCATGGCGGGCAAGGCGCATCCGCGTGACGAGGCGGGCAAGGCGATGCTGCGCCAGTTGCATGCGTTGGCGCGGGACCTGGTGCCGCAGATCCAGCTGGTTTTCGTCCCCGACTATGATCTCGCCGCAGCCCGGGTGCTGGTAGCCGGCTGCGACGTCTGGCTCAACACGCCGCTGCCCCCGCTGGAGGCGTCGGGCACCAGCGGCATGAAGGCCGCGGCCAATGGCGTGCTCAACCTGAGCGTGCTGGACGGTTGGTGGGTCGAGGGCTGCATCGACGGCGTCACCGGCTGGTCGCTGGGCGAGGCGCAGGACGAGGCAAGCGCGAGCAGGAAACTCTACGACTGCCTGGAGCAGGTCGTGCTGCCCCTCTACCACCGCAACCGCACCGGCTGGATCGGCATGATGAAGCAGTCGGTGGCCAAGCTCGCCGTCTACTTCAATGCGCACCGCATGATGCGTCGATACGCGGCCGAGGCATACCTGCAGCACCGCGGATCGGCGCTGCGGGGGTCGCGCTGAAGCATCGCTTCTGCCCCTGGCGACGGGTGTCTGCGAGCCCTATGCGTGCTGGCAGGTGCTCAGGGTGCTGCAGGAGCGCTTCTGTGCGCGACCGCGGCATGCACTCCGGGGAGTCGCGCAACGGGTGCGCCCCTGCAGGGGTCAGGCACGCGGCCCTGGGCCGCGCGCGATTTCAGCCTACCTTGATGCGCCGCTGCTGCCCGTTCGGCTTCTTCGGCAGGTGCAGGCTCAGCACGCCGTTTTCGTAGCGGGCCTCCGCCTTGGCGTCGTCGACGTCCGTCGGCAGGCTGAAGGAGCGGAACACCTGGCCGTAGTAGCGCTCGGTGCACACCTCGCGGTTGCCGTTCTTCTTCTCCGTCTCGCGCCTGGCTTCGGCGGTGATCGACACCTGGTTACCGTCGATGGTGACGTCGATGTCTTCCTTGCGCACACCGGGAACGTCTGCCTGGATGTCGTAGGCCTCGTCGTTCTCGCTGACGTCGACGCGGATTTCCGGCGCCACTTCCAGGTCCCTGAACATGGCGCGCAGCCCGACGTTGCGGAACAGGTCGTCGAAGTCGTTCGGCTCGGTCCGCGAAAGCGGCTTCAACGGATTCCAGCGGGTAAGCATGGTCATGATGGCAAGTCTCCAATCGATGCGGGGGAAAGCCCACGGGCGGCCGCGCCCGCGGGGCCAGCGTCGACGCTACGCTGCGCCGCCGGCCGGCACTTGATCGACATCAAGAGCGTCCGCTCGCGCGCCCTCTCCCTGCGCGGTTGGGCCGTTGACGTGCGTCAAAGGCAGGGCGCGACGGCGACCTATGCTTTCCGGCAAACGGTCGGCGCAGCGGGATGGCCCGCATCCGTTCGACGGAGCCTGCCACATGCCAAACGACGCACCCCACGCCGCACCGCAAGCCGACCTCCCGGTTGCGCCGTCCCGCCCGGCGCGGCGCCGGCATGCGTTCGCGTGGCTGGTCGGCGCCCTGCTGGTCTGCGTTCCCCTCGCGGTCGCGACATGGTGGATGCTGCCGCCGCGCGTCATCGTCGTGCACGCGCATCGGGGTCTGGCCATCGAGGCGGTGTACGCCACCGGCACGGTGGAGCCGACCGTCATGCTGCCGATCGCCGCACGCATCACCGCGCGCCTGGTCGAACTGGACGTGGACGAGGGCGAGCGCGTTCGGGCCGGCCAGCAACTGGCCAGGCTGGAAGACACCGACCTGGCCAGCAACCTGGCCCAACTGCGTTCGCAGGAGGCCTTCGCCCATGCCGAGTACCGCCGCTATGCCGCCCTGCTGCCGCGTGGCGTCATCGCGCGCACGCAGTACGACAAGGCGCGCTCGGACTGGCAGTCGGCGCGCTCGGCCGCCGACCGCGCCGCGGCCGAGCTGCACTACGCCCGGCTGCTGGCGCCCACGGCGGGCACGGTGATCCGTCGCGACGGCGAGATCGGCCAGTTGATGACGCCGGGAAGCACGGTGTTCTGGTTGGCCGTCGATTCGCCGCCGCGGGTAACCGCCGACGTCGACGAGGAAGACATCACACGGGTCGTCCCGGGGCAGGCGGTGCTGATCCGCGCCGATGCCTTTCCCGGGCAGGTGTTCCAGGGACGCGTGCACGGCATCACGCCCAAGGGCGACCCGACCGGCCGCAGCTACCGCGTGCGCATCGCGTTCGATGGCCACACGCCGCTGCAGGTGGGCATGACCGCCGAGGTCAACATCATCGTGCGCCGCCATGGCGACGCGCTCTTGTTGCCGGACGGCGCACTCGTCGGCGACCGCGTATGGGTCGTGCGCGACGGGCGGCTTCAATCGCGGCGGGTCGGCGTCGGTATCCGCGGCGAACGGCAGGTCGAGATCACCGCGGGCCTGTCCGGTGAGGATGCGGTGGTCGCGACGCCGGCCGAAGGCTTCGGCGAGGACGCGAAGGTGCGCGTGACTGAAGCCGGAGCACGCCCGTGATCCGCCTGCTCGTGGACGTCGCCGCACGGCACCTGCTGGCGCGCCGGCGGCAGAGCATCGTCTCCCTGCTGGGCGTGGTGCTGGGCGTGTCCTTCTTCCTGTCGATCTCCGCGATGATGCGCGGCTCGGAGCAGGACATCATCCACCGGCTGGTGGACAACGCGCCGCACATCACCATCGAGGACGAATACCGCAACCCGACCCTGCAGCCGGTGAGCCAGCTGTTCCCCTCCGCTGCCGTGCAACTGCACCACCTGGTTCCGCAGACCGAGACGCGCGGCATCCGCGGCTACCCGCAGATACTGGACTACCTGCGGCGCACGCCGGGGCTGCGTGCATCGGCGGTGCTGAGCGGCCAGGCGCTGGCGAGTTTCGCCGGCAAGGACCGCGCGATCGGGCTTTACGGGATCGTCGCCAGCGAGTACGCGCAGGTCTCGACCATCCGCCGTTTCATGGTGCAGGGCTCGCTGGACCAGCTGGAGGCCAATCCCAACGGCATCGTCATCGGCGACGAGCTGGCTCGCCGGATGAGCCTGGCGATGGGCAACAACCTGCGCGTGGCGAGCACCACCGGCCAGGTGCGCACGTTCAAGATCATCGGCCTGTTCCACACCGGACGGTCCGATTTCGACACCGGCCAGGCCTTCGTCGCGCTCAAGCGCGTGCAGTCGATGCTCGACCGGCCCAACCGCATCAACACCATCGTGATCAGGCTGGCCGACCCCAACGCCGCGCGCACCGAGGCGGCGCGCATCGAGCAGCGCGTGCACTACAAGACAGTGTCCTGGCAGGAGCGCTCCGAGGACCTGATGAGCGCGCTGGCGATCCGCAGCGTGATCATGTACGCGGTGGTCGGCGCCGTGCTGGTCGTGGCCGCGTTCGGCATCTACAACGTGATCTCCACCGTAGTGCTGGAGAAGCAGAGGGACATCGCCATCCTGCGCGCGATGGGTTTCCAGGCCCGCGACATCGAGGGCATGTTCCTGGCCCAGGGCGCGCTGATCGGCGCGGTCGGCAACGTGTTCGGCATCGGCCTGGGCTGCGGGCTGATGGCGGGGCTGATGCGCATCCATTTCCGCGTCCCCGGCAGCACCGACGTGAATTACCTGGCGATCGACTGGAGCCTGTTCCAGTTCGTGCTCGCCGGCGGCGTGGCCATGCTCGCGGCGATGATCGCGGCCTACCTGCCGGCACGGCGTGCGGCCAAGGTCGAGCCGGTGGACGTGCTGCGCGGAGGCACCTGATGGCCGAGGCGATACGGCTGGAGCGCGTGACGCGCCGCCTCGCGGGCGAGGTGCCGGTGACGCTGGTGGACGACGCCAGCCTGCGCATCGACGGCGGCGAGTGCGTGGCCATCACCGGCCCGTCGGGCTCGGGCAAGTCCTCCCTGCTCTATCTGATGGGACTGCTCGACCTGCCCAGCGCGGGGCGCATCTGGCTGGGCGGCTCGGACACGGCCGAGTATGGCGAGGCCGAGCGCTCGGAGGCGCGGCTGCGGGCGATCGGCTTCGTGTTCCAGTCGCATTTCCTGCTGCCCGAGTTCAGCGCCTGCGAGAACGTGATGCTGCCGATGCGCCGGCTGGGGGCCTACGACGAGGCGACCATCCGCGACCGCGCCCGTGCCCTGCTGGCGGGACTGGACCTGGCAGCCCAGTGCGACAAGTGGCCCCGCCAGCTTTCCGGTGGCCAGAGCCAGCGCGTAGCGATCGCCCGTGCGCTGGCCAACGACCCGATGCTGGTACTGGCCGACGAGCCGACCGGCAACCTGGACAGCGTGGCCAGCCGCAACGTGCAACGTACCGTGCTTGCACTGGCGCACGAGCAGGGCCGCGCCGTGGCGGTGGTGACGCACGATGCGGATTTCGCGGCGCAGGCGGACCGGCGCATCCGCGTCGTCGACGGGCGCATCCAGCCCTAGCATCAGGTGCCACACCCTGCTCCGGCTGCGCCGGGACGAGTGCTAGCCGGCGAGTCGGTCCGTCCCATGCCCGCCGGTCGGGCGTCGGCGCGGCGGCCGGGCGCGGGCGCCGAGCCAGCGAGCGAACCAGTCGCGGGCGAGCTTCGAAGCCGCTTCCAGGGTGCCCGGTTCCTGGAACAGATGGCTGGCGCCAGCGACGACCGCCAGCTCGTTCTTGCCCGGAATGCGGCGCTGCGCGGCCCGGTTGAGCGACAGCAGTTCGCGGTCCCCGCCAGGTGCGATCAGCAAGGTCGGCGCGGTAATGCGGGCCAGCGTGCCCGCACCGGCAAGGTCCGGCCGCCCGCTGCGCGACACCACCGCGGCGACATCGCGCGGGCGCTGTGCGGCCACCGCCAGCGCGGCGCCCGCACCGGTGCCGGCGCCGAACAGGCCCAGCGGCAGCGGTCCCAGCGCCGGGTCGTGGCGCACCTTCGCGACCACCGCGGCGAGCCGGTCCGACAACGCGGCGATGTCGAAGGCGGCGGCGCGCGAGAGCTGCTCCTCCGGCGTCAGCAGGTCGATCAGCAAGGTGCCCATGCCTGCCCGCTGCAGGTACTGCGCGAGGAAGCGGTCGCGCGGGTTGTCCCGGTCGGTGCCGCTGCCGTGGGCAAAGATCACCAGCCCGCGGGCGTGCGGCGGCATCGCCAGGTCGCCGGGCAGGGTCACGTCCGGCAGGTGGAAACGTGCCGGCTCGGGCACCGGCAGTCCGGCGGCCGGCCTCGGCGGGACCGACAGCAGGCGCACCACCTCGGCGTCGTCCACCGGGCGGAAGTCCTCGTAGAACGAGCCCACCGCGCGGAAGTGCGGTGGCGCATGCAGGCAGATGACGTCGTCGACGAGGTCGTCCAGATCCTGCAGGCTGTCCGGCGCCGCCACCGGCACGGCCGCCAGCAACGACGCCGGATGCTGCTGGCGCACCGCGTCCAGCGCCGCGCGCATGGTGGCGCCGGTCGCCAGTCCGTCGTCGACCACGATCACCACGCGGCCGGTGGGATCGGCCGGCGCGCGGCCGGGGCTGTAGAGGGCGCGGCGCTTGCGGATCAGCGCCCCTTGCCGGGCAGCCTCGGCACGCAAGTAGCCCATGCCCGCGCCGCCAAGGGCCGACCGCGTCGTGAGCTGGATGCGTCCCTGCTCGTCGACTGCGCCGATGGCCAGTTCGCGGTTGGCAGGCGAGCCGAGCTTGCGCACCAGTACCACGTCCAGGTCGCCGTCCAGTGCATCGGCCACGACCCTCCCCACCGGTACGCCGCCGCGCGGGATCGCCAGCACCAGCGGACGCTGACCGCGGTAGACGGCCAGGGCCTCGGCCAGCTGCCGGCCGGCGTCGCCACGGTCGGCGAAGCGCCGTGCCCGGGATGCCAGATTGCCTTTCATGATGCTGCCTCCGTCCGCCACCGTCGTCGGGGCGGCCCGCCATCGCAGCGTTCAGCCGATCACGAAGCTGACCCGCATGCACACACGCCAGGCCATGATCCCGCCGTCGGGTCCGGTGACGACCTTGGTCTCGCTGATCCACGCGCCCTTGATCCCGTCGAGCGTCTGGGCGGCCCGCTCCAGGCCCTGCCTGACGGCATCCTCCACGCTCTCGGGTGATTCGGAAATGATTTCGATGACCTTGGCGACGCTCATGGCGCATCCTCCGGCGGGTGGCTGCGGCCGGGTCGGCCGATGCCGCAGGACCCCACCCTAGTCCGCCAGCCGGACGCCGAATTGATCCCGATCAAACGGCGCGATCGGCGGCGCGATCACCCGCTCGTGGAGGACAACGCCGTCCCCGCCGGATCGAGCACGCGCACGTCGACCTCGACGCCCTGGCGCACGCTGCCGGTCACCACGCAGAAGTCCTCGAACTGCGCCAGCACGCGATCGAGGTGTTCCAGCGAGGCGGCCGCATCGGCCAGTCGCAGGTCGACCTCGATACGCGGCACGCGCCAGCGCCGGTCGGCATTGCGGGCAATGGTCGCGCGGGCCCGGGCCGTGATCGGCGCCGGCGCGTTGCCGAACTTGCGCAGCGCGAACAGCAGGCTCGCTGCCAGGCAGTTGGCCACCGCCGTGGCCAGCAGGCGCGACGGGTTGGGGCCATGGCCCTGCCCCAGCGGCGCCGGCTCGTCGGTAGCCAGGTCGGCGATCGCGGTGCCGTCGAAGCGCACGTTGAACTCGTACTCGCCCACCTGGGTCAGGCTCACCTCGACCGTCTGCGCCTCGCTCACGTCACGTCTCCTTCGGTGCGCGGCGCCCGGTGCGCCAGCCATGCGTAGTAAAGCAGCGGGATCACCAGCAGGGTGAGCACCGTGGACACCAGGATCCCGAAGATCAGCGACACCGCCAGGCCCTGGAAGATCGGGTCGTCGATGATGAAGAAGCCGCCGACCATCGCCGCCACGCCGGTCAGCACGATCGGCTTGGCGCGCACCGCGGCCGCCTCGACCACCGCCTCGCCCAAGGGCCGCCCGGCGGCCAGCGCGTGGTTGATGAAGTCGATCAGCAGGATCGAGTTGCGCACGATGATGCCGGCCAGCGCGATCATGCCGATCATCGAGGTGGCGGTGTACTGCGCGCCGACCAGTGCGTGGCCCGGCATCACGCCGATCACGGTCAGCGGGATCGGCGCCATGATGATCAGCGGCACCAGGTAGCTCCTGAACTGGCCGACCACCAGCAGGTAGATCAGCAGCAGGCCGACCGAATAGGCCAGGCCCATGTCGCGGAAGGTCTCGTAGGTGATCTGCCACTCGCCGTCCCACTTCACCGACGGTGCGCTGGTGTCCTGCGGCTGCGCGATGTAGTGCTGGCCCAGCCGCGCGCCGGCGACGTCCTGGTCGCGCAGATCGCCGACCAGGCTGAACATGCCGTACAGCGGACTGTCGGTGGCGCCGGCATCGTCGCCGGTGACGAAAGCGTAGGGCAGCAGGTCCTTGTGGTAGATCGCCTGCTCCCGGCGGGCCGGGCGCACGCTCACCACTTCGGACAGCGGCACCAGCGCACCGTTCTGCGCGCGCACTTCCAGCGCGAGCAACTGCGCCAGCGAGGCCTGGTCGCCGGCCGGCAGGCGCAGCCGCACCGGCACCGCGTAGCGGGCGTGGCCGTCCATCAGCCAGGTGGCGTCCTCGCCGGAGAGCGCGGTGCGCAGAGCCTGCGCGATGCCGGCCTGGTCCAGGCCCAGGCGCGCGGCGCGCTCGCGGTCGACCACCATCACCTCGCGCGGCGCCGCGTCCTCGACGCTGGAGTCGACGTCGACCACGTCCTTATTGGCCTTGAAGCGTTTCTCCAGCGCCAGCGCGGTGCGCCGCACCGTGTCGTCGTCGGACCCGTAGACCTCGGCCACGATCGGCGCGAGCACCGGCGGACCGGGCGGCACCTCGACGATCTTCACCGACGCGCCGTAGCGGGCGCCGATCTTCGCCAGCGCCGGGCGGATGGCCAGCGCGATGGCGTGGCTCTGGCGATCGCGCAGTGCCTTGTCGACCAGGTTCACCTGCAGGTCGCCGACGTTGGCGCCGCTGCGCAGGTAGTACTGGCGCACCAGCCCGTTGAAGGTGATCGGCGCGGCGGTGCCGGCGTAGCCCTGCCAGTTGGCGACCTCCGGCAGCGTGGCCACGGTGGCCGCCAGCTCGCCCAGCACGCGGTTGGTGCGCTCCAGCGTGCTGCCCTCGGGCATGTCCAGCACCACCTGGAACTCGGACTTGTTGTCGAACGGCAGCATCTTGAGGATCACCGCCTTGACCACCACCAGCCCGACCGCGGCCAGCACCAGCACGCCCATCGCGGCGAACAGCAGGCGCCGGCGCCGGGGAGCCTTCTCGCCGGCGATGAACGGCGTCATCACCCGCCCGAACAGGCGGTGCAGGCGGCTGTCGGACGGCGCGTGACCGCCTTCGCCACCGTGCCCGTGGTGGCCGAGCAGCTTGAGCGCCAGCCACGGCGTGACGATCAGCGCCACGGCCAGCGACAACAGCATGCCGGCCGAGGCGTTGATCGGGATCGGGCGCATGTACGGCCCCATCAGTCCCGACACGAACGCCATCGGCAGCAACGCGGCGATCACCGTGAAGGTGGCGAGGATCGTCGGTCCGCCCACCTCGCTCACCGCCTCGGGAATCGCCTCGCTCAGGGTGCGTCCGCCCAGCGCCATGTGGCGGTGGATGTTCTCCACCACCACGATCGCATCGTCGACCAGGATGCCGATGGAGAAGATCAGTGCGAACAGCGACACGCGGTTGAGCGTGAAGCCCATCGCCCAGGAGGCGAACAGCGTCAGCATCAGCGTGATGATCACCGCGGTGCCGACCACGATGGCCTCGCGCCAACCCAGCGCGAACAGCACCAGCAGCACCACCGACCCGGTGGCGAAGATCAGCTTGTGGATCAGCTTGTTCGCCTTGTCGGTGGCGGTCTGGCCGTAGTCGCGGGTCACCGTGACGTGCACGTCGGCAGGGATCGTCACGTTGCGCAGCGCGGCCAGCCGCGCGTCGATGGCGCCGGTGATGTCGGCGGCATTGGCGCCGGGCTTCTTGGCCACCGCCAGGGTGACCGCCGGCGCATTGCCGGACGGGCCGCCCTTGTCCGCCGGTGCGCCGAACCAGACGTAGCGACTGGGCAGGTCCGCGCCGGCGTGGATGCGCGCCACATCGGAAAGGAACACCGGCTGCCCGTGCTTGAGCCCGATCACCAGGTTGGCGACGTCAGCCGCGTTGGCCAGGAAGGTGCCGGCGGTCACCGGCACGTCGCGGTCACCGGCCACCCGGTCGCCAGCCTGGGCGACCACGTTGGCCGCCTTGAGTGCGCCGGCGAGGTCGCCGACGGCCATGCCATAGGCGGCCAGCCGCGCGGCATCCAGCTCCACCACCACCGCGCGCGTCGGTGCGCCCAGCGTGTAGACGTCGCGCGTGCCGGGCACGCGCTTGAGATCGGTCTCCAGCGTGTGCGCCACCTCGGCCAGGCGGGTAGGGTTCTGCGCCGGTGCGTCGCTCCACAAGGTCAGCGCCATCACCGGCACGTCGTCGATGCCCATCGGCCGGATCAGCGGCGGACCGACGCCCAGCCCCGGTGGCACGAAGTCCTGGTTCTGGAATACCTGGTTGTACAGCCGCACGATCGCGCTCTGGCGCGGCACGCCGACCTGGAACTCGACCGTCAGCACCGCCATGCCCGGGCGGCTCACCGAATAGACGTGCTTGACGCCCTCGATCTCGGCCAGTTTCTGCTCCAGTAGGAACGCCACCAGGTTCTCGACGTCGCGCACGTCGGCGCCGGGGAACGGCACCATCACGTTGACCATGGTCACGTCGATCTGCGGCTCTTCCTCGCGCGGCGTGATCACCGCCGCGGCGAGCCCCAGCAGCAACGCGGCCAGCGCCAGGATCGGAGTGAGCGGGGAAGCCTGGAAGGCGCGCGCGATACGGCCGGAGAAGCCGAGCTTCGGCTCGCTCATGGCGCCGCCTCGTCGCGGTGCGCACCAATCCAGCGTGCCGCCGCGGCCGGGTCCAGCGCGATCCGCTCGCCGTCGTCCAGGCCAGCCAGCACCTCGACCCCGTCGCCGTAGCGCGCGCCGGTACGCACCTGGCGCAACTGCGGCGCGCCCTGCCCCAGCACGTAGACGCCCTGCAGCTCGCCCCGCTGCACCAGTGCCGATGCCGGCACCAGCAACCGGCGCTCGCGCCCGACCGCGAAGGCGACCTTGACCGTCATGCCCGGGTACAGGCCGGTGTCGTCGCCCGGCAGCTCCAGCCGCACGCTGAAGGTATGCGTGTCCGGATCGGCGTAGGGGAACACCGTCACCTTCGTGGCCGCCTCGCGACGCGCGCCATCGTCCAGAAGCACTTCGGCATGATTGAGCCGCCGGATCGCCCCGACCGCGCTCTGCGGGACCTGCACGGTGACGCGCAGGTCCTTGAGCGACACCCCGGCCATCAGCGGCTGGCCCGGCTGCACCGACTCGCCAACCTGCACGAAGCGGCGCGTGACGATGCCGGCGTAAGGCGCGCGCACCACGGTGTAGTCCAGTTGCTGGCCGACTTCGCGCATCTGCGCCTGGGCGGCCTGCAATGCGGCCCGCGCCGCGTCGCGGCGGGCGCGTTCCTGGTCCAGTTGCTGGCGCGCGACCAGGCCGCGTTCGGCAATCGCCGCGACCCGCTTGTAGGACGCTTCCGCCTCGTCGTAAGCCGCCTGCGCAGCGGCGATCTGTGCCTGGGCCCGGTTGTGCGCGGACTTCTGTTCGACGTCGGTGAAGCGAACGATCACTGCGCCCTCGGGCACCGTATCGTTCACGTCGAACGGCAGCTCGACCACGCGACCGGCGGTCTGCGCGGAAACGGTGGCCTGGTTGACCGCCTCGACGACCCCGTCCCAGGCCTGCTCGCGCGGTGCCTCCTGCCGTTGCACCACGCGGCTGGCCAGGTCGGTCGGCGCGGATGGGGCCGGTGGCGCGGCTGGCTCGCCGCCACGGCACCCGGCCAGCAGTGCGACGGTGAGGGCCAGCGCGGTGAGTGGCCGGGCGTGGCGCATCAGCGCGCCTCGTCGATCATCTGCCGCATCTGCGCCTGGACCTCGTCCGCCACGGGCCGCAGGGCCGGATCGTCCGAGAGCATGCCGAGCAGGCGATCGGGCTCGACCATGCCGATGCAGGTCCGGCCGCCTTCGGTATAGACCGAGATGCGGCACGGCAGCGCCATGTTCAGGCGCATGTCCGTTTCCATCACTTTGGCCGCCTGCCGCGGGTTGCACACCTCGAACACCTTGCATTCGCGCTCGAACGGCACGCCCTTGCCACGCAGCGTCGCGCCGATGTCGTGCACGTGCAGCACGCCGAAGTTGTGGCGGCGCACGGCCGCGTCCAGGTCTTCGACCGCCTGGGCGAAGGGCTTGGGAGTTTCTGCGACGTAATACATGCGAAAGGCCTCGTTGGGGTCAGCGGGAGAAGGCGCACCCGGGCTTGAGCCCGAGTCCCTTCAGGATCAGCGCCAACGGACAGAAGCCCGTGAACGAGGACTGCAGCAGGTTGGCGCCGACGAACACGGCCAGCCACAGCCAGGCCGGCGACACCCACCATCCCAGCGCGACGGACAACAGCACGACGCTTCCGGCAAAGGCGAGCACGACACGATCGATGTTCATGGCAAGTCTCCCTGGGAATGCCTGACGGGCGGCTTGAGCCGCTCGATACCGAGCAGCTTGAGCACGTATTTCTCGTAGACCGGCTCGGTGTTGCCGGTGCGGATCTTGTGCAGGTAGTACTTCTCGAAGGCGAGCTTGGCCAGGCGCACCCACTTGCCCTGCTTCGCCCAGGTCACGTTGCGCGGCGGGATCTGCGGCAGCGCCACGAAGGCCGCGCCGGTGTCGCCCATGTCGGCCAGGCACACCGCGTTCCAGGTCGCACGCGCATTGGGCTGGCGGCCGGCGATCTCCTCGCGCAGGTTGTGCGCGATGGCGGTCACCATCGACTCGATCATGAACCCGGTCTTTGGCGCGCCGGTCGGCACCGGCGTGGGCTCGACCGGCGGAATCGCCACGCACACGCCGGCGGCAAAGATGTTGCGGAAGCGCGGGTTGCGCTGGTGCTCGTCGATCAGGATGAAGCCGCGCGGATTGGTCAGCCCCTCGATGCCGCGCACCGCGTCGACACCGGTGAACGCCGGCAACAGCATCGCGTAGGCGAACGGCAGCTCGCTCTCGCCCGCTACCGCGCCCCGCGCGTCGACCTCCTGCAGCCGCAGCTTGCCGGCTTCGGCGCCCAGCACCTTCGCGCTGGTGATCCACCGGATGTCGCGCTGGCGCAGCTCGTGCTCCAGCAGGCTCTTCGAGTCGCCCACGCCACCCAGGCCCATGTGGCCGATGTACGGCTCGGGCGTGACGTAGGTGATCGGCACGCGATCGCGCAGCTTGCGCTTGCGCAGGTCGGTGTCGAGCAACAGGGCGAACTCGTAGGCGGGGCCGAAACAGCTGGCGCCGGCCGCCGCGCCGACGACCACCGGTCCCGGCGCCTGGAGGAACGCCTGGTAGGCGTCCCAGGCGCGCTGGGCGTGTTCGGCGGTGCACACCGACTGCGTGTGGCCGTCCGGCCCCAGCCCCGGCACCTCGTCGAAGGCGAGCCGCGGACCGGTCGCGATCACCAGGTAGTCGTAGTCCAGCACCTGGCCGTCACGCAGCCGCACGCGGCTCTCGGCCGCCAATACTTTCTCCGCCGGCACCTCGACGAAGCCGATGCCGTGGTGCGCCATGGGTTCACCGATCGGGAAGCCGATGTCGTCGCGCCTGCGCGAACCCAGCGCAAGCCATGGATTGGAAGGGGTAAAGCTGAAGCGCGGCCCGTCCCCTACGAGGGTGACGGCGTGTTCCTTGCCGAGGGCGGCGCGAACCTCGTAAGCCGCGGCGGTGCCGCCCAGCCCGGCGCCCAGAACGATGATGTTGGCCATGTTGCCCGCTCCTGTTGGATGCCTCGAAAAGGTTGCGCCAGCCTCTCCGTCGCCCTTTGACCGGCATCAATCCCGAGCTATATTAGAGTTTTCTAATGTTAGACAACGCTAATATTCGGATCTGCTAAAGTCAAGCTGCCATGCCCGCCGACTCGCCACCCGATCTTTCGCCCATGCACGCCCGCGCCGACGAGGCCGCGCGCCTGCTCAAGGCGCTCGGCAACCCGCAGCGCCTGCGCGTGCTGTGCCTGCTGGTCGAGGGCGAGCTATCGGTGGGCGAAATCCACAAGGCGCTGCCGGACCTGAGCCAGTCGGCGCTCTCGCAGCACCTGGCGCGGCTGCGCAAGGAACGCCTGGTGAGCACGCGCCGCGCGGCGCAGTCGATCCACTACGCGCTCGAACCGGGTCCCGCGCAGGCAGTGATCGAGACCCTTTACGGCGCCTACTGCGCGCCCTCGGCTCGCCGCAAGGGTCGCCGTTAGGCAACTGCTGCCGGCCCCGCAGCCCGATGGCGCGACTTGATCCCGGTCAACAGCAGCCTCGCGCCGTCTGCGCATGCTTGGCGCAGACGCTCGCGGAAGCCAAGCCATGACCGAACTGATCGTTACCGTGTCCGAGCCCGAACGCGAGGCGCCCTTGCTGGACTACGCGTTTTCGCTGGCCCGCCAATGGCGCGCCTGGTTGACCGGGCTGTGCGTCATCCCGCTCGATGCGATGGTGATGGCATTGCCCGATGCGGCCGGCGTGCTGGCGGCCGAAGAGCGCGACGCGCTGGCCGACGAGGTGTGGTGGCGTCAGCGCTGCCAGGCCGCCGCCGTGGGCGGCAGCTGGGAAGTGGTCTGCGGCGTCTACCGCCGGGTGGTGGCCGAGCGCGCGAGCCTGGCCGACCTGGTGATCGGTCGCCTGCCCGGCTGGCCGGCGGTCCTGCAGGATGTCTCGCGCCGGCTGGCCGAGACGCTCGTGCACGGCGGCTGTCCGGTCGTCCTGGTGCCGGACGACTGGATCGCGCGACCGTCGCTCGGCCATGTGCTGCTCGCCTGGAACGGAAGCGCGCCGTCTGCCCGCGCCGCGCGCGCGGCGCTGCCACTGCTGCGGATGGCGGACCGGGTGACCGTGCTCGATGGCACGCATGGTCCGGGCGCCCGGACCGCCGCACCGCTGCGGCAGTGGCTAAAGCGGCAAGACGTATCGTGCGACTGGTTGCCGTTCCAGGCCTGCGGCGACATAGGCGAAGCCATCCATCGCGAGGCGGCCCGCCTTTGCGTCGACCTGCTGGTGCAGGGCGCGTGGGGGCGCCGGCGGACCAGTGAGCGGCTGCTGGGCGGCGCGACGCGCCATTCGCTGAGGCACAGCCGCGTACCGCTGCTGCTCGCGCCCTGACCCGGCTGGCGCAGGTCGACTCTCCTGCACGTCGACCCGCTGGTGCGGCCGGTCCGCTAGCGCGCTTCGCCCGCGATGGCCGCGAGCGCCTCGGCGACGCGGGTGCTGACGTCGATCGCCGCCCGTTCGCCCGGCACGGTGTTGCTGGTGACCAGGCGGGCGATACCGGCGCCATGCAAGGCTGCCAGCGTGCGCCGCCCGAGCAGCCCGTGCACCACCACCGCGACCGGGGCCGCCTGCGGCAGTTGCTCGCGGACGCCCCGGGCGGTGTCGATCAGCGTGTGGCCGGAGGCGGCGATGTCGTCCAGCAGCACCGGCGTGTGCCCGCGCCAGCGCGCCAGCGAAGGCAACCGCACGCTGACGTCGCGGTCGCCGCGCCGCTGCTTGCGCGCCACCACGCAGGGCGCACCCAGGTGGCCCGCCACGGCCTGCACCCATTGCGCGCTCTCCCCGTCCGGCCCGACCAGAAGCGGCGAGCGGATGTTCGCCCCGATCCAGGCGGCGAGCGCCGGCGCCGCCTGGACGACCGCCGTGCGGCAGGCGAACACCTCGGCGAGGTCGTGGATGCGGTGCAGGCGCGGGTCGACCGTCACCACCCAGTCGAAGGCGTGGCCGAGCAGCTCGCCGATGACCCGCGCGGAGACCGCCTCGCCCGGCCGGAAGCGTGCATCCTGGCGCATGTAGGCCAGGTACGGCGCCACCAACCCGACCTGGGCCGCACCGAGCTCGCGCGCGGTGGCCGCCGCGGCCAGCAGCGCGAACAGCTTCGCGTCCGGCCGTTGCAGCGAGCAGACCAGCGCCACGACGCCGCGCGGTGGCGTGGCCAGCCGCAACAGCGCCTCGCCGTCGGGGAAGCGGTGCAGCTCGAGCTGTCCGCGCTGCCAGCCTGCGTGACGACAGAGCGCGCGGGCGAAGGCGGCGTTCCCGGGCAACGCGTAGAGTAGGCTCATGGGCCGGTTCCGAGGCGGACGATGTCCGGATGGCGCGAGACGTACTCCATGGCGTAGGCAAGTTCGCCCGGGCTCTGCGCATGCAGGGTGAAGAGCGGCTGGCCGACGACCACGCCATCGCCCAGGCGCACGTCGATCGTCAGCCCGGCCAGCGGCGAGAGCGGCGCACCGGCGAGCTTGGCCGCCTGTGCGAGGCGACGGCTGTCGATGGCGTCCACACGGCCCGCCCGCGTGGACGCCACCGGCTGCCGGTAGGCCGCGAGGCCAGGCGTGCGCAGGCCACCCTGGGCCTCGCAGATCGCCTGGAACTGGCGCCACGCGCGACCCGAATCCAGGCAGTCGCGTGCCGCCACGGACGCGTCGATGCCCACCAAACCGCCGGCCTCGATCACCGCGGCGGCGAGCGCCAGCGCGCGTTCGCGCAGGTCCAGCGGTTGCGACGGCAGGTTGCGCAGCACCGCCAGCACGTCGTGCGCTTCGAGAGCCGGCCCCACGCCGCGCCCGACCGGCTGCAGGCCATCGGTGCGCATCACCGTGACCCCGAGGCCGAAACGATCGGCCACGGAACGCAACATCCGCTCGAGCGTGCGCGCGTGGCGTGGCTCGCGCACCTTGGCAGTCGGTCCGACCGGTATGTCGATCACCACCCGGGTCGAGCCGGCGGCGATCTTCTTGGACAGGATCGAGGCGACCAGTTGCCCCGGGCTGTCGATGTCCAGCGCGCGCTCGATGCGGATCAGCGCGTCGTCCACCGGCGCCAGGTTGATCGCCCCGCCCCACACGATGCATCCGCCGGTGCGCTCGACCGTGCGGCGCATGCGTGCCAGGTCCAGCTCCACCGGCGCCAGCATCGCCATGGTGTCGGCCGTTCCCGCGGGCGAGGTGATTGCGCGCGAGGACGTCTTGGGCATGGTCAGTCCCAGCGCCGTGCAGATGGCCACCACGATCGGCGTGGTGCGGTTGCCCGGCAGCCCGCCGACGCAGTGCTTGTCCACGACCACCTCGCCCGGCCAGCGCAGCCGCGCACCGGAGTCGACCATCGCGCCGGTCAGGGCGACCACCTCGTCCAGATCGAGGTGGTCGTTGCTGCAGGCCGCGATGAAAGCCGCCATTTCGAGGTTCGAGTAGCGCTGCGCGGCGATGTCCGCCACGATCGCGCGCACTTCGGCGTCGGCAAGGGTGCGGCCGTAGAGCTTCGCGCGGACGCTGGAAAGCGACTCGACGCTGGGCGGGTGCGTGAGCGTCACCTGCTCGTGCGCGGCGGGCAGCAACCGCAGCCACGCGGATTCGGACAGGCCCACCTCGTCCGGGGCGAGCGCATCGCCCTGCACGATCGCCAGCGTCGCCATCAGCCGACGGTCGCCGACGCCCACCTGCAGGCGCGAATGCGGACCGAAACCTTCGCCATGGCAGGCCGGCGAGTCCTTGCGCAGATACGCCACGTGTTCGCCGCCGGTATCGATGCCGATGCGGCACGGGCGCAGCCGTTCGCCCGGAAACGGCAGCTCAGGCCATGGTTTGGCAGGCACGCACGGCTCCTAGAGATAGGCCCGATCGAGGGTCGGCTGGGCGTTGAGCGTCTGGTTGATCCGGTCGGCCAGTTCGGCGAGGGCGACCAGCACGTCGTCCGTGCTGAGGATGCCAACCAGCACGCCGGCATCATCGACCAGCGGAAGCCGGCGCACGCCCCGCTGCTGCATGACGTCCACCACCTCGTCGATCGGCGCATCCGGCCTGCAGTGCAGCAGCGGCGCGGACATGACGCATTCGAGCGTAGTGGTCGCCGGATCGAAATGCGCGGCGATGCAGCGTGTGACGAGGTCGCGGTCGGTCACGATGCCGACCGGCTCGGGGCGGCCGTCCTGCTCGCGCGTCACTACCAGACAGCCGGCCTGGTGCCTGCGCATGACGCCGGCGGCCTCGCTCACCGTCGCCGAAGCGCCCGCCTGGACGACCCGCCGGGTACCGATGTCGATGGCACGCATGGCGCCTCCTTTCCGCTCGCTGCTGACGGCATCAGGATGGCGGTTTGCTTCGCGCCCCGATTGACCAGGATCAACTGGCGCACCGCCGGCTTTGTTGACCGGCATCAACTGCCTGTCCGGAAGCATCGCTACCTTCCTCCTTGCATGTCGCCCGTTGCCGGAGAAAGCCATGAACAAGACATGGGTGCTGGTGGCCGATAGCGAAAAGGCGCGCCTGTTCGAATTCGGGCACTGCCGGGAGCCCTGGGCCGAGACCGCCTGCTTCGTCAACACCGAGGCTGCGCGCAGCCCGGGTGCCGAACGGCAGCCGCGCGTACAGGAGCGCATCGGCAGTGCACGGCATGCGATCGAGCCGCGCACCGCTCCGAAGGACAAGGCCAGCGCGCGCTTTGCTGCCACGCTGGCCGCCGCGCTGCGCGCTGGGCGCGACGCGCATCGCTTCCAGTCGCTGGTCATCGCCGCGGCGCCACGCTTCCTGGGCGCGCTCCACGGCGAGCTGGGCAAGGAGGTGCAGCAATGCGTGAGCCGTGAGATCCGGCGCAACCTGAGCGGCCTGGACAGCGGCGCCATCCGCGGTTACCTGCTCGACTGATCGGCACACGCAACTCAATGCGAAAGCAGGATGGGGCGATCGATGTGGCTGAGCAGGCTTCGGGTCATCTGGCTGCGCCCGAACGTGCTGCTCCAGTGGCGGCCGTAGGCGCCCATCACCAGCAGGTCCGCGCCCATCCGCCGGGCGACGTCGGCGACCGAAACATCCCGCTGGCGCGAGGGATCGAGCGACTCCCACTGCGCCTGGATACCCTGCCGGATCATCCACGCGTGCAGCGGCAACGGCGAAGGCGTGATGCCCGGCAGGCAGGCCTGCTCGCCATCGAGCACGCAGATGTCGGTCGCCCTGGCCAGCAACGGAAGCGCGACGCGGATGGCATTGGCCGCCTCGGCCGAGCCGTTCCACGCCACCAGCACGCGCGTGCCCGTGACGCCCTTCCAGGTGGAGGGCACCAGCAGCAGCGAACCGGCGGCCTCCACCAGTGCCCGGTCGGGTTCGGGCGAGAGCAGGTCGCGTGCCCCGCCTGCGACCGAGACCTCCAGGCAGACCAGGTCGGCCAGCCGCGATCGCTTGGCGATCGCCGGCCCGATCTCGCCACGCAGGACTTCCCAATCGCCCTCGACGCCAGCCTGTGCGCACTGCTCCAGCCACCAGTCGCGCCGGGCGCGAGCACCCTGCTCCTCAGCCTCCAGCAAAGCGGTTTCGAAGGACAGCGCCACTGGCGGCTGCAGCGGCAACACCTGGAAGCCGCAGGCGAAGGCATCCACGCGCCTGGCGAGCGACAACACCGTTTCCAGGAACGGACCGCCGGCATGGGGCCCGGCGTCCACAAGCATCTCGAGCATGGCGGGTTCCTCGCATGGCGCCCATTGCCAGCATCGCGTGCGGCGTACTTGGCGCTGTTGACCAGGATCAACCTGGCGCAGGGAGGTTTTGACGCACGCTTGATCGCCTTCGCGCGCGGCGTGGACCTTCTCTGGTATATAGCCGGCAGGTCGCGTCATCGAGCGGGCCCGCAGGCCCTCCCGGCTTCTGGCGGCTACCACGCCAACCAGCATGCGATGGGGCTCTCGTGTCGGTACAGGACCCTGACAAGCCACAAGGGGTGTCACTCCGGCAGGCTCACCTGCTGGTCGTCGACGACGACGCCGAGGTCGCGGCGCTGCTCAAGCGCTATCTCTCCGCCCAAGGCTTCCAGGTGAGCACGGTCGGCAACGGCCAGCACATGCTTGCGGTGCTGGCGACCGACGCGATCGACCTGGTGCTGCTGGACCTCGGCCTGCCCGGGGAGGACGGGCTGGAACTGACGCGCCACCTGCACGAGCACTGGCGCGGACCGGTGATCATCGTCACCGGCCGCGGCGACTCGGTCGACCGCATCGTCGGTTTGGAAGTCGGTGCCGACGACTACGTGACCAAGCCGTTCGAACTGCGCGAACTGCTGGCACGCATCCGCAGCGTGCTGCGCCGTACCGCCGAGCACCCCCGACAGGCGATGTCGCGGCCGGCGGTCTACCGCTTCGCCGGTTACCGGCTGGAACTGGACAGTCGCACCCTGCTCGCGCCCTCGGGCGATGCCGTGCCGCTGACCAGCGGCGAGTTCGGACTGCTGCGCGTGCTGGTCACCCACGCCAACCGGGTGCTGTCGCGGGACGAGTTGATGAACCACCTCTACGGCAGGGATTCGGGCCCCTACGACCGCGCCGTCGACGTACAGATCGGCCGCCTGCGTCGCAAGATCGAGCCCGACCCCGCCTCTCCGGTGCTGATCAAGTCGGTGCGCGGCGCCGGCTACATCTTCAGCGATACGGTACGCCAGGAGTGATGCCGTGCCATCACGAGCCGATGACAACGACCTGTTCCGCACGCTGTTTGAGACGGCCCCGGACGCGATGGTCGTGGTCGACGCGGCCGGCGACATCGTGCTGGCCAACCCCCAGGCGGACCGTTTGTTCGGCTACGCCCCGGGCGCGCTGCTCGGCCTGCGCGTGGAGAATCTGTTGCCCGAAGCCGCGCGTGCCGCACACGTCGCCTATCGCGCCGGCTACATGGCGCATCCGCGGACGCGCCCGATGGGTGCGGGCTACGAACTGACCGGCGTGCGGCGCGACGGCAGTACCTTCCCGATGGAGATCGCACTCAGCCCGGTCGGAAGCGGTCGCTATGCTGCCTCCATCCGCGACATCTCCGAGACGCAGCGGGCGCGGCAGGCGCTGCGGCGCGCGCAGCGCGACGGCTACCTGGCCGAACTGGGCCGTCTTGTGCTTGAGGCCGGCAACGACGGCTCGCTGCGCGTGGCGGTCTCCGGCCTGATCGCCACCGCCATGGGCGTCGACGCGGTGGCTGTTGCGGTAGGGCTGCCCGGTGGCAAGGCCTTGCCGATCCGCTCGGCATCGGGTCTCGCACCGGATGTCCTGGACGCACTCGCCGATGCGTTTGCCCGCGATGGCTTGGCTGCGCGCCTGGGCGAGCGGCATGTCCCGGGTGCATGGATCCTGTCGGAGGATGCGGCCGGCACCTTGCCCGCCGTGCGCGCGGCGCTGAAGGCGCATGGATTGTCCGACGCGGCGATCGTCCCGTTGCTCGATCGCCACGAGGCGACCGGCGCGCTGCTCGCGCTCAACCGGAAACCATGCGAGTGGGACGCCGACCAGCGGGCCTTCCTGCAACTGGCGGCCAACATGCTCGCCGCGGCCGTGCTGCGCGGGCGCAGCCAGGAGCAGCTCGCCCACGCGCAACGGCTGGATGCGCTGGGCCAGCTCACCGGCGGCATCGCACACGACTTCAACAACCTGCTCACCGTCGTGTCGGGCAACCTGCAGATACTGGACGCGGAGTACGCCGGCGTGGGCGACGCCCGCGAGCTCATCGACAGCGCGTCGCGCGCGGTCGACCGCTGCATCAACCTCACCCGCAAGCTGCTGGGTTTCTCGCGCCGCCGCGCGCTGGCCCCACGCGGCGTGCGACCGCAGCAGATCCTGGACGAGTTGGGCGACATGCTGGCGCGCACGCTGGGCGCTCGCATCCATGTCGAGCTGGACTGCCCTGCCCGCGTCCCTGCCGTCTTTGCCGACCCCGGGGAGCTGGAAACGGCGCTGGTCAACCTCGCGATCAATGCCCGTGACGCGATGCCGGACGGGGGACTGCTGCGGATCAGCGCCCGCTTGCGAGAACTCGGCGCAGGCGAAACCGGTGGCCTGCCACCGGGCCAGTACGTGGCATTCCTGGTCGAGGACAGCGGCACGGGCATGACGCAGGAGGTGCTGGACCATGCGCTGGAGCCTTTCTTCACCACCAAGGACGCCGGCAAGGGCAGCGGCCTTGGATTGAGCATGGTCTATGGGTTCGTCAGGCAGTCGGGCGGGCGCGTCGTGATCGGCAGCCAGCCAGGCCGCGGCACGCGCGTGGAAATCCTGCTGCCGACCGCACCACCGGTGGAAGAGATCGGCGAGGCCCGCACCCCCGGCAGCGTCACCCCGGGGCATGCGCGGGTGTTGGTGGTCGAGGACGAGCCGGGCGTGCGCAAGGTCGCCGTGCGCTTCCTGCATGCGCTGGGCTACGACACGCTGGAAGCCGCCGACGCGCAACGGGCGCTGGAGCTGCTGCGCATCGACCGCGGCATCCAGTTGCTGTTCTCGGACGTGGCGCTGGGTAACGGCAGCAACGGCTTCGAGCTGGTGCGCGAGGCGCGTCGGCTGCGCCCGGGACTGCCCGCACTGCTTACCTCCGGCTACGAGCGTTCCACCGATGGTGCCGACGAGGCACTGCAGAGCGGCGTCGGCCTGTTGCGCAAGCCGTACCGACGCGACCAACTGGGCGAAGCGCTGGCGCTGGCCCTGGAAGAGCGGCCGGGCTGACCGTCTTCAGTGGATGGTGGCACCCTGCCCGGCCATGCGGCGCAGGCCGTCGGGATCGAGCAGGCGGATCTCGCGCCGCTGCACATCGATGCACTGCATCCGCTCGAGCCTGGACAACGCGCGGGTCACCGTTTCGTGTTTGATCCCCAGGAAACTGGCGATGTCGGCGCGACCCATGCGCAGCAGGAAGTGGCGCGGGCTGAAACCCAGCCGCAGGTGGCGCTCGGCCATGTCCAGCAGGAACGCGGCCACGCGTTGCTCGGCGGTAAGCGTACCCAGGGCCAGCATCCATGCGCGGTCGTTGCGGATCTCGCCAGCCAGTGCTGCGGTCAGCCGCGTCTGCAGCTCGGGCATGCGCAGGCAGGCATGCAACACCGGCGGGTAAGGCAGCTCCCAGACCTCGCTGTCGTCCAGCGCGACCACGTCGCAGGCGAAGTGTGCCAGCCCGATCGACTCCACGCCGACCAGGTCACCGCGCATGCGGAAGCCGGTCACCCGTTCGCGTCCGTCCTCGGACAATTCGCAGGTCTTCAGGAATCCCGCGTGCACCAGATAGATCGCGTGGAACGATTGCCCCGCCCGGTAGACGTGCTGGCCCGGTGCGAGCTTGCGGCGGACCAGCTGCACGTGCTGCGAGAGTTGCTCGATGTCGATCGGCCCCACCGAGGCCATGGCTTGCAGCACCGGGAGGGAGGCAGGCATCGGGACGTGGGTGGCGAGGGCGTTCATGGCGATCTTCCCGGGCGTTGGCGTTGGCTGCCACGTTAGCCAGCCATTGCCACGGAACGACGTCGGCCGCGCAACCTTGTGTAACGGTCGGTAACAGTCCCGCGCCTGCCTGTTACGGCAGCAGCACCGCCGCCCCGTCGAGCCTGCCGTGGCGCAGGTCGTCGAGTGCCTCGTTCGCCGCTTCCAGCCGGTAGCGCCGGGTGGTGGCATGCACGTCCGCGCGGGCAGCTTCGGCGAAGAACGCATCGGCGTCGGCGCGAGTCAGGTTGGCGACCGAGACCAGCTCGCGCTCTTCCCACAAGAGCCGGTAGGGAAACGCCGGGATGTCGGACATGTGGATGCCACCGCACACTACCCGGCCGCCCTTGCGCACCGCCCTCAAGGCGACCGGCACCAGCTCGCCGGCGGGGGCAAAGATGATCGCCGCGTCCAGCAGCCCGGGCGCGGCCGCGTCGGCATCGCCCGCCCACGCCGCGCCTTGCGAAAGCGCAAAGGCCTGCGCCGCCAGGTCGCCCGGGCGGGTGAACGCATACACCCGCTGTCCCTGCTGGCGCGCCACCTGGGTCAGCAGATGCGCGGCTGCGCCGAAGCCGTAGATGCCCAGGGTGCGCGCCCGCCCCGCCCGGCACAATGCGCGCCAGCCGATCAGGCCCGCGCACAGCAGCGGTGCAGTCGCGACCGGGTCGGCGTCATCCGCCAGCGGGATGCAGAAGTCCGCGCGTGCGACCAGATGGCTGGCGAACCCGCCGGGACGCGTGTAGCCGGTGAAGCCCGGGGTCTCACACAGGTTCTCGCGCCCGTCCAGGCAGTATTCGCACACGCCGCAGGTCGAGCCAAGCCAGGGCACGCCCACGCGCTGGCCCGGGGTGATCCGATGTACGCCGGTTCCCAGCCGGTCCACGCGGCCGACCACTTCGTGTCCGGGCACGACCGGCGGCGCCACGGCGGGGAGTTCGCCGTCCACCACGTGCAGGTCGGTACGGCACACCCCGCAGGCCTCCACGCGCAGGCGGACCTCGCCGGGCCCCGGCTCCGGATCGACCGGCTGCCGCAGCACGAGCGGCCGCCCCACCGACTCCAGCACCATGGCGCGCACGGGCGAGGCTCAATGGCGGAAGAGCACCGGCAGCCGCGCATGCCACAGCACGTGCCGGGTGGCGCCGCCGAGCGCCCACTCGCTGAAGCGGCTGCGGCCATAGGCGCCCATCACCAGCAGATCGGCGTGGAAACGATCGGCCTGCTCCAGCAGGGCTTCGCCGGCGGCGTGCTCGTTGGTGAGCAGGTCCTGCGAGCGGGCGCGAATGCCATGGCGGTTGAGGTAGGCATCGATGTCGAAGGGCGGCTTCCAGCTGACGTCGTGGAAGGCTTCCTTGGGGGCCCCGCGCAGCAACAGCACTTCCTCGGCCCGCTGCAACAGTGGCAGCGCCGAGTGCACCGCGCGGATCGCCTCCGGCGCGCCATTCCAGGCAATGGCCACGCTGGACAGGCCGACCGCATGCACCGGCTGCGGCGGAACCACGATGCACGGCAGGCCCACCGCGAGGATCAGCGCCGCCAGGTCGGCGGGCGTCGCCCAGGTCCGCATGGGGTCGCGTTCGAGCACCAGCAGGTCGTGCCAGCAGGCGACCTGCACCAGCGCGTCGGACAGAAGGCCCTGCCCCACCACCCAGGCGGCGTGCTCGATGCCCATGGCGCTGGCCCAGCTGACGAACGGACGTTCGGCAGCCAGCGCGCTCGCCTCCAGCGTGCGTGCCGTCTCCAGCACCGCCTCGATCAGTTCCGGCGTGCTGAAGCTCGGCGTGGCGTACAGCGGCGAGGGATAGATGTACGTGCCGGTGACGGACGCCTGCATCAGCGCCGCCAGTTGCGTGCCGTACTGGACGCCGCGGGACCAGTCCTCGTAGTTCAGCGAGTTGACCAGGATGTCGTACATGGCGGTGGCTCCGTGCGTGCGCCGCGCAAGTAGCGGCTGCGTTGCAACGACACTAGGCCGCCGCGCACGGCGCAAGGTGATGCAGGTCAAATGCGTGGACTGCGCGCCGCGGGGATGCCCGGCGTGGCCCGGGCCCGGGAGCACCGTTGCGGCAACTGGACTGATCTGGGTCAAGTCGTCCCCGGGTCGTTGGCTCACGCTTCGTGCGCGGATCGGTCCGCGAACGAGGAAGCTGCCGTGCGCGACATCGTGGTCCACAGCCCCGACTACCGGACCCTGCATGACAGCGTGCGTTATGCCGCACAGCTCGCCGCCTCGATACAGGCTTCGCTCACCGGCCTCTTCATCGCGCCGAGCAGCGCCACGCCCCACGGACCGGCACGACTGGCGGCGGAAATGGCCGCCTACGCGCAGGACAACCTGCAACAGGCGATGCTCGCCGGGCGGGATTTCGCGACATGGGCAGGCCAGCTCGGGGTTGGCCGGACCCTCTGGCAGGTCGCCATAGGTCAGGCGTCCGATGCGCTGGCGATGATCGGCGACTGGCACGACCTGGTGATCCTGCAGGGCCGTTCGTTGCGAAGTTTCGCCGCCGAATCCCTGGTTGCCGAGGTCGTGCTTTCCGGCGCGGCCTGCATCGCGGTGCCCGATGCCAACTACGCCCCGGGCCGCGTGGTGCACGCGATGGTGGCCTGGAACGGGTCGGCCGCATCCAGCCGGGCCCTGCACGCAGCAGTCCCGCTGCTGAAGATTGCGAAGGTCGTCTCCCTGCTGCAACAGAACCCGGCGCGCAGCGTCGGTAACGCGCCGGATGCCCTCGCGCACCTGCGCAGGCACGGTGTTCCGGTCGCCGCGATCGAGACCGTGACCGGCGCCGAGGAGGAGGCGAGCGAACAGGTACTCGCCTACGCCCGCGACACCCGGGCGGACCTGATCGTCATGGGCGCCAGCGGACGCCGGCGCCCGGGCGAAACGTCGCTGGGATCGACCACCCGGGCCGTGCTGGCGCGCAGCCAGCTGCCGGTGTTGCTGAAAGGCTGACGATGCTATCCGCTCTCTTTCGGGAGCCGGTGCTTCGGTCGCGCACAGGTGCGCTCCTACCAGGGGCTCGCCGACATGCTGCCGCGTCCCTGTAGGAGCGCATCCGTGCGCGACATCGTGCCGCTTGATGGTGAACTGCCTACAGCTCTCACCCGCGGCCGTGCCGCGGCAGCATGCGCAGCAGCGTGTTGTCGCGCATGAAGTAGTGGTGGAACAGCGCAGCGGCGGCGTGCAGGCCGATCAGGTAATAGCCGACGGTGCCGATGGTTTCGTGGATCTCCTCGAGGTTGTGGCTCAGCGCGCGATCTGGCGCGGCCAGCGGCGGCAGCTGCACGCCGAAGAACGGCACCGGCTCGTTGGCGGTGCTCAGGATGAGCCATCCCAGCAACGGCATGGCCACGAGGAAGGCGTAAAGCGCCAGGTGCACCAGCCCGGCCAGACGCTGCTGCCAGAGCGGCGGTGCCGGATGAATCGGTGGCGTGCGGCCTGCGATGCGGAACGCCAGGCGCAGGAACACCAGCGCGAACGTGGCCAGCCCGAGCATGTAGTGCCAGCTCGCCAGCGCCTGCCGGGTACCGCTGCCGCGCGGGAAGAACTCGCGCAGCTCGATGCACGCGTAGACGCCCACCAGCAGCGCCAGTGTCAGCCAGTGCACGCCGATTGACAGGCCCGTGTAGCGTTCACCGGCCGGGTTGCCCTGTTTTTCCATATCGCAGTTGCCTCGTCTCTGGGTCGTCTTTCGATTCGCGCGCGCTTCAGTGCTGCAGGAAGATCGGGATCTGCGCATGTTGGAGCACGTATCGGGTCGCGCACCCGATCGCGCGCTCGCGCATCCGTGAGTGGGCGAAGGCGCCCATCACGATGAGGTCGGCGCCGACCTGCTCGGCCTTCTTCAGTAGCGCCGCACCCGCGGTGCGTGCGGGAACACCTACGCACATCGGGTCCGCCTCGATGCCGTGGCGAGCCATGTATACGAACGGTTCGAAGTGCGGCAGGTAGCACTCGCCCTCGGGGCTGTGCGGCCGTCCGCCATCGAGCAGCACCACGCGCCGCGCACCCTGCAGGAAAGGCAAGGCCGCGTGGATGGCGCGGGTGGCCTCGGTACTGCCATCCCAGGCCACCAGCACACGCTGGAACGGGGTGTCGCGGTTCCAGTCCGGCGGCAGGATCAGGCTGGGCAGCCGGCAGGACAGCAGCACCTCGCCGAGCAGCTCGGTCAGGGTTTCGCCATCGACCACATCGCGCTCGAGTACGGCCAGGCTGTGCCAGGCGCCCAGCTCGCGCAGGACGCGCGCCAGCCCCGTCTGAGCCACTACCCATGAGGCGTGCGATACGCCACGGGATCGCGCGAAGGCACGGAAGGTGTCGGCCGTTTCGAAATCCTGCACGGGCGTGTCCAGCAGCAGGCCGAGCACGGAGGGTTCGCTTTCCGGGCCGCGCAGAAGGCGCAGCGATGCATCCACGAAGCAGCCGGTGAGCAGACTCTGCCAGCGCGCGGCCAGCGTGGCGGCCACCAGCACGGCAGGGTTCCAGGGCGAGGTCGAGGTGGCGATCGCCACGATGTCGGAGGGCTGGTTTGCCACCGGCAGCACGGGTTGGGCCGCGCCTTCGGGGATCCGGTTCGGGGCATGGACGACGGCATTCATGGCAGGCTCCTCACAGCACCAGCGTGTGGATGACCTGCGCCGGGTCGCCCGGATCCAGCGAGCGCTTGAAGCCCAGGTAGGCGGCGAGCTCCTGCATCGGCTGGTTGTCCGCCGAATCGACCGAGTACATCTGCCTGAAGCCGTGCTTGCGGGCCACGTCGATCAGGTGCCGCATCAGCACCACGGCCAGGCCACGGTGCCGCCAGTTGTCAGCCACGGTGACCGCGCATTCGCAACGCGTGCGGTCGCCGTTAGTGCTGTAGCGGCTGACCCCGACCTCGCGCAGCTTGCCATCCTCGTGCGCGAGCGCGACGTAGGCCATGCGCTTGTCGTAATCCACATCCATCAGCTGATCGACCAGCTCCGGGCTGGCCTCGCGGAAACTGCACATGAACCGCATGCGCTTGGCGTCGGGCGACATCGCGCGCAGGAACTCCTCTTCGCGCTCGCGATCCTCCGGCTGCAGCGGGCGGATCAGCACGACGGTGCCGTCGCGCAGGTGGTTGATCCAGTGCGTTCCCTCCAGCAGCACGGGCGGGCTGGCGTTGGCGGGCGAAGTGATTCCGGTGGGTAGCGTGGCCATGGGCGAACCTCGTCGCGTGTAATACCCCTGTGGCTTCATTGGGTCATGCCGGTCACGCGCCCGGATTGATCCGCGTCAATTCCCCGCGGGATCGGCTGCGGCAACCGGCCGCACGCCGTGCCGCAGACCGTCGGGGGCGCCTCAACGGCAGACCAGCACCGGCAGCGGGCTGCGTACCAGCACCTTCTGCGTTTCGCTGCCGAGCAGCAGCTTGGTGAAACCGTGCCAGCCGTGCGAGCCCATCACGATCAGGTCGCACTCGCGCTTCTTCGCGACATCCAGGATCGCGTCGCAGGGGTGCTTTTCGAACACGAAATCGCTGTCGCAGGGCACGCCGGCCTGCCGGGCCTTTTCGCGGACCTCGCCGAGGTAGTGCTCGGCCCAGCGCACCGACTCCTCGGTATAGCTGGTCTCGCTTTCGGGAATGATCTGGGTCATGTAGGAAAGGGCCTGGAAGGGCAGGATCACGTGCAACGCGTACACGCGCGCGTCGAGCGCCCTTGCCAGTTCGAGGCCCTGGTCCACCGCGCGCCGGGACACTTCGGAGCCGTCGGTCGGCAACAGGATGTGCTTTTACATGCGCTTCTCCTTCGGCGGCAGGCAGCCGCGGCTGGGGCCGTTGTGGCCTGCGCAGCAGCCTAGGCCGCCGCAAACGCTGCGAATTGATTTCGGTCAACGCACAGGCGTGCCGGCGCAGTGGTGGCCACCCGACGCCGTACCCGGTTGATCCTGATCAAACGCATGGCCCGAGCCCTGGCCGAGGATGAAGCCTCGCCGGAGGAACGCCATGTACGAGATGATCATCGACGTCGACCGGATGCGCGAGGATCTTCCCGCCATCCAGCTGGGCCTGGCCGTCGCGCGGCAGCAGCAGGCGTTCGTGGCGGGCGTCCACATCGTCGCGCAGATCCCCTCGGTGACCGCGATCCCGGACGCGCTGGCGATCCTCGAGGCCGAGGAGGAATCGGCGCGCCGCCGGGCGCCGTGGTGGCAGGAGCTGTGCCGACGCGCGAGCGTGGAAGGCAGCTGGGAGGTGTTTCGCGGAATGTACGTCCCGGTGCTGGCCACCCGCTCGCGGATGGCCGACCTGCTCGTCTGCAGCGCGCCCCCCGGCAACGAGAACCTGCCGGTCGGCTGGGACAATGTCACGCGTACGCTGTTCGCCGGCGGCGTGCCCGTAATGCTGGCGCCCGAGTCCTGCGAAGTGCGTGGCGCACCCGAGCGCGTGCTGCTGGCCTGGAACGGATCGGGCGAGTCCACCGAGGCCATCCGCGCGGCCTTGCCGCTGCTGCGCAAGGCCACCGAAGTGCACCTGCTCGACGGCTGGCACGAGACCCTGCCTGGCTTCGGCCCGCCAACCTTGCCGATAGGCGAGTGGCTGGCGCGCCAGGGTGTGACCGTGCAGCAACGTCGCCCGTTCCACCCCGTCGAGGACGTCGGCGTGCACCTGCTGCGCGAGGCCGAGGCGATGCGCGCGGACCTGCTGGTCATGGGCGCCTGGGGGCGCTCGCGGATCAGCGAGCTGGTGCTCGGCGGCACCACCCACCACGTGCTTTCGCACGCGCAGCTTCCGCTGCTGCTCGCGCACTGACCGCAGGCCTTCACCCCTTCCACGCGGAGCCCGATCCATGTTCACCGACGACCCAGCGCGAACCCCGGAGCCCGCCATGCCCATGCCGCTGTCCGACCAGCTGCTTGGCCGTATGGACGCCTATTGGCGCGCGGCCAACTACCTCACCGTCGGCCAGATCTACCTGCAGGACAACCCGCTGCTGGAAGTGCCGCTGGAGCGCAGGCACATCAAGCCGCGCCTGCTCGGGCACTGGGGCACCACCACCGGGCTCAACTTCATCTACGTGCATTTGAACCGGCTGATCAAGGCGCACGATCTGGACATGATCTACGTGATCGGCCCCGGTCACGGCGGCCCCGGCCTGGTGGCCCAGTCGTACCTGGAAGGCACCTACACGGGGACTTACCCGGACATCGAGCGCGACAGCAACGGCATGCGCCGGCTGTTCCGCCAGTTCTCCTGGCCCTATGGCGTACCCAGCCACGTGGCGCCGGAAACGCCGGGATCGATCCACGAGGGCGGCGAGCTCGGCTATTCGCTGGCGCATGCCTACGGCGCCGCGTTCGACAACCCCGACCTGATCGTCGCGTGCATCGTGGGCGATGGCGAGGCGGAAACCGGGGCGCTGGCGACCAGCTGGCACTCGAACAAATTCCTCGACCCGGTGCGCGACGGCGCGGTGCTGCCGATCCTGCATCTGAACGGCTACAAGATCGCCAACCCGACCCTGCTGGCGCGAATCACGCCTGAGGAACTGGACGCGCTGTTCCGCGGCTACGGCTATGAGCCGCTGCTGGTCGAGGGCGATGATCCGGCCCGGGTACACCAGCAACTCGCCGCCGCGCTCGACCGCGCGCTCGACCGCATCGGGGAGATACAGCGTGCCGCCCGGTCGGCAGCCGGCGACCGTCCGCCGCAGCGCTCGCGCTGGCCGATGATCGTGTTCCGCACCCCCAAGGGCTGGACCGGTCCCAAGGTGGTCGACGGCCTGCCGGTGGAAGGCACCTGGCGTGCGCACCAGGTGCCGCTGAAGGACTTCGACAAGCCCGGCCACGTCAAGCTGCTGGAGGACTGGCTGCTGAGCTACCGCCCGCGCGAGTTGTTCGACGCCGAGGGCCGGCTCAAGCCGGAGTTGGCCGAGCTTGCGCCGACCGGTCGCCGCCGCATGGGTGCGAACCCGCACGCCAACGGCGGCACGCTGCTCGAGCCGCTCACCCTGCCCCGCTTCCGCGACCACGCGGTCGGCGTGCCGTCACCGGGCGCGGTGGAAATGGAATCCACGCGCGCCCTTGGCCGCTACCTGCGCGAGGTGATGCGGCTGAACGCCGACGCGCGCAACTTCCGCCTGTTCGGGCCGGACGAGACCGCCTCCAACCGCCTGCAGGACGTGTTCGAGGCGACCTCCAAGGCGTGGATGGCGGCGATCGAACCGGTCGACGTGAACCTGGCGCCGGAGGGCCGCGTGATGGAGGTGCTGAGCGAACACCTGTGCCAAGGCTGGCTGGAGGGCTATCTGCTGACCGGTCGGCACGGGTTGTTTTCCTGCTACGAAGCGTTCATCCACATCATCGATTCGATGTTCAACCAGCACGCCAAGTGGCTGAAGACCACGCGGCAGATTCCCTGGCGCGCGCCGATCGCCTCGCTCAATTACCTGCTCAGCTCGCACGTGTGGCGCCAGGACCACAACGGCTTCTCGCACCAGGACCCGGGCTTCCTCGACCACGTCGCCAACAAGAAGGCCGACGTGGTGCGCATCTACCTGCCGCCGGACGCCAACTGCCTGCTGTCGGTGGCCGACCACTGCCTGCGCAGCCGCAACTACGTCAACGTGATCGTGGCGGGCAAGCAGCCCGCTCCACAGTGGCTGGACATCGACGCGGCCGCCCGTCACTGCAGCATCGGCGCGGGCATCTGGGCGTGGGCCGGCAACACCGGCGACGCCGAGCCCGACGTGGTGATGGCCTGCGCCGGCGACGTGCCGACGCTGGAGACGCTCGCCGCGGTCACGCTGCTGCGCGAGTACGCGCCGGACCTACGCGTTCGCGTGGTCAACGTGGTCGACCTGATGGTGCTGCAGCCGCCCGGCGAGCACCCGCACGCGCTGAGCGACCACGACTTCGATGCGCTGTTCACCCGCGACCGGCCGGTGATCTTCGCCTTCCACGGCTACCCCGGCCTGATCCACCGCCTCGCCTACCGCCGCCACAACCACGACAACCTGCACGTGCGCGGCTACAAGGAGGAAGGCACCACCACCACGCCGTTCGACATGACGGTGATGAACAACCTGGACCGCTACCAGCTCGCGCTGGACGCGATCCTGCGTGTCCCACGACTGGCGCACCTTGCCTCGGCGGCGACCGACCGCTACTGGACGACGATGGAGCGCCACCGCCTGTACATCAGCGAGCACGGCGAGGACATGCCGGAGGTGGCGCAGTGGCAATGGACGCCCGGGACGCCGTCGGCGTGAACCCCGGCGGCTTCCACGTACTGGCGCTCAACTGCGGCTCGTCCTCGCTGAAGTTCGGGCTGTTCGGGGCGCGCGGCTGCGAGATGCATCCGCGCGTCACCGGCGAGGCGCAGGCAATCGGCAGCTCGGCCGGCCTGCTGCGCGTGCGCGACGGCCACGGCGGCACCACGCTGCACGAGGAAACCGTCGCGATCGCCGACAGCGTGCAGGCCTTCACCCGCATCGCCCGGCTGCTGGCCGGGCTGGATGTGCCGGCGCCCGATGCGATCGGCCACCGGATCGTGCACGGCGGCCCGCAGCTGCGCACGCATGCGCGCATCGACGCCGCGGTACTGGCACAGCTCGAAGCGGCCAGCATCTACGCGCCGCTGCACGTGCCGGCGGCGCTGTCGGTGGTCCGCGCCGCGCAGGCGCGCTATCCGTCGCTACCGCAGGTGGCGTGCCTGGACACCGCCTTCCATGCCGGACTGCCCGAGGAGGCGCGCACGCTGCCGGTGGATTGTGCGCTGCAGGCCGAGGGCGTGCAGCGCTACGGTTTCCATGGCCTCTCGTGCGCCTCGATGCTGGCGCAATGGCCGGATGCGCCGCCGCGGCTGGTGATCGCCCACCTGGGCAGCGGCGCGAGCGTCACCGCGGTACGTGATGGCCGCTCCGTCGACACCAGCATGGGCATGACGCCCAACGGCGGCGTGATGATGGGCACGCGCAGCGGCGACCTGGATCCGGGCGTGCTGACCTGGCTGGTCCGCGAAAAAGACATGGACGCGCGTGGCCTCGAAAGGCTGATCGACCACCGCTCCGGCCTGCTCGGCGTGTCCGGGATCAGCGGCGACCTGCGCCGGCTTCGCCAGCTGGAACGCAAGGAACCGGCCGCGAAGCTGGCCATCGACATGTTCGTGCTGTCGGTGCGCAAGCAGATCGCCGCGATGGCTGCGGTGCTCCACGGCATCGACGCGCTGGTGTTCACGGGCGGGATCGGCGAGCACGACGCGCAGGCGCGTGCCGACATCTGCGCGGGCTTGGGATGGGCGGGGATCCGCCTGGACGAATCACGCAACCGCGGCGGCGCGTTGCGCATCGGCACGCGCGACGCGCCCTGCGAGGTTCGCGTCATGCCCTCGGAAGAAGAGCGCCAGATCTGCCGCCACGTGCATGTGCTGCTGGCCGGCGCGGGCGATCAGCGCGAGGACAGCGCCTCGTCCCCGCCACCGCAGTCGCCAAGCAGTTTCGACGCCTGCAACCAGGCCTGATCGGGGTAGTAGGCGAAGACCACCGAGTGGTCGGCGATCGCATCGATCAGCTTGTGTGCCACGCCCGCGCGCACCGCCGGGCAGCCCCAGCTGCGGCCCAGCCTGCCCTGGCTCTGTGCAAAGGCCTCGCTCACGTAGTTCGCACCGTGGATCACGATCGCGCGCTCCTCGGCGCGGTCGTTGAAGCGCCCGTCGATACCCTTGAGCCGCAGCGAATAACCGTTGTGCCCGGTGTAGGTACCGTCGGTGACGAAGGTGCCCAGGCTCGACATCAGGCTGCCCGGCTGGTTGGAAAAGCGCGTCGCCATGTTGTCGCCGCTGTTGCGCCCGTGCGCGACGCGCTCGTGGAACAACAGCCGCGGTTGCTGGCCGAGCTGGAACACCCACAACCTGGGCGTGGTGGAAGGCAGCGAATAGTCGATCACGCTGAGCGTGTTCGTCGGCATGGTCCGTTGCACGCAAGTCAGCGCCTGCGACGCCAGCGCCAGCACTTTGGGATTGGCCTTGGGGGCCGCATGGCTCAGGGCCTGGGCCAGGACGTCGGCGGTGGTGGGAGACGCGCCGGCCGCCAGAGGGGCGAGCAATAGCGCAGCGACGGCAAGGCGTCGGACAAATGCGGTGAGCATGGACGGTAAGGCTTAGCAAAAAAAACAAGCTTGCCGCGCTCCGCCTTAACAAAGTGCTAGGGGTGTCCGGGCGCTTTCCGGGGAACCGCCTCCCTCGCCTCCAGCAGCGTGCCGTAGGGCACCGGCTGGCCGCCGCGCGCCGGCAGGTCCATGACCAGCACCGTGGTCCCGACCGCAATGCGCGCACGCAGCTGTGCGCCGAACGCGTCGGGGACGCTGAGTTCGCCAGCCAGCGCGCGGGGCGCGGGAGCCGGGCCCTCGCCGAGCACGCGGTAGGCCGACCACAGCCCGCCGTCACCTTCGGCGGCGCCGGCGGAAGTACCGGCGCGCCGGACATAGAGCAGCATGCCTCCCACGGAGAAACCTTCCGGCACCTCCAGCGGCGTGCTCGCGATCAGCCTTCCCGACTGCAGCACGAAGAGCGCCCGGTCGTGCGTGCTTGCCACGACGCTGACCGGTCCGCCGTCGTCGGGCGGCCAGAGCGAGCCTTCCCCGCCTGGGTGGGCCGCGCCTTCCAGGCCCAGGGGGGCGATGGCCGCGGGGTGATTGATCTCCGGCGGCGCCACACGCTGGTCGGTCACGACCACCACGGTCCCGCGCGGGCTGGCTTCGAACAGGCGCTCGGCGAAGCTCTCCGGCAGGCGGATGCACCCGTGCGAGGCGGGATGCCCCGGCAGCGTGCCGGCGTGAAGCGCGAGCCCGTCCCAGGTCAGGCGCTGCATGTAGGGCATCGGCGCGTTGTCGTACAGATTGGAATGATGGACGCGTTCCTTCTGCAGGATCGTGTAGACACCGGTCGGAGTCTCGTAGCCGCTGCGTCCGGAGCTGATGCGGCTGGCGCCGATCGCCACGCCGTTGCGGTAGACGTAGATGCGCTGTTCGTCGAGGCTGACCAGCATCACCATCGGACCCACCGGGGCCAGTTCGGGACGCCAGAACGGCTGGTTCGCGGCGCGGCTCGCCGGCAGCCACGCCAGGAGCGCCATGACGCTCCAAAGCAACGTGAGCAGGGCGCGGCAAACCGGGCCGCGCCGCGGCACCATTGCTCGATCGAGCTTGTCGAAACCTTCCACGGGCATCTCGCGTTGAGCCGGACTCATCCTCGTTCACCAGGAGCCGGATCCGGTTGACCAGGATCAACAGGGGACCGCGGTGGTCGCCGGGGGTTCAGCGCCGCTGGCCCGCGGGGTCAACCGTGCCGGTCCGCATCCGGCGGCCGGGCGACCGGCAGGCGCCAGCCGTAGCGGATGGCCATGAAGCGCAGGCCGAAGCACAGGCCGGCGCCGGTCAGCGTGGTGGCCGTGGGCGGCATGTGCAGCATGTCGCCCACCACCACCACGCCGGCGCCTGCCAGCGCGGCCACCGCGTAGAGCTCGGCACGCAGCACGGTGGGGATGTCCGACACCAGCACGTCGCGCAGCATGCCGCCACCGATGCCGGTGAGCATGCCCAGCAGCGCAGCCATGCCGGGCGGCAGGTCGTAGGCGAGCGCTTTCTGCGCGCCGGCCACCGCGAACAGGGCCAGGCCAGCGGCGTCCGAGAGCTGCATCGGATTGCGCATCCGCTCGATGTCGGCGTAGCGGAAGAAAGTCAGCAGACCGGCGAGCAGGGAGACGCCGAGGTAGCGCCAGTCCTCGATGGCTGCCGGCGGCGTGGCGCCGATCAGCAGGTCGCGGGTGATGCCGCCGGCGCTGCTGGCGGCGAAGGAGAGCACCAGCACGCCGAAGAGATCCAGTCCGCGCCGCACGGCGACCAGCGCGCCGCTCAACGCGAACACGAACGTGCCGAAGAGGTCGAGCACCAGCAGCAGCGTGTGCAGGGCGCGCGTCGTGTCGATCATTGCCAGACCCCGTTTCGCCTCCGTTTCGCTCGCGCCAGCTTAAAGCAGGCGGTGCGAATGGCGTTCCTCCTCCGTCCGGGAGCGCCGCGATCGGCGTCGAGTCGCAGAGGAAAGCTCGACCGCCTCGAGCGGACGTCATCCCCGCGACAGCGCCGATGAGCTCCCTCTGTCCTCCGGGCGGACGGTCGGGGTGAGGGGCCAGGGCTCGTCTGAAACCTCGGCAGACGAGCTTGGGTTTCTGTCGCCGCACAAACGGTTTCGAGGCAAGCCTTGACCCCTCACCCCAGCCCTCTCCCCTGAGGGGAGAGGGAGTCGATGAGGGAGCCTGGAGTACTCGCGTTGTGCGTGGGTCGCGTGGGGGCACGCCACGGTTGGAACGCTCGGGTTCGAGGCCATAGGGCACTGGCGCAGACGAGCTCCCTCTCCCCGCCGGGGAGAGGGAGCCGACGAGGGAGCTTGGAGTACTCGCGCTGTGCGTGGGTCGCGTGGGGCACGCCATGGTTGGAACGCTTGGGGTGCGAGGCCATAGGGCACTGGCGCAGACGAGCTCCCTCTCCCCACCGGGGAGAGGGTTGGGGTGAGGGGCCGGGGCTCGCCTCAAACCTCGGCAGACGAGCTTGGTTTTCTGTCGCCACACAACCGATTCCCGAGGCAAGCCCTGGTCCATCGCCCCGCCCTCCCTGGCGGGAAGAGGGAGTAGGTGGCGCCGCGCCGCTTTGCCGCGCCGCCTGGAGCCCACTCCACAGTTGAGTGGCCGCAGCGCGATGGCTACGCTGCGGAACATGGTCGTGTTCCTGCGCTCCCGTCGTCGTCTGCGTTGCCGGTCGGCCATGGCCCTGTTCGCGTGGCTGATGCTTGCGGTGGCGCCGTTCGTCGCGTGGCCGCCCATGGCGTCTGCGCAGCCGATGGCGACGCCGGACGCCCACGCGTCGCACGCCTCGATGCCCATGGACGGTGCCGGTTGCTGTGACGGCCACGCGGGCATGCCCGATCGCTCCGCCACGCCGGCCTGCCAGTGCGCCCTGCCCTGCGCCGGCGTTTTGCCGTCCACCCCGGCCGGGCTTGCGGCCCTGCCGCTCATCCGCGCCGGTTACGCGCCGCCGCATCCGATCGAGGCGCCCCTCTCCGGCTTCGCACCGCCCCTGCGACCACCGCTGGCCTGACCCTGCGTCGGTCCTGATCGCCATGCGCGCCGCCGGTGCGCTGGCGCGTGTTCCTGCGCGTCCCCTGGATGCGCTTGCCAGAGTGGTTCCATGAAACAGCTTTCCGCTTTACCGACGGCCGGCCTGTCGCGCCGTCGCTTCGTGCAGGGCCTTGCCGTGGGTGGCGTGGCCGCGGGGTTGGGGCTGGTGCGTCCCGCCCGCGCACGGGCCGGTGTCCAACCGCCAGGCGTGCTTGCCGGCACCGATTTCCAGTTGGACGTCGGGCGGACCCAGGTCAACTACACCGGCCGCCCGCGCCTGGCCACCACCGTCAACGGCAGCCTTCCGGGGCCGCTGCTGCGCTGGAAGGAAGGCACCACCGTAACGCTGCGCGTCGCCAACCATCTGCACGAAGCGACCTCGATCCACTGGCACGGCATCGTGCTGCCGTTCGACATGGACGGCGTGCCTGGCCTCTCCTTCGACGGCATCGCGCCGGGCGAGACCTTCACCTACCGCTTCGACGTGCGCCAGGCGGGCACCTACTGGTACCACGCCCATTCGCATTTCCAGGAGCAGACCGGGCTGTTCGGCGCGCTGGTGATCGACCCGGCAGGGCCCGAGCGCCATGGGGTCGACCGCGACTACGTGGTGATGCTGAACGACTGGACCGACGAGGACCCCACGCGCATCTACACGCGCCTGAGGAAGCGCAGCGACTACTACAACCTCCACCAGCCCACCGTGCCGGACTTCCTGCGCGACGCGCGCCAGCACGGCCTGGGCGAAGCGCTCGCCATGCGCCGGATGTGGAACCGCATGCGCATGAACCCGACCGACCTGGCCGACGTCGGCGGCGCCGCCTACACCTATCTGATCAACGGCATGGCGCCGGCCGGCAACTGGACGGCGCTGTTCCGGCCGGGCGAACGGATCCGCCTGCGCTTCATCAACGGCTCGGCCTCGACCATCTTCGACGTCCGCATCCCCGGGCTGGCGATGACCGTCGTGGCCGCCGATGGCCAGGACGTCGCGCCGGTGCCGGTGGACGAGTTCCGCATCTCGGTGGCGGAGACCTACGACGTGATCGTGGAGCCGCAGGACGCGCGCGCCTACACCCTGTTCGCCCAGTCGATCGACCGCACCGGCTACGCCCGCGGCACGCTCGCGCCGCGCGAGGGCATGCAGGCGGACGTACCGTCGATGGATGCGCGCGTGTGGCTCGGGATGCAGGACATGATGGGGGAGATGCAGCACGGCGCCCCTCGCCCCGAGGAAAAGGGGGTGGGGATGCAGGTTCGGGCGAGCCACGACCACCATGCTTCAGCCACCCCCTCGCCCGCCCTTCGGGCACCCTCTGCCGACGGGCGAGGGGTCAACCACGCGCGCACCGAATACGGCCCGACCGTCGACATGCGCGTGGACATGCCCCGCACCAACCTCGACGACCCCGGCATAGGCCTGCGCGACAACGGCCGGCGCGTACTCACTTACGCGGACCTGCGTTCACTCGATCCGCCACCCGACGCGCGAGAACCCGAGCGCGAGATCGAGCTGCACCTCACCGGCAACATGGAGCGCTTCCTGTGGTCGTTCGACGGCGTTCCGTTCTCCGACGCCCGGCCGATCCATTTCCGCAAGGGCGAGCGCCTGCGGATCGTGCTGGTCAACGACACGATGATGAACCACCCGATCCACCTGCACGGCATGTTCAGCGACCTGGAGGACGCGGCCGGCAACGTGCTGGTGCGCAAGCACACCATCAACGTGCAGCCGGCGCAGCGCATCAGCTACCGCGTAACCGCCGACAACCCGGGGCGCTGGGCTTACCACTGCCACCTGCTCTACCACATGGAGGCGGGCATGTTCCGCGAGGTCGTGGTGTCATGAGCCGCCCCATGCTCGCTTCACTGGCACTGGTCGCCTGCATGGCCGGCGCCCAGGCCCAGGAAATGCCGGACATGGACATGGGCGCCATGCCCGGCATGGATCATCACGCCATACCCGCCGCAGCCTCGCCGGCGGGCGCCGGGCAGGAGCCGCACGCGCCGGCCCGCCACGACCCGATGTCGATCCCGGCGGACGATCACCACCCGATGCACGAGGCCGCCACGCCTGCGCAGCATCGGCACGCGCCGGCCACGCGCTACCCATCCGCGCCCATGCATCACGACATGGGGCCCGCGCAGGGCGGCACCCCACCGCCGGACGCGCGCGAGCCCGACTATTCCGATGGCCTGCACGCGAGCCCCATGCACGGCATCGACATGGCGATGGGAGAAGACCCGCGCTTCGCCGTGCTGCATGTCGACCGCCTGGAGGCGGTACACACAGCGCGTGGCGACGGCCAGCAGTGGGACATCCAGGGTGGCTACGGCGACAGCCGCGACAAGCTGTGGCTGCGCAGCGAGGGCGAACGCAGTGGCGGCCGGCTCGAGGCGGCCGACGTCGAGCTGCTCTGGCAGCACGCCGTGGCCGCTTTCTGGGATACCCAGCTCGGCGTGCGCACGGACACGGGCGGAGGCCCGGGCCGCCAATGGATAGCCTTCGGCGTCCAGGGCCTCGCGCCGTACTGGTTCGAGCTGGAAGCGACCGGCTACGTCGGCCCGGCCGGCCGCACCGCCGCACGCCTGCGCGCCGACTACGAACTGCTGTTCACCCAGCGCCTGGTGCTGCAGCCGGAGCTGGAGCTCAACGCGTACGGCAAGGCGGACCCGGCGCGCCGCCTTGGCAGCGGCCTGTCGGACGTCGCCCTGGGGTTACGCCTGCGCTACGAGATCCGGCGCGAGGTGGCGCCTTACGTCGGCGGGGTATGGACGCGCCGGTTCGGGAGCGCGGCCGACCACGACCGGCGCCCGTTCGAATGGCAGTGGGTGGCCGGCGTACGCATCCGCCTGTAGATCGGCGGGGCACTCAGCAGTGTCATCATCGGACGGACCCTGCCATGCCTGCGAGTGCTCCGTGCCCCGATCCGCCTCTCAAGGCGCGCTCGGCGACACCGCGCGCGGAATCCGCATGGAAGTTGCGGCTGTTCAACGCCTTCGGGGCGCCGGAGCTGCGCCAGGCCATCGCGGCCCTGGCGTTGCGACCGGGCATGCGCCGAGCTCGCGCGCCTGTGCAAGCGCAGCGCGCCGGCGACGCGCTGCGGCGCCCGGACTTCCACTTGCTGCAGAGCCTCACGCTCGCTGTCGGCACGCCTGACGGTTCATTTCCCCTTGTCCTCCAGGTCGGCAATCAAGGCCTTCATTTCGCCGATCTCGCGCCGCTGCGACGCAATGATCCCGTCCGCCAGTCGACGCACACGCGGGTCGGAGATGCCGGCGCGCTCGCTGGTCAGGATGGCGATGGAATGGTGCGGAATCATCGCCCGCATGTAGGCCACGTCGCCCACCGTCGCCTGGCTTCGCGCCAGGTACCACGCACCGAAGAAGACAACGAGCGCGCCGACGATGATGCCGGTATTGATGTCCCGCCTGGGATACATGCGCCACATGAAGCCCAACATGATGATCGTCATCGCCGCGCCCATGACCAATGCCATGTAGGCGCGCGTCTGGCTCCAGTAAACGTGGGACCACTGCTCGGCGGTGAAGTACATGAGGGCGAACATCACCACAGTGGAGGCCGTGACCATGGCCGCAAAAGATCCATAACCCGCTTTCATGACAGCTCTCCCTTTTTCATAGTGGTCAACGACCATAGAGATGCTGCACGTCGTTGGCGCGTGAGACGTCCGGTCACGTCGCCGGCTGGAACGGAAGCGCTGACCCTGAACCACGAGCGACCCGCCCGTCCGCACGGCACATGCGACAAGCGTTCTTAATGCATCGGCAGCCCTCTCTTCGCGGTCCGTAGACAGCGGGGACCGGAAACTACATCCAGTTGTTTTGGAACGTGTTTCGCCCCATGACCATGAACGTCCGCAGCCCCTCCACCCTCCGCCGCCACCCCGGTTTCATCCGTGACCACGACTGGACCATCAATGGTCCGGCGATCGGTCCGGAGCAGACCCCACGCTGGCCGACCGACCAGGACGCGCCGCTGGACCGTCGCCACAGCGACATCGAGTGGCCGACCGAGGACCGTCGCACGCCGCGCATCCCAGTGCCTACCCCGGAACCGGACGAAGACGACCAGTTCCCCTGGATCTCGCCCACCCAGCCGGCTACCTGCTGGCTGATCTGACGGCAGGCGCCAGCACCGATCCCTCCCCGAAGGCCTGTCTCCCGCGACAGGCCTTTCGCGCACCCCGGCATCCGCACGTTGAGCGAAGCCCGGCGCAACGCTAGGCTGCGCCGATGCATCCTCCCGCACACCGCGGTTGCCTCCGCCTCCGCCTCGCCGCCCGCCTGCCATGACGATCGCGCTGATGCTGTTCCGGCGCGACCTGCGCCTGGCGGACAACCCCGCACTGAGTTCGGCCTGCGCGTCGCATGCACGCGTGCTGCCGGTGTACATCCATGCGCCGGAAGAGGAAGGCGGGTACGCCCCTGGCGCCGCCAGCCGCTGGTGGCTGCACCACTCGCTTGCCGCGCTCGGGCAGCGCCTGCGTGGGCGGGGTGCGGGCCTCCATCTGGCGCGCGGCCCTACGCTCGACACCCTGCGCGGGCTGATCTCCCGCACCGGTGCCCAGGCGGTGTACTGGAACCGCCAGTACGAGCCTGCATCCATCGCACGCGATACGCACCTGAAGGCCGCGTTGCAGGCGCAGGGCGTGGCGGTGCACACGCACAACGCGGCGCTCTGGTCCGAGCCCTGGACCGTTGCCACGCGGCAGGGTGATCCCTATCGGGTATTCACTCCCTATTGGCGCACCCTGCGTCCTCAACTGACGGCGCAGGCGCCCTTGCCGGAACCGGCGTTCCACGATTGGGCGGCACAGGACGACACGCTGCCCCTGGCTGCGTTCGACCTGCTGCCGAACCAGCCCTGGGATGGTGGCCTGGCGGCCAGCTGGCGGCCAGGAGAGGCCGGTGCACACGAGCTATTGGACCTCTTTGCCGACGATGCGCTGGCCGACTACGCGCGGCTGCGCGACCTGCCTGCCCGCCACGGCACGTCCCGGCTGTCGCCCCACCTGCATTTCGGCGAGATCTCGCCGCGACAGATCCACCACGAGCTGGAGCGCCGCAACGTCGATGCACGTCGGCGGGCCGACCTGGAACCCTATCTTCGCGAACTGGGCTGGCGCGAGTTCGCGCACCACCTGCTCTTCCATTTTCCGCACACGACCAACGAGAACTTCAACCCACGCTTCGACGATCGCCTGTGGGAGCCGCCGGACGAGCCCGCGCTGGAACGCTGGCGTCGCGGCCGCACCGGTATCCCGCTGGTGGACGCGGGCATGCGGGAGCTGTGGCACACCGGTTGGATGCACAACCGCGTACGCATGATCGTCGCCAGCCTGCTGACCAAGAACCTGCGCCAGCACTGGCGCCACGGCGCGAACTGGTTCTGGGACACGCTGGTGGACGCGGACCTGGCCAACAACACGATGGGCTGGCAATGGGTCGCCGGTTGCGGTGCGGACGCGGCGCCCTACTTTCGCGTGTTCAATCCGGTCACGCAGGCGCAGCGCTTCGACCCGGAGGGCGAGTACCTTGCGCGCTGGCTGCCGGAGCTGGCGGGGGCGCCGCCGGCACTGCGGCACGAGCCGTGGAAGGACCCGGCTTTGCTTCGCCGCAGCGGTTATCCCGCGCCCATGGTGGATCTGGGCCAGTCCCGCCAGCGCGCGCTGGACGCCTATCAGCGCGTGAAAGATGGATCGAGCGGTCCTATCCCAGCACGGACGGGTTGAGCCGCCACACGGCCCAGTTCAGCGCGGTGGCGAAGCTGACCCACGCCAGATAGGGCAGCAGCAACGCGCCGGCGATCGCCCGCACCCGCCAGAACGCGACCACCGTGGCAACCAGCAGCAGCCACAGCACGACGATGTCGGCGAACGCCCATCCGCCCAGGTGCCAGGCGAAGAACAGCCAGCTCCACAACGCGTTGAAAGCCAGCTGCACCACGAACAACACCAGCGCCACGCGCCGCCCGGGCTGTCCGGCCTCGCGCCAGACCAGCCAGGCGGCAACACCCATCAGCGCGTACAGCACGGTCCACACCGGACCGAACACCGACGCCGGCGGAGCCCACGACGGTTGCGCCAATTGCCCGTAGAACGCCGCGGCCTGAATCGAGGCCAGCGCGCCGATGGCGGCCGCCGCAAAGCTCAGCAGCCACCATCCGGCCAGGCCGAGCCAGGGGCGGGACGGTGTCTTCGGTGCCATGGAGAAACTCCTGCCGTTGGTTGAAAGGACGTCGCCGTCGCGTGCCCGGCCTTGCCTTTACGGCAGGCATCGCCGAACGGATGACCGCCGCGGCGTGCATACGACACCCGGCCTGCATCCGATGGAAGCAGCGTGCCCGTATAACGGCCGTCCATCCGGCCGAACGGCCACCCCTGCCCGCTTCCAGCAAGGGATCATCCCGATGAAATCACCCATGCTGTACTGCCTGCTCGCGGCCATCGGCCTGCCCGGATGCACCCGGGCAAACCCGCCCCCGATCGTGCCGGTCGCCCATGTCGACGTACCGCGCTACATGGGCCGGTGGTACGTGATCGCCGCGATTCCCACCCGCCCCGAGCGGAACAGCTACAACGCCGTGGAGCTCTACCGGCTCACCCCCGACGGGGAGATCTGCACCCGTTACGTGCACCGCAAGGGCGGGTTCAAGTCGCCGATCGACACCATCGGCTCGTATGCGACGGTGGACGCCGATGCCAGCCAGGCCCGCTGGCACGTCCACTTCGCCTGGTTCTTCAAGACCCAGTACCTGGTTGCCTGGCTCGCGCCGGACTACAGCCAGGTCATCGTCGCCCGCGACAAGCGCGATTACCTCTGGTACATGGCGCGCACGCCGCAGGTGCCGGCGAGCGACTACCAGGCGATGCTGGCTCGGGTGGCCACGATGGGCTACGACCCCAAACGGGTCGTCAAGGTGCCGCAGCAGTGGCCCGATCGTGGCATGGAGCAGGCGGTCGACGGTGCCATCGCCGACTGCCAATAGCGCAGCAGGCGACTGACGGCCTGCGCGTTCGTGCGTGCCGAAATGCCCTTCGCCGCAAGCCATTTGCGGCGCGCACGTGCATCGTCAATGGACGGCGGCGCCAATCCGTCCGAAGGCCCGCGCAAGCGTGGCCATCCGCTGAAGCCGCTGGAGCGCAGCGCCTGAACGTGCTGTTCGACAAGGCCGCGCCAGGTGCGCTTGAGACACGCCCGCAGGCGTGTCCGGCTTACAGTCCGAACAGCGGTTGCAGGGTCCGCGCGAACCAGCCCTCAAAGCGCAACGTGCCGTCCAGGGCGGCCACGCAGATGCATGCCCCGCCCTCGGCGGTGACCGGCTGGTGTTCGATCTCGTCGTCCAGGTCCGCCATGTCGCCGGGTGCGAAATGGCCCAACTCGTCGTTGTAGGCGCCGCGCAGGATCTGGGTCAGCTCGCTGCCGTTGTGGCCATGCACCGGCATGCTCCGGCCCGGGCCGATGCGCAGCATGAACAGGTTCCCCTCGTCGACCCGGGCGCGGATCAGATGGACGCCCGGCGCCAGCCAGCGCCAGCGCAGCCCGCTCAGCGACGGCCCGAAGTACGGATGGAGCGGCGCCGGCAGGGCGTCGGGGTCGTCCGCCAGGGTAGCCGGCGGCAGCAGCGAGGCCCCCGCGGGCGCGGGCTTGTCGTCGAGCCGGGCGAGCATGGCCTGACGGGCCTGCTCCGGCGAAGGCCGGTCCTGCTGCATCTCGATCAACCCGCCGCCGATGCGTTCGGCCAGGCGCAACCGCTGCCGGCAGTCGGCGCATACGCTCAGGTGCGCCGCGGCGACTACCCCGAGCGCGGTAGGCAATGCGCCGGCGGCGTAGCTGAGCAGCGTTGCTTCGCCCAGATGGTGGCGTGGGTTCATCGGTCTCATCGGAGTTCGTTCTGCAGCTTGAGGAAGGCCCGGCGCAAATGGGACTTGACGGTCCCCAGCGGCATCCCGAGTTCGTCGGCGATGGCCTGGTGGCTCTTGGCCTCGAAATAGGACATGCGGATCAGTCGCGCCTGCACCGCGGGCAGTTGCTCGATCGCGCGGCGGATGTTGGCTTCCTCGGTGAGCGCCTCGGTACCGGGCGGTTCGCTTTCGCCGCCGGTGCCGTCAAGCACGCCCATCTCTTCGAGGTACTCCTGCGTCTGGCTCCAGACCGGTTCCTTGCGGGCCCGGTCGATGAACAGGTTGCGGGCGATGCGGAACAGCCAGGTACTCAGGCTGCTGCGCGCCGCGTCGTATTGCGCGGCGCGCTGCCACAGGCGCAGCAGGGCTTCCTGGGCCAGTTCCTCGGCCAACCCCTCGTCGCCGCCCAGGCCCACCAGATAGCGGCGCAGCCGGGGCGCGAAATAGTCGTAGATGCGCAGGAAGCTGTCGCGGTCGCGCCGGCGCGCCACCGCCTCCACCAGCACGGCCCAGTCGTGTCGTGCGGCGGTGGGGGGTCTTTGCACGAGTTTCGCAGCCTCGAAACGCGCCACCGTCGTGGTGGGGTGATCCAGGTCCATCATAGCCATGTGTCGCCGTGGTGGTCGGCAACCTGTACGCAGGCCGTGGCCGAATGGATGCAGCCCTGGCGCGGACGCCGGGCGCGGGTCAGGGGCCCAGCGGCTCCAGCACGGCCACCGGCAGCGGCGACAGCCAGTCCGCGGGCTGCAGTGCATCCGCGACGCTCCCCTCGCCCTCGCCGAGGAGATTGCGGTACCGCCCCGGAGCGACACCGCGCACGCGCACGTCCGGCGCGAGCAGTGCGGTCGTTGCGGCGCAGTCCCAGCGTGGCTCGCGCGCGTCCAGCAGCACGCCGGCCGTGTGGCGCAACGCCAGCACGATGACCGCCTGGCCGTCGAGCTTGCGCTGGAACGCCAGCAACCGGCCCGCGGCTATCCCTTCCGGCTCATCCACCGGCAACTGGCGGTAACCGCCTTGCGCGAACACGGCCGGGTGGCGCGACCGCGACTGCAGCAACGCCTGGAGCACGCGCTGCTTGATCGCGCCATCGCGCCACCGGCCGAGCAGCGCGTCCCACGGCGCCCCGGTCGCCAGTGCCGCGCGCCGCGCGTCGAAATCGACCGGACTGCGATTGTCCGGGTCGACCAGGCTGAAGTCCCAGAACCCGGTGCCCTGATAGGTGTCGGGCACGCCGGGCGTGGTCAGTCGCAACGCAGTCTGCACCAGGCTATTGGCGGCGCCTGCGGCTGCGATGCGCTGCACGAAGGCGTGCAGTTCGCCTGCGAAGCCGTGGGCCGGCGCCAGCATTGCGGTCAGGAACGCGTCGCAGGCGTCCTCGTACGGCTCGTTGGGACGGCTCCAGCGCGAACGGCGCTTGGCCTCGCGCAGTGCCTTGCGCTGCCACTGGGCCACGCGTGCGCGGAAGGCCTCGAGGCCCTCGCGATCGTCCGGCGCGAGCGTCAGCGGCCAGGCGCCGAGCAGGGTCTGGTAGAGCATGTACTCGTCGGCGGGGGACGGCGCCGGTGCGCCGTCGATCGCGGCGCGCAGGTGGCCGTTGCGCTCGCGCCAGCGCTCGACCGTGCTGGCCCAGTGCGGCACCACGGCCGCCTGCGAGAGCACCGCCAGGCGGGCACGGGCGTCCTCGCCCCGCTTGTGGTCGTGGGTCGCGGTGGCCAGCAGGTTGTGTGGGTAGTCGCGTGCGCGCTCGGCGCACAACGCGTGGAAGGTGGGGATGTCCAGCGCCAGGTGGCCGGGGTCGGCGCCCACCTCGTTGCGCGAGAGCAGCCGCCCGTAGCGATAGCAGGCGGTGTCCTCCACCGCCTTGGCGGCCATCGGCGAGGTGGCCTGCTGGAAGATCCGCATTGCCCGCTCGCGGGCCTGCCGTACGCGCCCCGGCGGCAAGCCGCGCGGCGCCTGGCCGCCGAGCCAGGCGGCCACTTCGGCCAGCAGTTCGCGATCCTCGATGCGCACGTGGTGGCGGGCGCGTGCATAGGCCTGCTGGAACACCGCCTCGTCGACCGCATCGCGGCCCAGGCCGCCGGCGTAGGTGCGGTACACCGGGAAGTGCACCAGCAGCTCGACCAGCACGCGGCGGATCGCCGGCAGGCTGACGTCGCGGGTGGAGACGTCGGCGCGCGCGGCGTCGAACAGGGCACGCGCGGTGCGGTCCAGTTCGGCCTCGAAGCTGTCGACCAGGATCTGCCGCCGCGCCGCGCGCGCCACCGTCGCGAAGTCGGCGCGCTCGCCGCTGATCGCCTGCCACAGTTCGGTCAGCATGGCCTCGCCGGCGCCGTCGTGCATCAGTGCGCCGACCTGGTCCATGAATTCGTAGCCCGTGGTGCCGTCCATGCGCCAGTCCGGGCGCAGGCGCTCGCCTTCGGCCAGGATTTTTTCCACCACCAGGTACGCCGGCCCACGCGGCGCGCCGGCCGGACGCTGCCGCTGCAGGCGTCGCAGTCGATGGCGCAACTGGCGGCAATAGCGGTGCGGATCGGCCAGGCCGTCGACGTGGTCCACGCGCAGGCCGTCGATCAGGCCTTCGGCGTAGAGGCGGAACACCAGCGCATGGCTGTCCTCGAACACGCGCGTGCGATCCATGCGCATGCCGACCAGTTCGTTGATGTCGAAGAAGCGCCGGTAATCGATCGTGTCGTTGGCGAGCTTCCACAGCGCCAGGCGGTAGTGCTGCTGTTCCAGCAGGGCGTGCAGTTGGCCGAAGCCCGCCTCGCGCGTGGCATCGTGCGCCGACAGCACCCGCGAGGGCTCCCCTGCGCGGCGCAACGCCTCGATCGACGGCGGGGCGAGCGGCAACGGGTTGTCGTGCACGCGCAACACGTAGTTCCCGCCCTCATGACCGAGCCGGACGTCGCCGTCGCGCAGCGCCTGTGCGTAAGGCTTGCCCAGGATGGGCAGCAGCACGTGTCCGCGCACCAGCGGATCGGGGCTGCGCCAGTCGATGTCGAAGTAGCCGGCGTAGGCGCTGGCGCGGCCATGGCACAGGACATCCATCCACCAGGCGTTGCCGGGACCGGCGAACATGTGGTTTGGGACGATGTCCAGCACCAGGCCCATGCCGCGCGCGCGCAGCGCCTGCACCAGCCGTTGCAGCGCCGGTTCGCCGCCGAGTTCGGGATTGACCCGGTGGTAGTCGATGACGTCGTAGCCGTGGTTCGAACCGGGGCGCGCCGTGAACAGCGGCGAGGCGTAGAGATGGCTCACACCCAGGTCGGCGTAGTAGTCGACCTGCGCGGCGGCATCGTCGAGGGTGAAGCCGGCATGCAGTTGCAGGCGCGCGAGCGCACGCGGCGGGATGGGCACGGGGTCGTTCACGGCGAGGCCCTTCGACTTCGCTTGGGCACGCCCGGTGCGTCGGGTGCTGCGGGAAATGGGGTGCCTGCCGGATTTGAAGCCCTCTCCCCTCCGGGGAGAGGGCTTGGGTGAGGGGCCACGCTTGCGGGGAGCCGTTCGGGAAAGACCTCTCCTACGGCAAGGGCCGGGCGAGAGGGAGCGACGGCGTGCGGTCGCGCGCTCACGACGCGTTGTTTCGCGCCGCGGCCACGGCGGCACAGCATGCCTGCGCCACCGGACCATCGAACAGCAGCGCGGCTGACTCGGGCAATCGGCGGCGCCAGTTGGGATGCAGCGCGTCGGTCGGGCCCGGCAAGTTCGGCTGTTCCGGCAATGCCAGCAGGTCTTCGGCTGGAACGATGACCAGCGGCGCCGGCGCGCGCGCCACGTGGCCCGCGGCCGCGATGGCCACCGGCGTCACGTCCTCCGGCGAGGGTGGCCGGTTCTCGTCCGGCGAGCCGCCGGCATCCTGCGCCGCACCGGACGCGCACAGCGCGCGCCACAACCGGTCGCGATCGAGCGCGCGCGCGGCGATTTCGTCCACACCCGGCTCGGCCAGGCCCGCACGGGCGCGCCATGCGATGTCGCGCCCGCTCCACCAGCCGGCCACGGTCGCCACGTCATGCGTCGAGGTGGTCGCCATCGCCTCCGGCGACCAGTGCTTCGGCGCGATGAAACCGCGGTCGGCCGCGCGCTCGAACCACAGCACGCGGATGCCCAGCACACCCGCCTCGCCAAGGCGCTGGCGGAAGTCGGCGGGCACCGTGCCCAGGTCTTCGCCGATGACGATCGCCCGGTTGCGATGCGATTCGATCGCGAGCAGCCGCAGCATGTCCTCGAACGGATAGCGCACGTAGGCGCCCCCGGTCGCGCCGTGGCCATGCGGGACCAGCCACAGGCGCTTGAGGCCCAGCACGTGGTCGATGCGCACGCCGCCGGCATGCGCGAGCGCAGTGCGCAGCATCGCGAGATAGCCGGCATAGCCACTGCGCTTGAGGCCCGCCGGAGAGAAGGTGGTCAGGCCCCAGTCCTGCCCGTTGCGGTTGAGCAGATCCGGCGGCGCACCCACCGACAGGCCGTGCAGCAGTTCGCCCTGGTGGCTCCAGGCCTGGCTGCCGCCGGGATCGGTGCCGACCGCCAGGTCCGCGATCAACCCGATCGCCATGCCCGAGGCGCGCGCGGTGTGCTGCGCATCTTCCAGCCCGCGCCTGGCCTGCCATTGCAGGAACGCGTGGAAGGCCACCTCGCGGCTGTGCTCGCGTGCGAAGGTCGCCACCGCCGGGCTCGCCGGGTCGTGGTATTCGGACGGCCAGGCCTGCCAGCCGCCGGGCATGTCGTGCGCGCGGAAGTGCACCTGCAACGCCTCGAAACGCGCGTGGCGCTCGAGCGCCTCGCCCTGCGCCTTGCGGAAGGCGCACAGCGCCTGGGTCAGCTTGGAGTCGGCGGTGGACCATTCGAACAGCGTGCGCAGCAGCGTCATGCGCGCGCGCGCCGCCCGTGGCCAGTCGATCAGTTCGAGCCATTCGAGCTCGGCCAGCTCCTGGCGCAGGTTGTGTGCGTCGATGACCGTGCGCAGCGCCGAGGCGCCGCCCACGCGCCCCGGGTCGACGTACAGCGGGTTGAGGAACAGCCGGCTGGAGGGCGCATATGGGCTGTAGCGCTCGGGCGCGGCGGCGAACAGAGCATGCACCGGGCTGATCGCCAGCGCGTCGGCGCCGCGTGTGGCGGCTGCGCGGGCGCACTGCTCCAGCGCGGTGAAGTCGCCGAGGCCGCCATCGCCCGGGCGGCGCAGGCTCGACAGCTGCACGGCCACGCCCCAGGGGCGGCCGTGCGCGCCGGCGATGTCGCCCACGCCGAACGCGCGCGCCGGGGCGACGGCAAGCGTGCATTCGTCCTCACCCAGCAGCAGGCGGTAGTAACCGGCTATCGCCGGCGCGCGCAGCGTGCGCTCGTCCGCCGCCAGTGTGCCCTGGTCGACCGGACTGCCCTGCTCGTCTTCCATGCGGTAATGGCGCAGCGCATGGGCAGGCGGCAATGCAATGGAGCCACCGGCGTCAGTCACCAGCAGGCGCGGCAGCCGGGTTCCTTCGCGCTCGCGGCGCAACCGGTCGAGGCTGTCGTCGATGTCGCCCTCGTTCGCGCACGGCAGGCCCAGCGCATCAAGCACGGCGCGCAGCGTGGGCGGCGCCACCTCCTGCGGTCGATCGTTGGCGTCGCGCCAGTGCACGTCGACGCCGGCCTGCCCGGCAAGCTCGGCGAGGCGGGCGTCGAGGTCGCTCACAGTCTACCCCGCTCCGTGCGGCGACCCTTGCTGGCCACCTTGCTGGCCACGCGGTCGCGCACGGGGTGCGCTCCTGCAGGGGCGTGGGGGATGAGGGTGAAACTCATGCCGAAGGTTCCAGGCAGACCAGGGTGCAGGCGGGATCGAGGCGGCCTTCGGCCAGGGCGGCGATCGCCGACGCCTCGCCGTGCAACCATCGCGCATCGGGTGTCGGCTTGGCGTCGACGTCGGCTGCACCCTCGCCCAGGTTGCAGTAGACCTTGAGGCAGGCGTCGCCCAGCTGCCAGCGCGCCTGCAGCGCGCGCTCGCCGAGGGCCTGTGCGCCCAACGGTCGTGCCTGCTCCAGGCGTGGCATCAGGTACTGCCGCCGTTGCGCCAGCAGCAGGCGGACCAGAGTGAGCCGCGCGAGGCCTTCTGCGCTGCCTGCTTCGGAGGTGTCCAGCGTGGATCGTTCGAAGGTGGCCGGTGCATTCGGATCGGGCACGTCGCCCTTGCCGTGGCTTTCGAAGTCGGCGAACTCCTTCCGCCGCCCCTCGCGCACGGCCGTGCGCAGCTCCTCGGTCTGGTGGTCGGTGAAGAACAGGAACGGCCGGCGGCTGCCCCATTCCTCGCCCATGAACAGCATCGGCACGGAAGGGGTAAGCAGCAGCAAGGCGAGCGCGGCCTCCAGGAGCTTCGGCTCGACCAGTTCGGCGAGCCGTTCGCCCAGGGCGCGGTTGCCGACCTGGTCGTGGTTCTGCAGGAATTCGACGAAGCACGACGGGCCCAGGTGGCCGCTCGGTTCGCCGCGGGGCTTGCCGCGCATCGGCTCGCCCTGCCAGGCAAATCCCTCGCCTAGGCACCGCACCAGCCTGCCCGTGGGGTCGTCGGCATAGGCGCCGTAGTACCCGGCGCGCTCGCCGGTGAGCATCACGTGCAGCGCGTTATGGAAATCGTCGTTCCACTGCGCGTCGAAGCGGTGCGGCCCGAGCAGGTGCGCCTGGTTGGCCTCGTTCTCCAGGATCAGGTGCACCTGCCGCCCGTCCATCGCGGCCCGCACGCGGGCGACCAGCGAGAGCAGCCAGGCCGGGTTGTGCAGCGCATGCACCGCGTCCAGGCGCAGGCCGTCGAAGCGGTATTCCTCCAGCCAGTAGAGCGCGTTGTGCACGAAGAAGTCGCCCACCGGCGGCTGTGCCACGTCGATCGCGGCACCCCACGGCGTCGAGGGGCCGTCCTTGCGGAAGAACGGCGAGGCGTAGGCGCCCAGGTAATTCCCGTCCGGACCGAAGTGGTTGTAGACCACGTCCAGGATCATCATCAGCCCCAGCCCGTGCGCCGCGTCGACCAGCGCCTTGAGCTCGTCGGGCGTGCCGTAGGCGGCCGCCGGGGCGAACGGCAGCACGCCGTCGTAGCCCCAGTTCCGCTCGCCGGGAAACTGCGCGATCGGCATCAGTTCGATCGCGGTGACGCCGAGCGCGTGCAGGCGCGGCAGCATGGCCTGCACGCCGCGGAAGCCGCCGCAGGCGCCCACGTGCAGCTCGTAGATCACCGCCTCGTGCCATGGCCGCCCGCGCCAGTCGCCGTGCTGCCATTCGAATGCCACGGGGTCCACCACGACGCTGGCGCCGTGCACGTCGCCGCCCTGCTGCAGCCGCGAGGCCGGGTCGGGCACGCGCAGATCCTCGCCGACGTGGAAGCGATAGCGGGTGCCGGGCGGCGCCTCCGCACGGCACTCGTGCCAGCCGTCGTCCAGCGTGCGCATCGGCTGCGTTCCGCCCTGCCCGAGCTCCAGTTGCACCTGCACGACGTCAGGCGCCCACAGCCGGAAGCGCGTGCGTCCATCGCCTTGCAGTTCGGCGCCGTAAGGCATGGCGTGGCGGAAGCGCCCGCTCATGCACCGTCCTGCCGCGGCGCGGCCGAAAGCAGCATGACGCTCAGGCCCTTCAGTTCGATCGTGGTTTCCTCGACGTTGCGCTCGGGGGCCTCGGGGTTACCGGTGTCGATGCGCAGCCGCCAGGGCAACTTCGGTTCGGGCAGCTCGAAGGCGTGGGGTTCGCCGGTGCCGTTGACCAGCAGCAGGGTCACGTCGATGTGGCGTCGCCCCTTGGCCAGCGCGCGACGCAGCATCAGCAGGCGGCCCTGCGCGTCGTTCCAGTCGCTCTGCTTCATCGCGCTGCCCCGCTCGTTGTACCAGGACACCGGCGCCAGGCCGGGCAGCAGGTCGGGGCCGCCGTGCATGAAGCTGTCCGCGCGCAGGGTCGGATGCTGCTCGCGCAGGCGGATCAGGCGGGCGACGAAGTCGGTCAGCGCGTGGCCGCCATCCGCTTGCGCCAGCTTCCAGTCGAACCACGAGATCTCGTTGTCCTGGCAGTAGGCGTTGTTGTTACCCCCCTGGCTGCGGTCAAACTCGTCGCCGCCAAGCAGCATCGGCGTGCCGTGCGAAAACAGCAGCGTCGCCAGCATGGCGCGCTTGGCGCGGCCGCGTGCATCGAGGATGGCGGGGTCGTCGGTGGGTCCTTCGGCACCGTGGTTGTTGCTTTCGTTGTCGTTGGCGCCGTCGCGGTTTTCTTCGCCGTTGGCCTCGTTGTGCTTCTGCTCGTAGCTGACCAGGTCCTGCAGGGTGTAGCCGTCGTGCGCGGTGATGAAATTGACCGAGGCCCACGGCCGGCGGTGCTGGTGGTCGAACAGGTCGGCCGAGCCCTGCAGCCGCCCGGCCAGCGCACCGCGCAGGCCGGCGTCGCCTTTCCAGAAGCGGCGCACGTCGTCGCGGAACTTGCCGTTCCATTCGGCAAAGCCGGGCGGATGGTTGCCGAGCTGGTAACCGCCGGGACCCACGTCCCACGGCTCGGAGATCAGCTTGACGCCGTTGAGCACCGGGTCCTGGCGCATGGCGTCGAACAGGCCGCAGTTCGGATCGAAGCCGTTCGCCTCGCGGCCCAGGGTTACGCCCAGGTCGAAGCGGAAGCCGTCGATATGGAAGGTCTGCACCCAGTAGCGCAGCGAATCCATCACCAGTTGCAGCACACGCGGGTGCGAGGTGTTGACGGTGTTGCCGGTGCCGGTGTCGTTGATGCAGTGGCGCGGATTGTCGGGCAGCAGGCGGTAATAGCTGGCGTTGTCCAGGCCGCGGAAGCTGAGCGTGGGACCCAGTTCGCTGCCCTCGCCCGTGTGGTTGTAGACCACGTCGAGGATCACCTCGATGCCCGCCGCATGCAGCGCCTGCACGGCGGCGCGGATCTCGTTGAGCGCGCCTTCGGCCAGGTACGACGGTTCCGGGGCGAAGAACGCCAGCGTGTTGTAGCCCCAATAGTTGCGCAGCTTCATCTCGGTGAGGCGGCGGTCCTGCACGAAGGCATGGATCGGCAGCAGCTCGATCGCCGTGATGCCCAGGTGCACCAGGTGGTCGATCACGTAGGGGTCGGCCAGCGCGAGGAAGGTGCCCCGCTCGTGCGGCCGGATACGCTTGAGCGTGCGGGTCATGCCCTTGACGTGCGCCTCGTAGACGATGGTCTTCGACCACGGCGTGCGCGGGCGTTGCGTGCGACCTTCCCAGTGCATCGGCTCGTCGACCACCACCGCCTTGGGCATGGCCGCGGCGCTGTCGCGGCGGTCGAAGGAGAGGTCCGCCCGCGGCGAGGACACGCGGTAGCCGTGCAGTACATCCGACCAGCGCAATTGGCCGGCGAGCAGGCGGGCGTACGGGTCGAGCAGCAGCTTGTTGGGGTTGAAGCGATGGCCCTGCTCCGGTTCGTAGGGGCCGTAGGCGCGGTACCCGTAGAGCTGCCCGCCGCGCAGGCGCGGCAGGTAGCCGTGCCAGATCTCGTCGGTGCACTCGGGCAGTTCGTAGCGTGCGATCTCGCGGCGACCGGAAGGATCGAACAGGCACAGCTCGATGCGCTCGGCGTGGGCCGAGAACACGGCGAAGTTGGTGCCGATGCCGTCGCAGTGCGCGCCCAGCGGATACGGCGAGCCCGGTTGCATGCGTTCGGGGAGCGTGGGCATCAGATGTTCCGCTTCGTGTGGGCACGGGTGTGCCGGGCTGGGGCAAGGCTTCCCCCATCCGCCCTTCGGGCACCTTCCCCCGCAGGCGGGGGAAGGACCGGTTGTGGTGAGATCCGGCCTTGGGCCCGTTCGCCGGTACGCATTTGGGGAGTGGGGGGCCGGGCTGAGGCAAGGCTTCCCCCATCCGCCCTTCGGGCACCTTCCCCCGCGGGCGGGGGAAGGATCGGCTTTGGGGAGGCCCGGTAGTGAGCCTTCCCCCGTTCCACGGGGGAAGGCGCCGACAGGCGGATGGGGGTGGACGGAGCGCGATACCCCACGCCGCAGGCAAACCCTACGCTCATGCCCGATCCGCCAGATAGATCAGCGTAGCCAGCGGCGGCAGCGACAGCGCCAGCGAGTGCGATTGCCCATGGACCGGCACCGGCTCCGCCTGCGCCTCGTCCTGCCCCACGCCGGAGCCGCCGTAGCGGGCATCGTCGCTGTTGATCGCCAGCTCCCAGCGGCCTTCGCGCGGCACGCCGATGCGGTAGTCATGCAGCGGCGTCGGCGTGAGGTTGCTCACCACCAGTGCCGGGCGCGCGCCCTCAGCGAAGCGCAGCCAGGCGAACACGCTGTTGCCCGCGTCGTCGCCGATGGCCCAGCGGAAGCCGCGTGGATCGCCGTCCCACGCGTGCAGTGCCGGCTCGCGCGCGAGCAGATGGTTGAGGTCGCGCAGCAGTTGCTGCACGCCCCGGTGGCGCGGATCGTCCAGCAGGTGCCACGGCAGCTGCGCGTCATGGTTCCACTCGGTCGGCTGCGCCAGTTCGCCGCCGGCGAACAGCAGCTTCTTGCCCGGATGGGCCCACATGAAGCCGTAGTAGGCACGCAGGTTGGCGAAGCGCTGCCAGTCGTCGCCCGGCATGCGGCCGAGCAACGACCGCTTGCCGTGCACGACCTCGTCGTGCGAGAGCGGCAGCACGTAATGCTCCGAATACGCGTACACCATCGAGAACGTCATCTCGTGGTGGTGCCAGCGCCGATGGATCGGATCGCGCGACATGTACTCGAGCGTGTCGTGCATCCAGCCCATGTTCCACTTGTAGTCGAAGCCCAGGCCGCCGTCGGTGGGCGCGCGCGTGACTCCGGGCCAGGCGGTCGATTCCTCGGCGATGGTGAGCACACCCGGATGCCGCTGGTGCACGACCGTGTTGAAGCGCTTGAGGAAGGCGATCGATTCGAGGTTCTCGCGCCCGCCGTGGATATTGGGCACCCATTCGCCGTGCTTGCGGCTGTAGTCGCGATAGAGCATCGAGGCGACCGCGTCCACGCGCAGGCCGTCGATGTGGAAGCGCTCGACCCAGGCCAGTGCGCTGCCGATCAGGAAGCCGGACACCTCGTTGCGGCCCAGGTTGTAGATGAGCGTGTTCCAGTCCTGGTGGAAACCCTCGCGCGGGTCGGCGTGTTCGTACAGCGCGGTGCCGTCGAAGCGCGCCAGGCCGTGCGCGTCGGTGGGAAAGTGCGCGGGCACCCAGTCGACGATCACGCCCAGCCCCGCCTCGTGGCAGCGGTCGACGAAACGCGCGAACGCCTCCGGCGGGCCGAAGCGCGCGGTGGGTGCGTACTGGCCCAGCGGCTGGTAGCCCCATGAGCCGCCGAACGGGTGCTCGGCGACCGGCAACAGCTCGAGGTGGGTGAAGCCCATGCCGACCAGGTAGGGAATCAGGCGTTCGGCCAGGCCGTCCCAGCCGGGGGATTCGCCCTGCTCGTCGCGCCACCAGGAACCGGCGTGCAGCTCGTAGATCGACAGCGGCGCATCGAGCCGCTGGCGCATGGCGCGTTCGGCCATCCAGGCGTGGTCGGTCCAGCGGAACGGCGCATCGGGGGCGACCACCGAGGCGGTCGCCGGCGGCGGCTCGGTCGCCAGCGCTACCGGGTCGGCCTTCTGCTGCACCGAGAAGTCGGCGCCGAGGATCTCGTACTTGTAGCGCGCGCCGGCGCGCAGGCCCGGCACGAACAGCTCCCACACCCCGTGCGGCAGGCGCACGCGCATCGGGTGGCGGCGCCCGTCCCACTGGTTGAAGTCGCCGACCACGCTGACCCGCCGCGCGTTCGGCGCCCATACGGCAAAGCGTACGCCCGGCACGCCATCACGCTCGACCGGGTGCGCACCGAGCTGACGCCAGAGCTCCGGGTGCTGGCCCTGTGCGAGCAGGTCCAGGTCGTGGTCATCGAGCAGGGTGCCGAAGGCGTAGGGATCGTCCAGCTCCTGCGCCGCCGTCGGCCAGTGCACGCGCAGGCGATAGCCGCCCTCGCCCGGCACCGGGCCGGCGAACAGACCATCGGCCACGGGTTCGAGCGGGCCAAGGACCTGGCCCTGGCGGTCGATCGCCTCGACACCGTGCGCGCCCGGCTGCAGCGTGCGCACCACGCGCTGGCCATCGACCTGATGCGGTCCGAGTACCGCGAACGGATCGGCATGGCGCGCCTGCAGCAGCGCGTCGACGGCACCGGGATCGGGACGCCAGCGGCTCACGTGCCCGCCCCGCCAATGGCGGCCTCGTCGGTCAACCGCAGCAGTCCCTGCAACGGCACGCCGAGCCAGCCCGGCCGATTGGCCGCTTCGTAGGCGATCTCGTAGGCGGCCTTGTCGAGCAGGAACAGTTCAAGCATCGGCGCCAGCGCGTCGGCGTCGATCCAGCGCACCGGCGCGCGCTCGAGGACCGCGACATAGGCAGCCAGGAACACTTCGGAAGCGCGCAGGCGGAAGCGCTCCAGGAACGGCGCGAACAGCGGATCCTCGATCGGCGCCATGCCCTCCTCGCCACGCTGCGCGACGGCCGCGACGTAGTCCAGCGAGCGCAGGAAGCCGGCGACGTCGCGCAGCGGCGTGGTCTTGATGCGCCGCTCCTCGAGCGGACGCGCCGGCTCGCCTTCGAAGTCGATCAGCCAGGCGTCGCCCTGCACCACCAGCACCTGGCCCAGGTGGAAGTCGCCGTGCACGCGCGTGCGCAGCGCGCCTTCGCCGTGCCGTGCCAGCGCATCGATGCGCCGGCACAGCGCCTCGCGCCGTTCGAACAGGCGCTCGCGCTGTGCACGCAGGGCGCCGTCCTCGGGGTCGAGGCCCTCCAGGGCTTCCAGCGCACGCTGCAGTTGCGCACGCGCGTCGGCCGCCCAGCCGTCCAGATGGGAGGCGTCGGCGGTTTCGGGCCGGAAGGCGTCGTCCTCGCTCGGCTGCGCGAGGACGGCATGCAGTTCGCCCAGGCGCGTGCCGACGGCCGCAGCGAAGTTGTCGTAGTCGGCCAGGATCTCCGCGCGTGCTGCGTCGTCCTCGGCGTGGCTGAACTCGTCCCAGGTGCGTTGCAGGTAATCGAGCGTCCAGCGCCAGGCGTCGCCCTGGTTGCGCACGAAGCCCTGCAGCACGGCCAGTGCCGAGGGAATGCCGTCGGCACCCACGTGCAGCACCTCGCCCAGCAATGGCGGCGTGTTGGCGTAGCCGACGCGGGTCAGGTGGCGGCCCATCTCCAGCTCGGGGTTGATGCCGTGCGCGATGTGCCGGTAGAGCTTGAGCATGCCGCGCTCGTGCACGATCACGGAGCTGTTCGATTGCTCGGCCGACAGCCAGCGGTTCTCGGCGTCGGGCGGGAAGTCGAGCGCGTCGAAGGCCGGGGTTGCGGTGAAGCGGATCGCCCCGCCTCGCTTGAGCGGCATCTCCAGCCGCTGGCGCAGGCCCCGCAGCAGGCCGGAGATGAACGCATCGAGCACGAAACCGTCGGTGAGGTAGCCCACGCGGCGCCCGCGGCGCACCCGGGCCAACGCCAGCTGCTGTGCGCGGGCCGGCGGGTTCTCGTCCTCCCAGATGATGCCCAGCGGCAGGCAGTAGCGCTCGATGCCGCCATCGTCGAGCGTGGCGATGATTTCGGTGATCACCAGGTCCTCGCCGCGATCCGGCCAGGGCTGGCCGTACATCATGCTGATCGATGCGATGCCGCGGTCCTTGGCACCGAACCAGCGGCGCCGGCCGAGGTAGGTCGGCAGCACGTCGCGCTCGACCACGCCGCGATGGTGCGCCATGACCGGGCCTTCCACCAGCGGGCCGCGCAGCACCAGTGTTTCGTATTCCGGCATGGGCTCGGCCGGCGGCTGGTGCCACGACGGCATCTGCGCATTGGCGCAAAGCTGGAAGGCGTAGAAGCCGAACGGCGGCAGCGTCAGCAGGTAGGGCAGCCGGCCGATCGGCGGGAACGGCGTACCGCCGAGGATCTCCACCGGCACGCGACCGTCGAAGGAGCCCAGGTCCAGCTCGACCGCCTGCAGCGTGCGCGACATGTTGGCCACACACAGCACCTGCTCGTCCTCGTACTCGCGCAGGTAGGCCAGGATCTTGCGGTTGCCCGGATAGAGGAACTTGATGCTGCCCCGGCCGAATGCCTTGTAGCGCTTGCGCACCGCCAGCACGCGACGGGTCCAGTTGAGCAGCGAGTGCGGGTCGCGCGCCTGTGCCTCGGCGTTGACCGCCTGGTAGCCATAGAGCGGGTCCATGATCGGCGGCAGCACCAGCTTGGCCGGGTCCGCCTTGGAGAAGCCGCCGTTGCGGTCCATCGACCACTGCATCGGCGTGCGCACGCCGTCGCGGTCGCCCAGGTGGATGTTGTCGCCCATGCCCAGCTCGTCGCCGTAGTACAGCACCGGCGTGCCGGGCATGGTGATCACCAGCGAGTTCATCAGCTCGATGCGGCGGCGGTCGCGCTCCAGCAGCGGCGAGAGGCGGCGGCGTATGCCGAGGTTGATGCGCGCGCGACGGTCGGCGGCGTAGGTCTCCCACAGGTAATCGCGCTCGGCATCGGTCACCATCTCGAGCGTCAGCTCGTCGTGGTTGCGCAGGAAGATCGCCCACTGGCAGTTGTCGGGAATGGCCGGGGTCTGGCGCATGATGTCGGTGATCGGGAAGCGGTCCTCGCGCGCGATCGCCATGTACATGCGCGGCATCAGCGGGAAGTGGAATGCCATGTGGCATTCGTCGCCATCGCCGAAGTAGTCCTGGGTGTCCTCCGGCCACTGGTTCGCCTCGGCCAGCAGCATGCGATCGGGATAGTGCTCGTCGATCTCCTTGCGGATCAGCTTGAGGATGTCGTGCGTCTCGGGCAGGTTCTCGTTGTTGGTGCCCTCGCGCTCGATCAGGTAAGGCACCGCGTCCAGCCGCAGGCCATCGACGCCCATGTCGAGCCAGAAGCGCATCACGCCGAGCACCGCCTTGATCACGGCGGGGTTGTCGAAGTTGAGATCCGGCTGGTGCGAGAAGAAGCGGTGCCAGAAGTACTGGCCGGCGACCGCGTCCCAGGTCCAGTTCGATTTCTCGGTGTCGAGGAAGATGATGCGCGTGCCCGGGTAGGCCTGGTCGGTGTCCGACCACACGTAGAAGTTGCGCGCGGCCGAACCGGGCTTGGCCAGGCGGGCGCGCTGGAACCACGGGTGCTGGTCGGACGTGTGGTTGATCACCAGCTCGGTGATGACGCGCAGGCCGCGCGCGTGCGCTGCGGCGATGAAGCGCTTGGCGTCGGCGAGTCGCCCATAGTCCGGATGGACGTCCTTGTACTCGGAGATGTCGTAGCCGTCGTCGCGGCGCGGGCTGGGGTAGAACGGCAGCAGCCAGAGCGTGTTGACGCCCAGTTCGGCGATGTAGTCGAGCTTGTCGATCAGGCCCTGGAAATCGCCGACGCCGTCGTCGTTGGAATCGAAGAACGACTTGACGTGCACCTGGTAGATGATCGCGTCCTTGTACCAGAGCGGATCGCTGGTGAAGCTTCGCTTGGGAGTCCGGGGATGGGCGCTCATGCGGAACTCCTTGCATTTCGCTGCCATGGGGCCGCGCACCCGCGTGCGGGCATCGACGCGTCCCGAGGCTGCCCTCTCCCCCTGTAGGAGCGCCCTTGGGCGCGACCGCGGGGCACGGGGGTGGCATGACGGTCGCGCCCAAGCGCGCTCCTACAGGGGGCGTGCAACGCATGGAAGACCTTGGCGGAATGGCGGGCGCTCATGCCTCCACCCGCCAGATCGCATAGGGCATGCCCTGCCCCAGCCAGACCTGCTGCCGGCCGCCGTGCCAGGTCAGCGTGGCGTCGTGCAGCAGGTCCTCGACCGTCAGCGGCGTGTCTTCGCCCACGCCCCAGTCGGCCAGCGGCAGGTGCAGGCCGGTCGACTGCGCGTGGTGCGGATCGAGGTTGATCGCCACCAGCACGCGGTCGCGGCCGCCCGGCGCCGTCTTCTCGAAGAACAGCACCTGATCGTTGTCCGCGCGCAGGAAGCGCACGCCCAGATGGCTCTGCAAGGCCGGCTGCTCGCGGCGGATGGCGTTGAGCTGGGTGATCTCGGCGATGATGTTGCCGGGTGCTTCCCAGTCGCGCGGCTTGATCTCGTATTTTTCCGAATCGAGGAACTCCTCCTTGCCCGGAATCGGCAACGATTCGCACAGCTCGAAGCCCGAGTACATCCCCCACAGGCCGGAGAGCGTGGTGGCCAGCGCGGCGCGGATGAGGAATCCGCTGCGGCCGGAGTGCTGCAGGAAATACGGGTTGATGTCCGGCGTGTTGACGAAGAAGTTCGGTCGGAAGAAATCCCGCGGCGGTCCCTGGGTCAGCTCGGTGAGGTAGTCGGTGAACTCCTGCTTCGTATGCCGCCAGGTGAAGTACGTGTAGGACTGGTTGAAGCCCAGCTTGGCCAGCCGGTACATCGGTTTGGGCCGGGTGAAGGCTTCGGAGAGGAACAGCGCGTCGGGGTATTCGCTGCGCACGCGGCCGATCATCCATTCCCAGAACGGAAACGGCTTGGTGTGCGGGTTGTCCACGCGGAAGATGCGCACGCCCTCGCCCGCCCAGTACAGCACCACGTCGCACAGTGCCTGCCACAGCGACGGGATCGCGCCTTCCTCGTAGAAGTCGACGTTGACGATGTCCTGGTACTTCTTCGGCGGGTTCTCGGCGTAGCGCAGGCTGCCGTCCGGTCGCCAGTCGAACCACTCGGGATGCTCGGCCAGCCACGGATGGTCGGGCGAGCACTGGATGGCGAAGTCGAGCGCGAGTTCCAGGCCGTGGGCATGCGCCGCATCGCGCAGCGCGCGGAAGTCCTCGATCGTGCCGAGCTCCGGGTGGATGTCCGTATGGCCGCCCTCCGCCGAGCCGATGGCGTACGGGCTGCCTGGATCGTGCTCGCCGGGCGTGAGGGTGTTGTTGCGGCCCTTGCGGAAGGCGCGGCCGATCGGATGGATCGGCGGGAAGTAGAGCACGTCGAAGCCCATTGCCTGGATCGCGGGAAGGCGTCCGATCACGTCGCGGAAGGTGCCGTGGCGGTCGGGGCTGTCGGTGATCGAGCGCGGGAACAGTTCGTACCAGCTGGCGAACTGCGCCGCGCGGCGGTCGACCTCCAGCCGCAGCGGGGGATGCTCGACGGCAAACGCGCGCAGGTCGCCCTCGGCCATGGCCCGGGCGGTGTCCTCGGCGATCAGCAATCGATAGCGCGCCTCGTCGTCCTCGGCCTTGGCCAGCGCCGCGGCCAGCGCACGCAGGGGCTTGCGCCTGGCCGGCGCGGTGCCGGCGGCGGTCTGTTCGACCAGGTGCTGGCCTTCGCGCATTTCCAGCGCGATCGGCACGCCGGCATCGTGCTTGACGACGATCTCGTGCCGGTAGCTCGCGTAGGCGTCGCGCCACGCCTGCACCGTGTATTCGTGGCGGCCCATGCGGGTGGGCGTGAATTGGCCGCGGTAGCGGTCGTTGCCAAGCGGCTCCATGCGCAGCTCGTGCCACTGCTTCTCGTCCAGCGCGCGCCAGCGCAGCGCCACGGCGAGTTTGTCGTGGCCGTCCATGAAGACGTCGGCCTCCACCGTCACCACGTCGCCGACCACGCGCTTGACCGCGAAGCGGCCATCGTCCACGCAAGGTGTCACGGCCTCGATGGCGACGCGCGGCGCCTGCGTGGCCGCGGTCAGCGCCTGTTTCGCGGCCGCCACGCCCGTGCGCGTGGCGACCGGCCGGGTGCGCGTGCCTTCGAGTACCTGCGTCTGACCCGGACCGAGGGTGATCGGCTCGATGACGGGTGCGCCGTCCGGTGCGCTCCAGTCCGCGAAGTGGCTGGCTGCACCGCCGGCGATCGCCCCCAGGTCCACCGGCGTGCCGGTATCGAGCCGTGCGTTGAAGAGGGACAGCCAGGCGCGCTCGCCCTGCCGGCGCAGCACACCGACCCAGGCATCGTCGATGTGGATCGCCGCCGGTTCACGCGCCTGCGCGCCGAGGCCACGCAGCCAATCGTTGATGGCGCGTACGTCACCGGTGATGTCCAGCGCCTGCGATTCGTCGCGCGCGAAGCCGGCGGGCATCAACCAGCCGCCCGCGCAGGCTGCGGCGAACCAGACCGCGCGGCGGCGGTGGCGCTCGGCCAGCTCTTGTTGGCCGAAACGCGGGTCGGCCTCCGGGTCGTCGAACGGTGCGCCAGCGCAGGCGAGCGGCGTCGCCACCTCGGCCACACGGCGCAATTCGCGACCCAGCCAGCCGGCGCGGAAATCCCACCATTCGGCCGAGCAGAAGGCGTAGTCGAAGGCCACGTCGGTGAGCGCGGCCAGTTCGGCAGGCGCCAGTCCCTGGGTCCAGCCCAGGAACAGCGCCTGTGGCGCGCGGCCGCGCAGGCCATCGACGAGGTGCGCCCACCAGGCCACAGGCGCGGCATCGAGCGATGCCAGCCGGAAACCCATCGCGCCAGCCTGCAGCGCGCCATGCAACCGTTCGCACCACCAGGCAAGCGCTTCGGGCGCCACGGCGTCATCGTGGAACCGCCAGCGCACGCCGGCTTCGGCGGCCGGGCGGCGCGGGTCGGGCAACACCGTGGTGTCTGCCAGCGCATGGAACCAGTCCGGGTGCTCGGCGCGCAGCGCGGCGTCGGCGGGCAGCGGGCGCGTTACGTCGACGTCGATCAGCAGCCCCAGGCCGTGGTTGCTGCAGAGCCGGGCGAGCGTGCCGATCGCCCCGGCGCCTTCGTCGAGCACGCTGGCGGGCGCCAGCACGTGGCTGAAGCCGAGGTCGGCCGCGTGCGTGAACCAGGGTGTCTGCCCGCTGGTGGCGTCCGGTCCGGCTGGCAGGCTGAAGATGCGAGGCGGCGCCACGGCGTGTGCCGGCATGGAGACTCCCTGTGAAGATGGATCTGCCGCGGCCGTGGCCGGGCCGCGCTTGCGCTGGCCGCTGGTGCCGGGGCGGGCAGGCACGTCCGCTGTCCCCTGGCGCCGGGCCATCAGTCGCCGTGGCGGCGGCTTGCGCCGCGCGGCTTGTCCGCATGGCTGGCCTGCGGCCGGTTGGTGTACTGGCGCACCGCCTGGGTGTTGGTGCCGACCACCGCGATCGCCTCGCGCAGGTCGCGTTCGGAGATGCGCAGCTGCTTGGACCAGTACCGCATCGCGAACGGATCTCTGTCGTTGATCGTGCTCAGGGTCCGGTCGGACTGGCTCATGATTCACCCGTGGCCGCGCGGTGCTGCGGTAGCACGGGCATCTTGGTGGGCGCGCATTGAAGGTGCCGTCACGGAAAGATGAGACAGTCGTAAAGCGTTCCGTGATCCTTGGCAGGATCGCACCTGTGGGCGACCGCGCGGGGCGACGATCGCGGTCGCGCACAGCTGTGCTCCTGCAGGGGACGAGCTCGCGCCATACTTGGCGCCATGCAACCTGCCCCGCTCGCCCGGTTCATCGATACCCATCCGCGCCTGTTCGTGCTGACCGGCGCCGGTTGCAGCACGGACTCCGGCATCCCCGACTACCGCGACACCGAGGGCGCCTGGAAACGCACGCCGCCGGTGACCTACCAGGCCTTCATGGGCGAGGAGCGCACGCGCCGGCGTTACTGGGCGCGCAGCCTCGTCGGCTGGCGCCACTTTGGCGGAGCCCGGCCCAACGGCACCCACCACGCGCTGCAGCGGCTGGAGGCACAGGGGCGGCTCGAACTGCTGGTCACGCAGAACGTGGATGGGTTGCACCACCGCGCCGGCCAGCGCCAGGTGGTCGACCTGCACGGACGGCTCGACCAGGTGCGCTGCATGGGCTGCGACTGGCGCCAGCCGCGCGACGTGTTCCAGCAGGAGCTCGATCGTCTCAACCCCGGCTGGGCCTGCCTGGAGGCGACCGAGGCGCCGGATGGCGATGCGGATCTGGAGACGACGCAGTTCGACGATTTCCGGGTGCCGCCCTGCCCGGCGTGCGGCGGCGTACTCAAGCCCGACGTGGTGTTCTTCGGCGAGAACGTGCCGCGCGAGCGCGTGATGCTGGCGATGGCGGCGCTGGAAGCTGCCGATGCCGTGCTGGTCGTCGGCTCGTCGCTGATGGTGTTTTCCGGCTACCGCTTCGTGCACGCGGCGGCGCGCGCCGGCAAGCCGGTGGCGGCGGTGAACCTGGGAAGGACGCGCGCCGATCCGTTGTTGAGCCTGAAAGTGGAGCAGCCGTGCGCCCAGGCGCTGGCATTCCTGTTGGCTTGAGCTCGCAGGCCTCGTGGGGCGCGTTCGAGCCGACCATCCCGGGGCGGCGACGGTGAACTGAGGCGCACCCTCCGCGCTTGCCTGGGCCTTATCGCCGCGAGCGGAAGAACTCCCGCAACATCTCGCCCGACTCGGCGGCCATTAATCCACCCTGCACCATCACGCGATGGTTGTGCCGCTCGGAGATCAGCGTGTCGAACACGCTGCCGGCTGCGCCGGTTTTCGGATCGGTCGCCGCGTACACGACCCGGCCGATCCGCGCATGCACGAGGGCCATTGCGCACATCGAACAGGGTTCCAGCGTCACGTATAGCGTCGCGCCGACGATGCGGTGGTTCGCGAGCTTCTGGCCCGCCGCGCGCAGCGCCATGATCTCGGCGTGCGCGGTCGGATCGTGCAGCGTGATGTTGCGGTTCCAGCCCAGCCCGACGATCTGCCCCTCGTGCACCAGCACGGCGCCAACGGGCACCTCGTTCTCCGCGTCGCGCGCGTGGGCCGCCAGTTGCAGGGCGCGGCGCATGCAGGCTTCGTCCTCGGACGAGAATGTGGCGGCAATCGGCGTGAGGGAATCGGACATGGACACGCGCAAGGGCGGCTCGGCTGGCGGGGCCGGCATTGTAGCCGCTGCGCGGAGCGCGCCGAGCCGCGCTCGCCCCCGCGGTCAGTCGGCCGGCAAGGTCTCGATGCTGATGGTGCCGGTCAGCGTCTTGTGGACCGGGCACTTCTCGGCCACCTCGAGCAACTTCTGCCTCTGCTCGGGCGTCAGGTCGGGGCCGGTAATGGTCACGCGCTTGCGGAAGGCGTCGATCACCTCCGGACGGGCGGCCATCACCCTCTTGTCGTGCTCGACCTCCACGTGGACGTGTTCGAGCGGCCAGCCCATCTTGAGCGCATACCAGCGCACGGTGATGGCGGTGCAGGCGCCCAGGGACGCCGTCAGCAGATCGTAGGGCGAGGGCCCCAGGTCCGCGCCGCCTTGCGTGGCCGGCTCATCGCCGACCAGGTGATGGCCCGACACCTCGATGGCCACCGCGAGCGGACTGACCTGGGTATCGGCCACCGTGGCCAGGGTCTTGCGAACCATCGGTTTTGCTCCTCGATCGTGCGGCAAAAACGGCCGGTGGCCGGCGCACGGCACGGCGCCCACCCCGTCGTCGCCGTCAGCCCGCGTTTGGCTCCTCACCGGGCGCCAGCGTCATCACGTCCTGCCATTCCGGATGCTTCACGTAGCGGGCGCGGACGTACGGGCACAGCGGAAGGATCCGGAATCCGTTTCCGCGGGCATCGGCGACCAGATAGTCGACCAGCGCCGCAGCCGCACCGGTGCCCCGGAGGCTTTCGGGGGCGCCGGTGTGATCGGCACTCACCAGGCCCGGACCGCGATGGGTATAGGTCAACTCGGCTTCGGCATCGACACCGGCCGCCTGCGCCACATAGCGGCCGTGGCGCGGACCATCCTGCTTGGTGATCGTGATCTGGCTCATCGTGGCTACCGTGTGTGGCGACTTGCAGGAACAACCGTGGAGCGGAACGCGCGTCTTCGGGCCAGCACCGCGACGAGCCTTCGCGAAGGGCCGGTCATCGGGCGCGAGGCGCGCACCGGCCTCACTCCCACTCGATGGTCGCCGGCGGCTTGCCGCTGATGTCGTAGACGACGCGCGAGACGCCGCGCAGCTCGTTGATGATGCGGTTGGACACCTTGCCCAGGAACTCGTACGGCAGGTGCGCCCAGTGTGCGGTCATGAAGTCGATGGTTTCCACGGCACGCAGGGCGATCACCCATTCGTAGGCTCGCGCGTCGCCGACGACGCCGACCGACTTGACCGGCAGGAACACGGCGAAGGCCTGGCTGGTCTTGTCGTAGAGGTCCGCCTTGCGCAGCTCGTCGATGAAGATCGCATCGGCGCGGGCAAGCAGTTCGGCGTACTCGCGCTTGACCTCGCCCAGGATGCGCACGCCCAGGCCCGGGCCGGGGAACGGGTGGCGGTAGACCATCTCACGCGGCAGGCCCAGCGCCACGCCGATACGCCGCACCTCGTCCTTGAACAGCTCACGCAGCGGCTCGACCAGGCCGAGCTTCATGTCCTCCGGCAGGCCGCCGACGTTGTGGTGGCTCTTGATGACGTGCGCCTTGCCGGTCTTGCTGCCGGCCGACTCGATCACGTCGGGATAGATGGTGCCCTGCGCCAGCCATTTGACCTGGCCGTGGCCGGCGGCGGTGACCCTGGCCGACTCCTCGTCGAAGATCTCCACGAACAGGCGGCCGATGATCTTGCGCTTGGCTTCCGGGTCGGCCACGCCTTCGAGCGCCCTGAAGTAGCGGTCGGCGGCATCGACGCGGATCACCTTCACGCCCATGTGCTCGGCCATCGTGGCCATCACCTGGTCGCCTTCCTTGAAGCGCAGCAGGCCGGTGTCGACGAAGACGCAGGTGAGCTGGTCGCCGATCGCCTTGTGCAGGAGCGCAGCGACCACCGAGGAATCGACGCCACCGGAGAGGCCGAGCAGCACGTGATCGTTGCCGACCTTATCGCGCACGCGGGCGATCTGATCGTCGATGATGTTGTCGGCGGTCCAAAGCGTGGCGCAGCCGCAGATGTCGACCACGAAACGCTTCAGCAGCGCATTGCCCTGCTTCGTGTGGGTGACTTCCGGATGGAACTGCACGCCGTACCAGCGCTTGTCCTCGTTCTCCATCACCGCGACCGGGATGCGGTCGGTCGCGCCGGTGATGGCGAAGCCCGGCGGCGCCTGGCTGACGTGGTCCCCGTGGCTCATCCAGACGTCCAGGCGGTGCGCATCGGCGTGATCGCTCAGGCCATCGAACAGGCGGCTGTTGCCCGCGATGTCGACCTGGGCATGGCCGAACTCGCGGGCGTCCGCCGCTTCGGTCGCGCCGCCCAGCTGCGCGGCCAGGGTCTGCATGCCGTAGCAGATGCCCAGCACCGGCAGGCCCGAGTCGAACACTGCCTGTGGCGCCTTGGGCGCACCCGGCAACGTGGTCGATTCGGGGCCGCCCGACAGGATGATGCCCTTGGGCGCGTAGCGGGCGATCTCGGCCGGATCGTGGTCCCACGCCCAGATCTCGCAGTAGACGCCGAGCTCGCGCACGCGGCGGGCGATCAGCTGGGTGTACTGCGCGCCGAAGTCGAGGATGAGGATCTTGTCGGAATGGATGTTCTGCATCGGACCGGGCTCTGTGGGCTGTCGTCCAGAAACGGGTCGGCGTCATTCCCTGGACCGGACATCCGTGAGTGCGGCAGCGCTGCGGCCGCGGGGAATGGCGCCATAAGAAGTCGGGGCCCGCGAAGGGCCCCGTGTGTCACGAGTTCAGCCGGTAGTTCGGCGCTTCCTTGGTGATCTGGATGTCGTGCGGGTGCGCCTCGGTCACGCCGGCCGAAGTCACCTTCACGAATTGCGCCTTCTGGCGCACATCCTCGACCGTGGCGGCCCCGAGGTAACCCATCGAGGCCCGCAGGCCGCCGATCAGCTGGTGGATGATGTTGCGCAGCGGGCCGCGGTACGGCACGCGGCCTTCGATGCCCTCGGGCACCAGCTTGTCGGCGTCCGCCTCGTCCTGGAAGTAGCGGTCCTTGGAACCCAGCGCCATCGCGCCAAGCGAGCCCATGCCGCGGTAGCTCTTGTAGGAACGGCCCTGGAACAGCTCGACCTCGCCCGGCGATTCCTCGGTGCCGGCGAACATCGAGCCCAGCATCACCGTCGACGCGCCGGCAGCCAGCGCCTTGGGGATATCGCCCGAGTAGCGGATGCCGCCATCGGCGATCAACGGGATCTCGTCCTTGAGCGCGGTGGCGACCAGGTCGATCGCGGTGATCTGCGGCACGCCGACGCCGGCGACCACGCGGGTGGTGCAGATCGAGCCGGGACCGACGCCGACCTTGACCGCATCCACGCCGGCGTCGAGAAGCGCACGCGCCGCCTCGCCGGTGACGATGTTGCCGGCGATCACCTGCACCTGCGGGTAGCGCTTCTTGACCCAGCCGGCGCGCTCGATCACGCCCTGCGAATGGCCGTGGGCGGTGTCGACCACCAGCACGTCCACGCCGGCCTCGACCAGCGCCTCGACACGCTGCTCGGTATCGCCGCCAACGCCCACCGCCGCGCCGACCAGCAGGCGCTCGTGCGCGTCCTTGGCGGCATGCGGGTTGTCGCGCGCCTTCTGGATGTCCTTGACGGTGATCAGGCCGCGCAGCTGGAAGTCGTCGTTGACGACCAGCACCTTCTCGATGCGGAACTTGTGCAGCAGCTGCAGCACTTCGTCCTGGCTGGCGCCTTCGCGCACGGTCACGAGCTTGTCCTGGCGCGTCATGATGTTGCGCACCGGGTCTTCCAGCTTGCGCTCGAAGCGCAGGTCGCGGCTGGTGACGATGCCGACGAGCTTCTCGCCGTCGACCACCGGCACGCCGGAGATGTTGTGCGCGCGGGTGAGCTGGAGCACTTCGCGGATCGAGGTGTTGGGGCCGACGCTGATCGGGCTGCGGATCACACCCGCCTCGAACTTCTTCACCAGGCGCACTTCGGCGGCCTGCTGCGCGGCGGTCATGTTCTTGTGGATGATGCCGATGCCGCCCTGCTGGGCCATGGTGATGGCCAGCCGCGCCTCGGTGACGGTGTCCATGGCGGCGGACACGATCGGGATGTTCAGGCGCAGGTTGCGGGTCAACCGGGTAGAGGTGTCGACGTCGCGTGGCAGGACGGCCGAATGGGCCGGAACGAGGTACACGTCGTCGTAGGTCAGAGCCTCGGCGAGGATGCGCATGCGGGTGGGTCTCGCTGCAAAGATGGGATTATACGCGTGGGGGCGTGGTGGTCGCCAGATGGAGGGGCGTGAGGAGCCGGAGCAAGGCTTCCCCGACCGCCCTTCGGGCACCTTCCCCCGCAAACGGGGAAGGCTCATGAAGCGGGAAGGTGCACAGCCTTGCGCGCCCGCTCCTTCCCCCGTTTACGGGGAATGTGTCGACAGGCGGATGGGGGAAGCCCGCGAGGACCTATCGCGCCTCTGCCGCCTCGAGCGTGTTCTCGATCAGCGTCGCCACGGTCATCGGCCCCACGCCACCGGGCACCGGCGTGATCCAGCTGGCGCGCTCTGCGGCCGGAGCGAACTCGACATCGCCCACGAGCCGCCCGTCATCGAGCCGGTTGATGCCGACGTCGATCACCACCGCGCCCGGCTTGATCCATTCACCCCTGACCAGGCCGGGTCTGCCGACCGCGACAATGACGATATCGGCCTGGCGCACGAACGACTCGAGGTCGCGCGTGAAGCGGTGGCAGCAGGTCGTGGTGCAGCCAGCGATGAGCAGCTCCAGCGCCAGCGGCCGGCCGACGTGGTTGGACACGCCGACCACCACCGCGTGCTGGCCGCGGACCGGGCGATCGGTGTGGCCGAGCAGAGTCATCACGCCCTTGGGCGTGCAGGGCCGCAGGCCGAAGCGGCGCAGGGCCAGGCGGCCCACGTTTACCGCCTGGAAACCGTCCACGTCCTTGCTGGCGTCGATGCGGTCGACCAGCGCGTCCTCGTCGATATGCGGCGGCAGCGGTGACTGCACCAGGATGCCGTGCACGGCCGGATCGGCATTGAGCTCGTCGATCAGCGCGAACAGCTCCGCCTGCGTGGTGCTGGCCGGGAGGTCGTAATCGAACGAGCGGAAGCCCACCTGGTGGCAGGCCTTGCGCTTGTTGCGCACGTACACCGACGAGGCCGCGTCGTCGCCGACCAGCACGACCGCGAGCCCCGGTTCCGCAAGGCCCTGCGCCTTCCGCTCGGACACGCGCCGCCCCACCCGCTCCAGCAGTTCCTGCGCGATGCGTTTGCCGTCGAGGATGCGTGCGGTCATGGGGCTGCCTGCTGTGCAAAGGCGTCTATTATCCCGTCGCCATCGGCCCTGCACAAACACGCCAGGCGTCGTAGGTTGGTTCTGGGCCTACCTCGCTTGATCGGAACCCGGCGCGATGGCCTGAAGCCCATCCTGCGAATCCAGAGGAACCCACCTTGCCTGTGCCCGCTGACACGCATCTCGCCGAAGGCCCGCTGCTCCTGCGCCCGTGGCAGCCGGAGGATGCGACGGCGTTGCACGCGGCCGTCCAGGAATCTCTGGAAAGCGTCGGCCGCTGGCTGCCCTGGTGCCACGCAGGCTACGACCTCGACGCGGCGCGGGCGTGGATACGGCATTGCCGCGAGGGCTGGGCGGGCGACGAGCATTTCGCGTTCGGCGTGTTCGAGCGCGAAAGCGGTGCCCTGCTCGGTAGCGTCGGGCTGAACCAGCGCAACCGCATGCATCGCAGCGCGGCGCTTGGCTACTGGGTGCGCCAGTCTCGCCAGGGCCAGCGGACCGCCGGACGTGCCGTGAGGCTGGCAGCGAATTTCGGCTTCAGGGCGCTGGGGCTGGTTCGCATCGAGATCGCGGTGTTGCCGGACAACCAGGCAAGCCGGCGGACGGCCGAACAGGCCGGCGCGCGGTTCGAATGCATTGCGCGGCATCGGCTGTGGATGCGTGACGAGCCGCGGGACGCCGCGGTGTACGCGATCGTCCCTGCCGATCTGGGATGCTGAGCCCCTTCAGGAAGTCACTCGAACCTGCGCATGCAGCCGCGCCAAGGGGGCTCCACCAGACAGCAGCTGGTTGTTCCGCGATCTGCAGATGGACCCCACGCGAACGCGGGCTACTTCTTCCGGCGCTTCATCTCGCGGATCATCCGCTGGCGCTTGCGCTGCTGGCCCTCGGTGAGCACGTTCTTGCGACCGGCAAACGGGTTGTCGCCATCGCGGAAGTCGATCCGGATCGGCGTGCCTTCCAGCCGGTAGCGCTTGCGGAAGAAGCTTTCGAGGTAGCGGCGGTACGCCGGCGCGATGTGCTTGGTGCGGCTGCCGTGAATCACGATGGTCGGCGGGTTGGAGCCGCCAGGATGGGCAAAGCGCAGCTTGGGCGCATGGCCCCGGACCAGCGGCGGCTGGTAGGCCTCGTAGGCCTTTTCCAGCGTACGCGTGAGGTCGGACGAACCCAGCTCGTGCGTAGCCGAGGCATGCGCGCGGACGACGGCGCGCATCAGCTCGCGCAGACCCGAACCGTGCAGCGCGGAGATGAATACGGTCTTGGCCCAGTCGACGAACACCAGCTTGCGCTCGAGCGTGCGCTGGCATTGTTCACGCTGGTAGGCGTCCATCCCGTCCCACTTGTTGACGGCGATGACCAGCGCGCGGCCCTCTTCGACTGCGTGGCCGATGAGAGTCAGGTCCTGGTCGGCGAGGTTCTCGCGGGCGTCGACCATCAGCACCACGACCTGGCTGGCGGCCATCGACTGCAGCGTCTTGATGACGCTGAACTTCTCCACGCCCTCTTCCACGCGCGCCCTGCGGCGCACACCGGCGGTGTCGATCAGCGTGTAGCGCTTGCCGTCGCGCTCCAGCGGCACGCGGATCGGATCGCGCGTGGTGCCGGCGACGTCGGAGACGATCAGCCGGTTCTCGCCGAGCAGGCGGTTGATCAGGGTGGACTTGCCGGCATTCGGGCGACCGACGATGGCGACGCGGATGCTGTCGTCCTCGACGGACGCCTCGGACTCGTCCTCGTCCGGCGGGAGCAGCGGCAGTACCGCGGCGATCAGCTCCTCGGTGCCGCGGTTGTGCGCGGCCGAGAGCGGCAGCGACCCGGCGATGCCGAAGCGGGCGAACTCCGCCACCGCATGTTCGATGTCCAGCCCGTCGGTCTTGTTGACGCCGAGCAGGATCGGTTTGCCGCTGCGGCGCAGCTCGCCGAGGATGCCCTGGTCCTGCGGCAGCAGGCCGTCGCGCGCATCGACCACGAACACCAACACCTGGGCCTCGTCGATCGCCAGGCGTACCTGTTGCGCGGTGAGCGCGTCCAGGCCTTCCTCGACGCCGGACAGGCCGCCGGTATCGACCACCACGAAGGGGCGCGGGCCGAGGTGGCACACGCCATAGTGGCGGTCGCGGGTGACGCCCGGCATGTCGGCCACCAGGGCGTCGCGGCTGCGCGTCAGTGCATTGAAGAGGGTCGATTTACCGACATTGGGGCGACCGACCAGGGCGACGACGGGCAGCATGATTTGAGCATCTTCCTTGCGGGCGATCAGCGCGCGCCGCCGAGACGGTAGGCGCCGATGCGGCCTTCCACGTCCTCGACGTACACGATGTCACCCACGACCAGCGGCTGGGCGCGAATGGCGTGCTTGGACAGGCGCTCGCGCGCAGCCAGTGCGCCGTCGCCGGACTGCAGCCAGTGAACGTAGCCTTCGATGTCGCCGACCACCACGTAGTCGCCCTGCACTGCCGGTCCGGTCAGCCAGCGGTACTTGAGCTTGTCGTTCTTCCACATCTCGGCGCCGGAGCTCTTGTCGAACGCCCACACCTGCGAGTCTTCGTCCACGGCATAGAGCGCGTTGCCCTTGGTCGCCAGCGAGGCGTAGGTCGAGAACGGGTGCGCCCACATCGGCCGGCCGCTGGGGCCGTCGACGGCCACCAGGTTGCCGTGGTAAGCGGCGCCGTAAAGCGTGCGGCCGTCGAGCAGGATGGAGCCGTCGGCGTCGTCCAGGCGCTCGATCTCGGTGCGGCCTTCGCCACTGGCGAGGTTCTGCTCCCACAGCTTCTCGCCGTTGTCCAGACGCAGCGCGACCAGCTTGCCGCCGTCGCTGCCGAAGAACACCACGCCGTTGGCGACCAGCAGCGGGCCGTTGCCACGCAGGCTAAGCAGCGGCACTTCGCTCTGGTCGTAGACCCAGCGACGCTCGCCGCTGGCGGTATCCAGGCCATAGACGCGACCGTCGCCGGTGCGCACCACCACCAGATCGCCCACGATCACTGGCGAGGCGAGCACCTCGGACTTGAGCGTGGCTTCCCAGCGCGGGCTGCCGTCCTTCGCGTTGACGCCGTAGACGTGTCCGTCCAGCGTGCCGACGGCGAGCAGGTCGCCGCTGACGGCCGGACCGCCGGCGTAGAAGGCGTCCTTGCGCTTCTTGTCGCCCCAGCCGAACCAGCCGTGGGTGCGCGAGCTCTTGGACCAGATCGTCTTGCCCGTGTTGGCGTCGAGCGCGACCAGCTTGCCGTCGGCGCTGTCGGCGTAGAGCACACCGTCGACCACCGTCGGGCGCAGGCGCACACCGGTGTCACCGGCACCTTCGCCGATGCTCTCGCGCCACAGGCGGGTCACCTGCACCGTCGGCTTGAAATCCTTGGACAGCGGCGTCGGCGGCTGGACGTTTTCCTTCTTGGCGTTATGGCAACCGGCCAATGCGACCAGGCCAACCAGCGCCACCATTACCGCCCGCTTCATGCCCATCACCTTCATGCGCCCTGCTTCCCGGCCACGGCCAGATCGTCGAGTTTGAGTTGCAAGGCGGCGCGCTGCGGCGCGTCTTCAGCCATGGCGGCCAGCGCCGCCTGGTAGGCCTTGCGCGCGTCGTCCGCGCGACCAAGCTTGACCAGCGCATCGCCCCGTAGTTCCTGGCGCAGCGCTTCGTAGCCCTTCGCGGTGACCGCGTCGAGCGTGGCCAGCGCGTCCTTGGCCTTGTCGGCGGCCATTTGCACCTTGGCTGTACGCAATTCGACCAGCGGCTTGAGCGCATTGTCGGCGACGTGGCTGCGTGCCCACTGCAGGGAGGCCAGCGCCTTGTCCAGCTGTTTGGCCTCGACCAGACGCTGCGCCTGGTCGCTGGCGGCGAACACGGCGTAGGTGGACTTGGTGTAGTCCTTTTCCAGGCGGTCGACCAGCTTGTCGGCCTCGCCTGTATTGCCGGAAGCCAGCGCGGTCTGCAGCTGCTGGTAAAGGCTGGATGCCTCCATCTCGCGCGTGGCCTGGTGGTTGCGCCACTGCTGCCAGCCGAAGATCGCGACCAGGCCGATGACGATGCCGATGACGATGGACAGGCCGTTCTGGCGCAGCCATTGCTGTACGCGTTCGCCTTGCTCGTAATCGTCGTATGCGTCGAATGCCATGCAGTTGTCCGTCAAAAGCGCGCGCCGCGACGGCATGGGCCGGCCCGGCGGTGGGAAAAAAGTAGGTTGGAATGCCATGACCGCAGTTGCACCGCAGTCAATGGGCAAGCATAACCGATGCGCCGCGGGCACGGGCGAAATCCTGGGGGTTCTCATGTACAAGCGCCCTCTGTGCGCGACCGGCGTGGCGGTCGTGCACAGAGGGCGCTTCTACAACAAGGATTCGGCTCAGGCGCCGCTGGGGGCAGGCTTGCCGTCCTGTACGCGGAAGTGCGCCACGTTCGCGCGGCGGTAGGCGTCCAGCGGCAGCGGCTGGCCATCGATGCTGACCTTGGCACCGCCGACGTTGCCGATGCGCACGTCCAGCGGCTGCGCGCTGTTCCAGGTCTTGCTGGTGCCGGCCGGCAACAGGCCGTATTCCAGGCGGGACCCGTCGGCAGCGACCACTTCGACCCAACTGGCCTGGTCCAGCGTGAGGCTCACGCTGTGCCCGCCCGGCACGGGGGCGACGGGGGCCGGCGCCACGGCAGCGGTCTCGGGCTTGGCGGCGGTCAGGCTGCCGCCGTCCAGCCCGGGGAACGGTGCCATCGAAGCCATCAGCGGCTGTTCCTCGGCCGGCGCCGCGGCTGCGGCCTTGCCGGCGGGCGGTGCGACGGTCACCTTGCCGTTGGTGGTCGCGAACTGCGCCGGCGCGTCCTGCTGGACGACCGGCGTGGCGTCCAACGGCGCCAGGTGGCTGAGGTCGCGGTCGAGCGTGCCGCGCACGCCCAGCCATACCATCGGCACCACGATCACCGCGGTCAGCACCACGTAGGTGGCCGCGGTCGCATAGCGTTCGAGCAGGTAGCGCGAATGCGACATCCCACCGGTGGCCACCAGCGTCGGTTCGGCGCGCTTGAGGCTCGCCAGTTCCGCCTGGATGGCATCCTCGTCCACGCCCAGGTGGCGGGCATACTTGGCGATGTAGCTGGCCAGGTAGACCGCATAGTCGATACCTTCGCGCTGGTTGCTCTCGAGCTGGCGGAGCACGCGCGCCGGAAGCTTGAGCGCGTGCGCACAGGCGTCGATGTCGAGGCCACGCGCCTCGCGGGCGGCGCGCAGGCGACTACCGAAACTGGGGGACTGATCGTTCGACGGGCCATCCGTGATCGCCGCGATGGCGAACAGATCAATCGCGCGATGGCCGGGATTGGACTGCTGGAAGGTCATGGGCTAGCGGGTGCGTCGAGGGCGCGGGCCTGATCCGAATCCGGGAACTGGCTTTGCAGTCGCCTGCGGTAGGTTTGGGCAGCATCCGTGTTACCCAGGCGGTTTTCGATGTCGTGGCCGAGCTTGAGCGCGTCGGCAGTAGGCTGGCCCAGCGCATCGAAGCGCTGGATGAACGCACGCGCGCGGAACGCGTCGTTGTTCAGGTACAGGGCCTTGGCCAGGTGTAGCAGCGCGTCACCGTTCTGCGGGTTGGCGTCCAGCGCCTTGCGCAAGGTGGTCTGGGCACCGGCCAGATCGTTCATGCGGATCTGGCAGATGCCCTTGTTGGTCAGCGCCACGTCGGGCGTCTGGTAGAAGGGGTCCTTCAGCGCCGTGTCGAAATACTTGAGCGCCTCACCGCCCTTGCCGATGCGGCAGAGGAAGGTGCCCAGATTGTTGTTCGGCATGCCCTTGTCGGGCTCCAGCTGGACCGCGCGGCGGTAGTGCTGCTCGGCCTGCTCGGGACGATTGATGCGCTCGTCGAGCACCGCGATCACGGTATGCGCCGGCGCATAGTCCTCATCGAACTGGAGCGCCTTGTTGAGCTTCTCCAGCGCGGTCTTGAGGTCGCCGTTGGCCATGTACTGCTGACCGAGCTCGGTATGGATGCGGGCCGCGTCCTGCGCCTCCTGGCTGCTGCTGGTGTGCGGCACCCGGCCGCCGAGGCTGCCTTCCTCGGTGGTGGTGGTGACGCATCCGGCCAGCGCGAGCGCCAGCGCTGCCCCCATCCAGCGTTCAAGACGCATGCACGGCTCCTTGTCCCTGATCAAGGCGTTTGCGGAACTCGGCCTGCCGGCGCGTGCGGTCCAGCACCTGGCCCTTCAGCTGGCCACAGGCGGCATCGATGTCGTCGCCGCGAGTGCGGCGCAGCATGGTGAGGACGTTCGCGTTGAGCAGCAGGGTCTGGAACGCGCGAATGGTGTCGGCGTCCGAGCGCTCGAAACGCGTGCCGGGGAAAGGATTGAACGGAATCAGGTTCACCTTCGCGCTGCCGGTGGGCAGCTTGCGCATCAGCTTGACCAGCTGCCTGGCGTGCTCGGGCTGGTCGTTCACGCCCTTCATCAGGGTGTATTCGAAAGTGATCGAAGTGCGCGGCCGACGCTCGATCCAGCGAAGGCAGGCGCCCATCAGCTCGGCGATCGGGTAGCGCTTGTTGAGCGGCACCAGCTCGGTGCGCAGCTCGTCGTTGGCGGCGTGGAGCGAGACGGCCAGCGACACGTCGATCGTTTCGGACAGCTTGTCGATCATCGGCACCAGGCCGGCGGTGGACAGCGTCACGCGCTTGGACGCCAGGCCGAAGCCCAGATCGTCGCGCATCAGGCTCATCGCCGTGACCACGTTGTCGAAGTTCAGCAGCGGCTCGCCCATGCCCATCATCACCACATTGGTGATGCGGCGGTTCTGGTGCGTGACGTTGCCCAGGTGCTTGGCCGCCACCCACATCTGCCCTATCACTTCGGACGCGGCGAGATTGCGGTTGAAGCCCTGCGTCGCGGTCGAGCAGAACTGGCAGTTGAGGCCACAGCCGACCTGCGAGGACACGCACAGCGTGCCGCGGGTCGGTTCGGGAATGTAGACCGCCTCGATGGCGTTGCCGCCATCCATGCCGAGCAGCCACTTGTGCGTACCGTCGGCGGCGGCCTTGTCGAACAGCGTCTTCGGGGGACCGACGTAGCACGAGGCTTCGAGCTTGGCGCGCAGCGCCTTGCCCACGTCGGTCATCTTGCCGAAGTCGTCTTCCAGGCGGTGGTAGATCCACTTCATGACCTGCTCGGCACGATACGGCTTCTCGCCCAGCTGCGCGAAGAAGTCACGCAGGCCCTGGCGATCGAAATCCAGCAGGTTGACCTTGTCGCTTGCGGCTTTCGGGTCGATGGAAGGAGTGGCTACAACCTGGTTCACAACTTATCTCACCGCGGGGAGACTTCCGTCTCCGCAAAGAAGTAGGCGATTTCGACCTTGGCGGTCTCGGCGGCGTCCGAGCCGTGCACCGCGTTGGCGTCGATCGAGTCGGCGAAGTCGGCGCGGATCGTGCCCGGCGCAGCGTCCTTCGGGTTGGTGGCGCCCATCAGCTCGCGGTTCTTGGCGATCGCGTTCTCGCCCTGCAGCACCTGGATCATCACCGGGCCGGAGATCATGAACTCCACCAGCGCGTTGAAGAACGGGCGCTCCTTGTGCACCGCGTAGAAGCCCTCGGCCTCCTTGCGCGACAGCTGCTTCATCTTCGCAGCGATGACCTTCAGGCCGGCCTGCTCGAAACGGGAGTAGATCTGGCCGACCACGTTCTTGGCGACGGCATCGGGCTTGATGATGGAAAGGGTGCGCTCCAGCGCCATGGGGTCTGCTCCGGGAATACTGGTATCTGAGTGGGCTATCGGCCGACTTGCCGATCAATGTAGGACCAAATCCGACACGAAATGCGGATTTAGCTCACGAAAGTTTGACAGATTCTAGGCTGATCGCAAGCGGACACGGCGTGAACCAAACGGCCGTTTGACGGGCCCGAAGCCCCGCGCGTATGCTCAAACGATCGTTTGATTCCCTTCCTGCGAGCGAGCCCAAGCGTGAACAGTTCCGCCTCGACCAAGGAACGCATCCTCGCCGCCGCCGAGGTGCTGTTCGCCCAGCGCGGCTTCGATGGCGCGTCGTTGCGCCAATTGACGGCCGCCGCCGGGGTCAACCTGGCGGCAGTGAACTACCACTTCGGATCCAAGGACAAGCTGGTCGAGGAAGTGTTCCGCCGCCGCCTCGATACGCTGAACGCGCACCGACTGGCCGCCCTGTCGAAGGTCGCCGGCGAGCCGGATGCCACGCTCGAGGACGTGCTCGACGCCTTCATCCGCCCTGCCCTGGCACTTTCGGGCGACGGCAGCGGTTCGCTGTTCATGCGCGTACTGGCGCGTGCCTTCGCCGAGCACGACGACCATCTGCGCCAGTTCATGTCGGAGAACTACGGCCACGTCATGCGCCAGTTCACCGCCGAGTTCGCCCGTCTGCTGCCCAGGCTCAGCCGCGAGGAGCTGTACTGGCGCATCGACCTGGTCACCGGCGCGCTGACCCACGCGATGTCCGGCTTCGGCATGATCCAGCGCAAGGGCGGCGTCAGCGAGGCCACCCACCGCGAGCAGACGATCGCGCACCTGATCCGCTTCGCCAGCGCCGGCCTGAGCCACCCCTGACCGCATCCGAACTCACCGGCCAGCCACGGCTGGCTGCCTAGCCACTTTCTGTTTCGCTGTCCGCATCCCCTGGAGAAGCCAATGCCCGCAACACTACGCATCCGCAAGGCCGCCGTGCTGGGCGCCGGCGTCATGGGCGCGCAGATCGCCGCGCACCTGACCAACGCCGGTGTCGAAACCGTGCTGTTCGACCTGCCCGCCAAGGAAGGGCCCAAGAGCGGCATCGCGCTCAAGGCCATCGAGAACCTCAAGAAGCTCTCGCCTGCGCCGCTGGCGGACAAGAACCTAGCCGCGGCGATCATTCCGGCCAACTACGACGAAGACCTCGACCATCTGAAGGAAGTGGACCTGGTGATCGAGGCGATTGCCGAGCGGATGGACTGGAAGCTCGATCTTTACAGGAAGATCGCCTCACACCTGTCCAGGACCGCGGTCATCGCCTCCAACACTTCCGGCCTCTCGATCAACACGCTGGCCGAGGCGCTGCCGGAGGAAATGCGCCACCGCTTCTGCGGCGTGCACTTCTTCAACCCGCCGCGCTACATGCACCTGGTCGAGCTGATTCCTACCCGTCTCACCGACGCCAGCGTGATCGAGGGTCTCGAAGCTTTCCTCGCCACGACGGTCGGAAAGGGCGTGGTCATCGCCAAGGACACGCCAAACTTCATCGGCAACCGGATCGGCGTGTTTTCGATGCTCGCCACCATGCACCACACCGAACAGTTCAAGCTCGGCTTCGACACGGTCGATGCGCTGACCGGCCCGGCCATCGGCCGTCCGAAGAGCGCCACCTACCGCACCGCCGACGTGGTTGGCCTGGACACGATGGCGCACGTGATCAAGACCATGGGCGACACCCTGACGGACGATCCCTGGCACAAGTATTTCAAGACGCCGGCCGTGCTGCAGGGCCTGATCGACGCCGGTGCGCTCGGCCAGAAGACCGGCGCCGGCTTCTACAAGAAGGTCGGCAAGGACATCCTGGTGCTGGACGCGGCCAAGCGCGACTACGTACCGTCCGGGCAGAAGGCCTCCGATGAGGTGGCCGCCATCCTGGCGATCAAGGACCCGGCCGAGAAATTCGCCAAGCTGCGCGCATCGAGCGACCCGCAGGCGCAGTTCCTGTGGGCGATCTTCCGCGACCTCTTCCACTACACCGCCTACCACCTGGCCGACATCGCCGACACCGCGCGAGACGTCGACTTCGCCATCCGCTGGGGCTATGGCTGGAAGCTCGGTCCGTTCGAGACCTGGCAGGCCGCCGGCTGGCAGCAGGTGGCGAACTGGATCGCCGAGGACATCAAGGCCGGCAAGGCGATGAGCGATGCGCCGCTGCCCGCCTGGGTCACCGACGGCCGCAACGGCGTGCACGGCAAGGCGGGCTCCTACTCGGCCGCGTCGAACACCGACAAGCCGCGCTCCACCCACGCCGTCTACGCGCGCCAGCTCTTCCCTGACGCGATCCTCGGCGAGAAGTTCGACCAGGGCACCACCGTGTGGGAGAACGAGGGCGTACGCCTGTGGACGCTGGGCGACGACGGCGTCGGCATCCTCTCGTTCAAGACCAAGATGAACACGGTCAACGACCACGTGCTCGACGGCATCCAGCACGCCATCGGGGTGGCGGAGGAGAAGCTCAAGGCGGTGGTGATCTGGCAGACCGGCGAGCCGTTCTCCGCCGGCGCGGACCTGAAGGGTGCGCTCGGCCTGCTGAAGGACGGCAAGTTCGACGCCTTCGAGTCGATGGTGGAGAACTTCCAGCGCACGAGCATGCGCATCAAGCACTCGCTGGTTCCTGTCGTCGCCGCCGTGCGCGGGCTGTGCCTTGGCGGCGGCTGCGAGTTCCAGATGCACTCGGCGCGCACCGTGGCCGCGCTGGAAAGTTACATCGGCCTCGTCGAGGCCGGCGTCGGCCTGCTGCCTGCCGGCGGCGGCCTGAAGGAGCTGGCCGTGCGTGCGGCGAACGCCAACCCGGCCGATCCGTTCGAATCGCTCAAGAAGGTGTTCGAGACGGTGGCCATGGCCAAGGTTTCCGCCAGTGCGTTCGAAGCGAAGCAACTGGGCCTGCTGCGCGAGTCCGACGTCGTGGTGTTCAACGCCTACGAGTTGCTCTACGTGGCCAGGAAGGTCGCCTCGGCGCTTGCCGAGAGCGGCTGGCGTCCGCCCCTGCCCGCCCGCGCGATCCCGGTCGCCGGCGACACCGGCACGGCGACCTTCAAGGCGTCGCTGGTCAACCTGCAGGCCGGCTACTTCGCCTCCGAGCACGACGTGGCGATCGCCAGCCGCATCGCGGACACGCTGTGCGGCGGCGGCATCGAGCGCGGTTCGCTGGTCGATGAGGCCTGGCTGCTCAAGCTCGAGCGCAAGCACTTCGTGGAACTGGCCAAGACCGAGAAGACCCAGGCGCGCATCGCCCACACCATGACTACCGGCAAGCCGCTGCGCAACTGATTCGCGCGACAGGCCCACGAACGCAAACCACAACGCGTCGGCGCTTCAGGCAAGCGCGGCGCGACGGAGCAAAACGATGACCAAGCAAATCCAGGACGCCTACATCGTCGCCGCCACCCGCACGCCGGTGGGCAAGGCGCCGCGCGGCGTCTTCAAGAACACCCGCCCAGACGACATGCTCGCCCACGTGATCCGCGCCGTGATGGCGAAGGCACCGGGCATCGACCCGCATCGCATCGGCGATGCCGTCATCGGCTGCGCCATGCCCGAGGCCGAGCAAGGCATGAACGTGGCGCGCATCGGCGTGTTGCTCGCCGGCCTGCCGCACACCGTGCCGGGCGTCACCATCAACCGCTTCTGTTCCTCGGGCCTGCAGGCCGTGGCCTATGCCGCCGACGCCATTCGCCTCGGCGAAGCCGACCTGATGCTCGCCGGCGGCACCGAGAGCATGAGCATGGTGCCGATGATGGGCCACAAGGTCGCGATGAACCCGGCGATCTTCGACAACGAGCACATCGGCATCGCCTACGGCATGGGCATCACCGCCGAGAACGTCGCCAAGCAGTGGAAGGTCAGCCGCGAGGAGCAGGACGCCTTCGCCGCCCGCAGCCACGAGCGCGCGCTGGCCGCGCAGGCCGCCGGTGAGTTCAAGGACGAGATCACCCCGTTCCAGCTGGACGACCATTATCCGGACCTGGCCAACGACACGATCGTCACCGACAGCCGCGTGATCAGCCAGGACGAAGGTCCCCGCCCGGGCAGCACGCCCGACGTGCTGGGCAAGCTCAAGCCGGTTTTCCGCAACGGGCAGTTCGGAGGCACCGTCACCGCGGGCAACTCCAGCCAGATGTCTGACGGCGCCGGCGCCGTGCTGATCGCCAGCGAGAAGGCCATCAAGGAGTACAACCTGCAACCGCTGGCCCGCTTCGTCGGCTTCGCCGTCGCCGGCGTGCCGCCGGAGGTGATGGGCATCGGTCCCAAGGAAGCGATCCCGCTGGCGCTCAAGCGCACCGGCATCAGTCGTGACCAACTCGACTGGATCGAACTCAACGAAGCCTTTGCCGCGCAGGCGCTGGCCGTGATGAAGGACCTCGAGCTCGACCCCGCCAAGGTCAATCCGCTCGGCGGCGCCATCGCGCTGGGTCACCCGCTCGGTGCCACGGGCGCGGTGCGTGTGGCGACGCTGGTGCACGGCCTGCGCCGGCACAAGCAGAAGTACGGCATGGTGACGATGTGTATCGGCACCGGCATGGGCGCGGCCGGCATCTTCGAGGCGCTCTGAGGAGCCCGGTTCCTCCCCTGAACGGAGGGACCGCTTGTGCAGGAACGCCCTCGGCGCGGGGTCAGCGTCCAGGCGATCGCTACATCGGACAGCCGGGTCGCATCCGAACGGCGTCCCCACAAAAAAAGCCAGCGCCTTCCGGCGCTGGCTTTTTGTTTCATCGAACGCATCAGCGCCCGATGGACACCTTACTGCTGGCCCGCGGCGGTCGCCTGACCGTCGAAGTCCACCTTGATGCCACGGCCCACGACCACCGGCACGTTCGCATGCTTGGCGACCGGCTGGCCGTTCTCCGACAGCGTGACGTTATAGACGCCGATCGGCAGCGCACGGATCGCGTAGCGGCCGTTCTCCGGCACCGTGACCTGGCGCTGGGTGCCGTTGGTCGTGCTCTTGGCCAGGATGGTGCTGCCGGCAGGCGCCTTGCCGAACACTTCGCCCGCGGTGGCCTGGGCGTGGACAGCGGCGGAGCCGGCCATGCCGAAGGCCGCGAAGGCAGCAGCCATCGCAAACGAGCGCACGGACAGGCCACGGCGAATCGAGAGCAGATTCTTCATGGGGATTTCCTTTGTTTTTCGATGTGGGGAGAACCCAATGGGCCGCCAGGGGTTTGGCGTTGTTCCCTTGGGTCATGCGACCGGCGCCACCGCGCGTTCAACGCCACGGCAAAACCGTTCGCCGCTGCGCGTAGGCCGAAACCGCCGCGCGAGCGTGCGCAGCGTACCCGATATGCAAGGCTCCCCGAAGGGTCAGAAGTCACATCACGCCGGCTCCACTGCGCACGCAGGAGCCACGCGTGGGCGATGCTTGCGCGTGGCCCACGCGGGCCCCTGCATGTCGGCCACGCTAGTTTGCCGCGAGTTCCGAACACCGCCCGGATGCGCAGCTGAAGTCCACCCGGGAACCGCGGTCCACGAAGACCTGCACGCTAGGGTGCCTCACCAGGGGCTGGCCGTGGTCGACCACGGTAACCTCGTAGACCCCGATGGGCAGCCAACTGGCGACGTAACGACCATCGGCGTTGACCGGGATCTCGCGCTGGATCGCGAACTCCGGGCTGCTGACCAGCACCGTGGCACCCAAGGGCGCCCGGCCGAACACCCTTCCTGTCGTTTCCGCAGCGTGGGCCGGGGTCAGGCCTGCGGCGGCACAGATGCCAGCGACCGCCACCAATGCCAGGTTCCGTACCGTCGAGCGGCGCGCGCCCGACTGGGTCGAGATGGATGCGTTCATGGGGATACCTGCTTCTCATCGACGTGGGGGACCCATGAGCGGCCAGGGGTTTGGCGGTGCTCATGAGGGTTCGGGCGGTTCGCCTGCCACACGCACGGCTGATCGCCTGCGGCAGGCACCGCCCACGGCCATCCGATCGATGACGACGCCATCCATCAGACGGCGCCAGCAGCCTATTCCGACCATGCCTGCCGGCTAGGGCCAAAGGTCATGCCGCGCACGGGATTTTCGTCAAGCCCGCATCAATGCAGGCGCGGCCACGCGCCGCCAATGGCCCAAAGAAAAGGCCCCGCAGTGCGGGGCCTCTCCCGATCAACCGATCGCTGCGGAGATCAGCCGGCGTGCTTGTCCAGCCACGCATCGATTTCCGGCAGGCGGTCCTGGCGGATCATCATGCGGTACTTGATGTTTGCCACCACCTGCTCGGCCACGCGGCGCGAGGTCGGTGCGATGTACTTCTGCGCGTAGTCCTGGATCTTCTGGATCATCTCCGGCTTGGTCGAGCTGGCGCCCAGCACCGGGTAGTAGCGGCTGCTGGAGGTCGAGTCGACCAGCTTGTCGACCTGCGCGCGGTGCGCCACGGCGAAGTCGAACGCCATCTCCGGATGGTGGTAGCCAACCGCGCGGATCATCCCGGCACTGTTGGTCGCGCCCGGCTCGTCGGTGAGCGCGAGCTCCAGTGCCTGCTTGGCCAGCGCATCGTCTTCGGCAATCGACAGCATGCTGTACAGCTGGTCCTTGATCAGCGGCGTGGTCTCGGCCTTCGCCTGGGCGTGCAACTGGTTCCAGGTGGCCTCGTCGGCGTGCTCGGCCACGACCGCGGTGATCACCTTGCGCAGATCCACCGGGACCGCAGCCGGATCGGTCTTCTGCGCGGCGAAGCGGCGGCGCGCCTCATCGATCACGGCCTGGTCGCCCAGGTCGGCAAGCACGCCGATCAGCTGCATGCGCAGCGTGGAGGTGGGCGTGCTCTCGCCGGGCTTGGCTTCCCACCCGATCTTCTCGAACACCGGCCGCAACTGGCTCAGCGCGAAGCTGCGCAGGCGCTGCTGGCGGGCCTGGTCGCCGCGATAGTAGTTGTCCAGCGCCGACAGATACCCGGCCACTTCACCCCACACCTGCGGGTCGGCATCGGCAGGGGTCGCCGCGATCAGCGCCAGCACGTTGGACACCGGCTCGTTGCCGGCCATGCCCAGCGCCCAGGTGTCGCCCAGCAGGCCGAGCTGGTCGATTGGCGCAAGCTTGGCGAACTGGCCCTTCAGCGCGTCGAAATTGTTCTGCGCGTAGAGCGTGCGGTAGTAGCCGGTCTGGCCGGCATTGACCAGGACCGGACCGCAGCCCGGCACGCTCATGGTGGCCTTGCCGTCGACCACGGCGCGCACGGTGTCGCCGCCGACGGTCCTGGCGATCACCGGCACGTGCCAGCGCAGCGGCTTCTTCTGCGGACGGTCGCGGGTGAACTCGCCCTGGCGCAGCGCGATGGTGGTCTTGCCGTTGGAGCAGGCCGCCGCGCGCACCTCGATCAACGGGATGCCAGGCTGCAGCGTGAAGTCATGCGCGATCTGCGTGATCGGCTTGCCGGCGGCAGCCTGCACGGACTTCCACAGGTCGTCGGACACCGTGTTGCCGTACGCGTGCGCCTTGATGTAATTGCGCACGCCGGTGCGCCAGGCATCCTCGCCGACGTAGCCTTCCAGCATGTGGATCACCGCCTCGCCCTTGGAGTAGGTGATCGCATCGAACGCCTGGCTCGCCTGCTCAACGGTCTCCACGTGCTGCACCACCGGGTGGGTGGTGGCGACCGAGTCCTGCCCCATCGCCCCTTCGCGCACGCCGACCGCATCCAGCTCGGTGTTCCATTCGGGGTGCAGTTTCTGGGTGGTGCGCGAGGCCATCCACGAGGCAAAGCCTTCGTTGAGCCACAGGTCGTCCCACCAGCTCATGGTGACCAGGTCACCGAACCACTGGTGCGCCATCTCGTGCGCGGCGGTGTTGAACACGCGCTGCTTGTCGACCTGGTTGGAAATGGCCGGGTTGAGCAGCAGCGAGTACTCGAAGGTGAAGATCGCGCCCCAGTTTTCCATCGCGGAGAAGAACTGGCTCTGGCCCGGCGCGGCGATGTTGTCCAGCTTCGGCAGCGGGTACGGCACGCCGAAGTAGTCGTTGTATTCCTTCAGCACCGCCTTGGACGAATCCAGCGCGAACTGCGCCTGGTCGACCATGCCCTTCTGCGCGATCACGCCGATCTCGGTGCCTTCGGACGTGGTGGTGGCGCGCTCGAAATCACCCAGCCCGAAGAACAGCAGATAGGTCGACATCTTGGGCGACTGCCCGAAGTGCACCTCGGCCAGGCCGTTGCCCAGGTCCTTCTTCGACGCGATCGGCATGTTGCTCACCGCCATCTCGCCCGAGGGCACGGTGGCGGTCAGGGTGAAGGTCGCCTTGTAGTTCGGCTCGTCCCACGATGGGATGAAGCGGCGCGCGTCGGAGTTCTCGAACTGCGTGTACAGCGCCCGCTTCTTGCCGGCCTTGGTGTCGTAGTCCAGCGCGAAGATGCCGTTGGCCTGCGTACCGATCTTGCCCGTGTAGGTCATCGCCAGGCGGTAGGTGCCGGCGGGAATGGGGTGGTCGAAGGTGAAGGCCGCGGTCTGCGCCTTCTCATCCACCGCGATCTTGGGCGCAGCGAACGCCATCTCGCCCTTCTCCGCCGTCAGCGACGCCTTGGAGAAGGTGAGATCCGCGGCATTGAGCGTGATGGAGCTGGTCGGCTTGGTCACGGTCAGCGTGATCGTCACCTGGCCATCGAACGAGAGCTTGTCCGCATGGGGCGTCACCGCCACGTCGTAGTGCGACGGCACCACCCCGCGCGGCAACTGCGTCGTCGCCTCCCGCACCTCGGCCGCCGAAGCGACCCCCAGCGGAGCCATGGAAAGCCCGGCCAGGGCCAGGCAGATTGCGGTGGAGAGATGACGGCGCATAGGGGTCCTTATGGGGATGGGCGGAACGATGGGCCGTGCCGGCGGCACCACGGGTGACGAACGGCACAGAACCCCGCGAGTGTTGCCCGAGTAGGCGGCGGCGGGACACGGCCGGAAGTCATGGCTCCCGCTGGGCCCCTTCCCGGCCCCGCGCTATGCTCGCCGGGCACTTAATCGATGGATCAGGGGCCGTGAACGCGGAGATTCGTGCCTTACAGGATGCCTTGCGGGCATTCGCCCGGGAGCGCGAGTGGGAGCAATTCCATTCGCCAAAGAACCTGGCCTCCGCCCTCTCAGTGGAAGCCGCGGAGTTGCTGGAGCACTTCCAGTGGATGACGGAAGAACAGAGCCGAGCGCTGAGCGAAGGGAAGAAAAACGACATTGCCGAGGAGATTGCCGACGTCTTTCTCTATCTCCTGCAGCTATCGGACAAGCTCGACATCGACGTGCTCGCCGCAGCCCGGCAAAAACTCGAAATCAACGGCGCCAAGTACCCGGTCGATCTGGCCAAGGGCAGCAGCAAGAAGTACTCCGAGTTCTAAGGACAGCCACAGGGGGCTGAAGGGTGATCGTTTACCAGGCGAACAAGGCCGACTTTCTCGACGACCACGACAACCGGGAAATCGAACACGTCATCGCGACGAAGTACCTGGAACGTACCGGCCGCTATGCGCCGGACGCCGAGTACCGAGCGTGGAAGAACTCGCTTGGCGAGATGGCCAAGGTGCTGCGTGACCCCGGCATTCCTGACGACGTCGGCGTCGGTGTCGAGTTCGGCATCCCGCAGACGTCCAAGCGGATCGACTTCATCATCTCGGGGCGCACCGAAGCTGGCCCCAATCTCATCATCGTCGAGCTGAAGCAATGGTCGGAGGCAAGCCTCACAGGTAAGGACGGTATCATCGCCGCACGCCGTGGTGGCGCAGCACCGGAGCGCGAAGGCGCCCACCCTTGCTATCAGGCATGGTCCTACGCGGCGCTCCTTGAAGGGTTCAACGAAGCGGTCTACCAGCGAGCCATCGCCCTGACTCCGTGTGCCTACCTCCACAACTATGTGCAGGACGGGATCATCGACCACCCGGAGTATTACGGGGACTACATCCGCAAGGCGCCGCTGTTCCTCAAGGGCGAGGAAGAACGCCGACGCCTGCGCGACTTCATCAAGCAGCACGTCAAGTACGGCGACAACGCCGGACTGATCTACCAGATCGAGAACGGACGTATCCGACCGTCGAAGATGCTGGTCGACAGCCTGGTCGGCATGATGAAGGGCAATCGGGAGTTTGTACTGATCGATGATCAGAAGGTGGCGTTCGAGAGCGCGGCCGCTCTAGCCACCGCCGCCTCCGTAGAGAAGAAGCAGGTCGTCATCATTAAAGGGGGTCCGGGCACGGGTAAATCGGTGATCGCCGTGAACCTGCTCGCGCACCTGTCCAAGCAGGGGCTCGTCTGCAAGTACGTCTCCAAGAATGCCGCCCCTCGTGCCGTGTTCAAGGCCAAGCTGAAGGGCAACCTCCGCCTCTCGGCCATCGATAACCTATTTTCGGGCTCGGGTTCGTTCATCGAAACCGGTCCAGACGCATTTGACGTACTTATCGTCGATGAGGCCCACCGCCTGAACGAAAAGTCGGGCATGTACGGCAACCTCGGCGAGAATCAGATCAAGGAGATCATCCGCAGCAGCAAGTGCGCCATCTTCTTCGTGGACGACGACCAGATCGTCACGCTGTCGGATATCGGCCACTCGGAGGAGCTTGCGCGATGGGCACGGTCGATGGGCGCGCAAGTCTCCCACTTGGAGCTGTCGTCGCAGTTCCGTTGCAGCGGCTCTGACGGCTACCTCGCCTGGCTGGACAACACGCTCGGCCTGCGCGAGACGGCGAACACCCGCCTGGATTGCGATGAGTTCGACTTTCGCGTCGTCGACTCGCCGAACGAACTTCACGACCTCATTGCCGCCCGCAACGGCAGCAACAAGGCCCGCGTCGTCGCCGGCTACTGCTGGGACTGGGTGAGCAAGCGCAACCCGGATCTGTATGACATCGTCATGCCCGAGCACGGGTACGCCAGACGGTGGAACCTCGACCGGGACGGAAGCCTCTGGATAGTCACACCCACTTCCGTCGACGAAGTCGGTTGCATCCACACTTGCCAAGGGCTTGAACTGGACTACATCGGCGTGATCATCGGGCCAGACATGGTCGCTCGCGACGGAACGCTCACGACCACAGCAGACGCCCGCTCGCCGATGGACCGGTCGATCCGAGGCTGGAAGAGCCGCGCGAAGATCGATCCCGATGGCACCAGCGCTCAAGTCGATCGGATCATACGCAACACCTACAAGACGCTTCTTACCCGCGGGATGAAAGGTTGTTACGTGTATTGCGTAGACGCAGAGACGCGCGAGTTCTTGAGGAGCTGCCTGCGGGGAAGTTGAGCTCTGCTCGGGCTTCGCTGAAACGACCGATTCCGACCCAAAGCGGCCATGCCTGCTGCGTCAGATCGCAGGGCGCGCGGCGTCACCGGCCCACTGGTATGCCCGCAACTTTGCATCGGTACGCCCTTGATGCAAGGCGTGCAGAAGGTAGTTTGGGACCGCGTGTAATCGCATATCAGCCTCGCAGCGGCCCGTATTGGCCATCCGAACCAGGTTGTTTGCGTCCAAGCGAAAGATGCTGATATCGTCGATTCTGCCGCTCGCGCGCAATGCTCGAGCTAACAGGGGATGACGGCATGATTTCGCAAGGATTGCGACGCGGTAGGTCGACTTTTTGCTTTGCTGCGGGCTTGCTCCAAGCGGCACTGGTATATGGATTTGCCATCAGCTCGTTGCTATGGGCACCCCGCGCAGTCGCTGTCGAGGCACTGCAGCGCATGTGCAACACCTACCAGGTAGGGGAGACGAGTCATGATGCCGGGGGCAAAATTACCGTTACTGCATATTTCACTTACATCTGTAGCGAAAACTGGGTCGAGACAGGTGATCAAGGTCGACATGGTTCGGGGCAAATCAGCCCGCGTGGAAACGGCTCGGAACATGCACCTGCGAACAAAGCCCCGGCTGCTGATGCGAACAACAGTTCCACGCCCACACTTCCCTGCGGACAGACTACGCAGCCCCAACCGGTAGATAAAGGTGCCGACCCCATCCTCTTTGGCTCGGGTGCGAAGGTTGAATCCGTCGTTGATTTCGTTTTGCCAGGCGAAATGGGACTTAAGTTCGAGCGGTACTACAACTCGCGGTTCATGTGTCAGGAAGGCTACCCTTGCATCGGAGCTGGTGCGTGGACGACCAATCTCGACTACTACCTAGACCCGCCGTCGTGCGAATGGGATCCGGACCTTCGGCGCAATATCTGCTCTCCGGGATTCTTTATTAGGCCCGATGGTTCAAGGTTGTATTTCCGCGCGGGACGCAGTTACAGCAGTTTGGACGCTGGAACAGCAAGCGGCACAGCCACCCTAACCGCCAACGAGGATGGCACTTTCACTTTGAGGGACGAGGATGCGCTCTTACTGACCTTCAGTAGCGAGGGAAGTCTGTTGTCAATCAAGGACAGCCTCGGGATAGGCTGGACGTTGACTCGACTTAATGCCGACACAGTAGTAGTCACGCACACTAACGGGCAGTCGTTTAGTCTCGTCGTAGTTAACGGTTCGGCGCCATACGGGGCCGCTAAGCAAATTCGCGTTACCGATCCAGGCAACCACGTCTACGTTTACGATACGACAACTTCCTCTTACGACCGCGTCGCCACTCCGGTCAGTCATTTAGGCGCCCTATCCAAAGTGACCCTCCCGGGCTCGCCGAACACGGCAGTCACATACACCTACTACCCAGATATCCAAGCTCCTGCCGGCACCACCGGCAAGTACATGCTCCTGAAGGAAGTTGCCTACAACGGCATCACTCACGATATAACCGAATACGACAGTGCGGGGCGCGCGACCATGAATAGCCTCGCCAACGGCGAGGAGCGCACGTCGGTTCTCTATGGTTCGAACGCCACAGGCCCGACAGCAACGGTGACAAATCCGCTTGGCCACGCCACCGTGTACCAATATGACGGTGCCGACCATCTAGTTTCCATAACCGGGAACGCTGCCACGAATTGCCCTGCCACGTACGCAAGCATGTCGTACGACGATAACGGCTTTATGACATCGTCCACGGACAACAATGGCAATGTGACCAAGTACACATACGACACCAACGGCCTGCTGCAGCAGAAGATCGAGGCGGCGGGCACCTCAGTACAGCGCACTATCGACTACGTCTGGGACACTTCGCTCGACGTGGACCGACTCCTCTCTGTCACCGTCGAGGGGTGGTCGAAGACGGCCTACATGTATAGCCCGCAGGGACGGGTGAGCTCGGTGGCCGTGACCAATCTTTCCAGTCACGGCAATGCAAGCCAGACGCTTACGACCTCTTACGCACGTACCGTGTATAGCAACGGGTTGGTGCACACCCTGACTGTGACGCATCCGTCAGCCAATGACAGTAACAAGGACGTCTATACGTTCGACGCTTTCGGGCGCTTGATCTCAGTGAAGAATGCCCTGGGGCAAACGGTTTCCTACGGCAACTACAACGCGCTCGGCTTGGTCGGTCTGATCGCAGGTCCGAACGGTGACGAAACCGATTACACCTACGATGCACGCGGACGTGTGCTCACCAAGGCGACGCACTCCAATGGGCAAACGGCGACTTGGAACTTCACTTACGACGGCTTCGGCTTACTGGAGAGCCAGACCGACCCGGACGGTAAGATCACGGTGTGGACCCGTGACCAAGCTACCGGTCGGGTCATGCTCATCGGTAGGACAGAGAAGGACGGCGACTCGACCGAGACGCTCAGCTACAACGCTAATGGTGATGTTACGGGTGATGTAATAGCGCGCGCGACCGACGTCGGCCTGTCGTTGCACATGCTGTATGACGCTCTGGGGCGCATCTATCAGAGAACAGGCAATCACGGCCAGAAACTGACTTATGGGTATGACGAGAATGGCAATCTGGCCTCCGTAACCAATGCCGTCGGTCACGTCGTGAGCTATCAGTACGACGCGCTGAATCGCATCTCGAAGGTGGTTGAGTCGGGCGGGCCAACCTTGGACGTTTCCACCCTAAGCCTCGCATCGAACAGCACCACCGGAAGCTATCCGGTAAGCTGGACTGCTGTCGACAGCGCAACGACTTACAAGTTGCAGGAGCGTCTAAACGGGGGGGCCTGGGTTGGCGCGTTTAGCGGCAACGCGACCAGCACCACAATCAGCGGCAACGGCGATGGCACCTACGAGTATCAGGTTGCTGCCTGTAATCCTGGGGGCTGTGGGGGCTGGAGCGCCGCTGCGGACATCACTGTTCTGCTGCCGCCCGCGGCACCGGCCACAGTCAGCGTGCCTGCCACAAGCACTGGAAGCTTGACCGTGAGTTGGTCCGGCGTCAGCACAGCTAGCAGCTACGCCCTGGAGCATCAGAAGGACAGTGGGTCCTGGACTAGCCTCTATTCGGGCACTGCGACCAGCAGAGCGGTGACGGAGACCACCTCCGGGAGCTATGCCTACCGGGTCAAAGCATGCAATGCGAGCGGCTGTAGCGGTTACAAGACGAGCGCCGACGTCAGCGTGACGATCCCTCCGGCAGCTCCGATCCTAACTGCGCCTTCCACCAATAGCTCCGGCAGTTACTCAGTTAGCTGGGGAGCAGTGAACGAAGCCACGAGCTACACGCTGCAAGAACAGATCAACGGCGGCAGTTGGACCACCATCCAGAGCAGCGGTGCCACCAGCAGGGCGATCAGCGGCAAAGCCAACGGCACTTATGGCTATCACGTGAGGGGCTGCAACGGCAGCGTCTGCGGCGCGTGGAGCGCGGTGGAGAACGTTACGGTGCTGCACGTTCCCAACATACCGACAGGGCTCACTTCGACCGTAGTTTCGTCCTATGAATCGGATCTGCGCCCACCGCGATACGTCTATGTCATTCAGGGGTCTTGGTCTGCGTCATCCACCGCCACCAGCTACGACTTCAGGTATTGCACGAGCACAGGAAGCTGCACGACGGTACAAACCACCTCTACGTCCGCAGGAGATGGCCCCATTCCAGGGGGAAGCGGTTACTCGGCAAGCGTTCGAGCATGCAACGCCTCCGGCTGTTCAGGGTGGAGTGCGGCTGTTACTCCAAATGTCGTGCAAGGGTGAGCCACATGGATAGCTACAGCTCACATGAAAATCCCAACGGTGCCAAAATGCAGGGATCAGAGAGAGTCATGGAAGAAGAACAGCGATTTGTAAGGCGGCGCCCCATTTATCAGGCGCTCATTGCCCTGCTGAGCGTGTGCGTAGCCGAGGGCGCGTTGGGTGCGACCACCACGACCACGTTCACGTACGACGCAGGTGATCACGTGGCCAGCGTAAAGGACCCGCGCAATCTGGTGACCAGCTATACCTACGATGGCGTGGGACAGCTGTGGCAGCAAGTAAGTCCAGACACGGGAACGACCCGCTATGGCTACGACGCCTATGGTCGGCGGTCGTCAATGACGCGGGCGAAGGGTGTAGTTACTAATTACGGCTACGACGGCCTGAACCGAGTAACGAGCGCCACTGCGGGAGGGCAGACGCAGAGCTTTTCGTACGATAGCTGTACCAATGGCATTGGTCGTCTGTGTTCTGCTAGCGACAGCACAGGCACTACCTCATACAGCTACACGCGTGAGGGTTGGCTCGCCGGGCGCGGCTTCTCCATCAACGGCACCACCTACGCAGTGGGGTATGGCTACGATGCCATGGGGCGCCTCAATGCCGTGAACTATCCTGACGGCAACCAAGTGATCTACACCTATGCGGATGGAGCGGTGGCGGCGGTGACGCTAAAGGTCGGCGGGACCAATCTCCCCGGCGCTAGCAGCATCACCTATCTTCCCGGCAACTTGGCGATGTCGGGTTGGGTCTCCAGCAACGGCCTCCCCAACACGCTGACCTACGACAGCGACGGCCGACTGACCGGCATAAGCGTTCCAAACGTTCAAAGCCTAGCCCTCGGGTACGACCAGGCAGACCGCATCTCCGCTACAACCAACGGAATTGACCCCAGTCAAAGCCAGAACTACAACTACGACGATCAATCGCACCTCACGGCAGCCTACGGGGTAGCAAACAACGAGAGCTACAGTTACGACCTAGGCGGAAACCGTACCTCACAGACCATCAATGGAGCGGTTAGCAATTTCACTATCAGCACCACCAGTAACCGGTTGATGGGAGTAAGTGGTGCGGGCGCCGAAAGCTATGTGTACGACCCCCAGGGCAACCTCCAGACGATCAATGGTGTCACGACCTTTCAGTACAACGCTTTTAATCGGTTATCGAGCGCGAGTGGTGCCAATGATTACGTGGACCCACAGGGAGAGCGACTTCGCAAGGAAAGCGGCGGGACATTTAGCTACTTTGCTCCTGAAGGAGGTTCTCTGCTGGCAGAGAACCAAGGCGGCACCTGGATTGATTACGTGTGGATCAACGGGCGTCTGACGGCTCGGATCAGCGGTACGTCGGTGGATGCAATCCACGCTGATCAAACAGGCAGACCGCAGGTGGCTACTGATGCTGCGGGGACTGTGGTTTGGGAGGCAAGAAACCGCCCGTTTACGCGCACAGTCACAACAGACCTAGTTGGCGGATTAAACGTCGGACTGCCAGGCCAGTATTACGACGCAGAGCGCGGGCTTTGGAACAATGGGTACCGCGATTACGCAGCGGAGCTAGGGAGGTATATCGAGAGCGATCCCTCTGGGCTTCGAGCAGGCGTAAATACTTACGTATATGCGAATAATCGACCTCTTGACCAAATTGATCCATGGGGGCTGGGCACGTTCGCATTCGGGGGCCAGGCAAGCGGGGCCTTCACTACTCTAGGAGCTAGCGCGGCGGCGCAGCTGACAATTAGTTGGAACTCGAATGCGCTCGGCGATATCTCACAGTGGAGAGTTGGTGGAATGCTCACTCTCGCCAGCGTATCTAGCACAGGCACAGGCATATCTGGGGGAGGGGTCTTTACCTACTCATCAGTCAACTGCCCAGAGGCTTTGAGAGGAACGAGCCCGTACAGTGGGGGCAGTGGCGGAGAAGGCTTAGTTGGTGGGGCGGATGTAAGCTACGGAGATGCGAGCACTTACAATATCTTCGTGGGGGTAGGTGCCAAGTCTCCAATACCAGTTGAGGGTCACACAGGCTTAGGATGGACAGCAGCAAAAAGTTTTTCGCTCCGCCAGATTGGGAACGCCATAAATACGTTAGTTCCCGACGGAGGAATATGACTCATGCAATCCGTTCCGTTTGGGATCATTTTTTTCAATTGGATGCCGTTGTTGTTTTTTGCCGCTGGCGGGCTGGGTGCCTTGGGAGTGGTTCTCAGGTACAACGTCATCACTAGAGGTATAGTAGCTAACGTACAGGAGGTGGCAGTTCGGTACGGGCGCAGGTGGCTTTTTTGGGAGGATTGGAGAGCTACACTAAACTTTCTTATTGCGCCCCACAGGCTTTTAGATGTTGATGACCCCCCTGCGATACGTGACGAGAAACAACGGCTGCTTGCGCATCGCGCGCTGCTGGGAAAATACCTTTTAGTAGCACTTGCCATTGCGCTTGCTGGCGTCGTTTTAGCTATAGCAAGCCTTGTAATTGTTGGTGAATTGGCGCAACCCTAATCAGGTGCTAAGTTGGCGGTGCAGGGCGCGGACGTTCGCAAATCCCTTGTGGCAAGAATGACATTTTCGGTTGAGACAATGCGATGCCGGCGTCGCCAGTAGGCAACATCCCAGTACTTTGCGAATATTTGGGGCGAATCCTACTACCGGCACATCAAGAGCGGACACGAGATGGGTCGGCGATGTCCGCTTCTGGCCGAAAGCAGACCACCAAATGGGCCATAGGAAGGCGAGCGAGAGCCTCTGTGCCCGTCGGTTGAGATTGGGCGGGCAAAAAGAAAGCCCCGCCAGGCGGGGCTTTCCGCGGAGCTACTGCCTGGCGCTTACGCTGTTGCCGGCTCGGGCGTCGGCGCCACTTCGCCAGGGGTCGCCTTGCCCCGCGCAAACCGCGCCGACAGCATCTTGCGCATCTCATCCAACCCCTGCCCCTTGCCCGCCACCTTGAGGAAGGCGTAGCCCTGCAGGGCGTTGGTCATCAGATCGCTGCCGAGGGCCATATCGGTGTCTTGGGCGCGCTGGTAGAGCTTGCCCAGGCGCAGCAGGCGCGGGCGCAGGGCGTCGAGGGTGGCGAAGTCGCGCTGGTAGCCAGGGAGCGACGTCCCCCCGCTTTCAGTAGCGGTCGGGTTTAGAGTCCGGGGTTGATCGTAGCTGTGTTTGCCAAGTGCTGTGCATAGGCCGCTGGCGTCATCCCGCTGAGGGCCGCCTTCGGTCTCTCTTCGTTGTATTCCCGCCGCCAGGTTTCGATGACGGCGCGCGCATGCAGCAGGTGGGTGAACCAGTGCTCGTTGAGGCACTCATCGCGCAGGCGGCCGTTGAAGGACTCGACGTAGGCGTTCTGGTTGCGTAAGCTCCCCCGTCAAGCAGACACTTCAAAAGTAGAACGACTGGCGGCTTGTTGGCGGTACTCGGCGGGTGTCAGATCACCGAGCGATTCGTGGGGGCGTTGCTCGTTGTAGTCGAGCATCC